>JBCDBM010000035.1:0-19974 GCA_039183665.1 Pseudomonadota bacterium | reverse complement strand
GGCCTTGGATCGTGAGGTGGAGCGGCGCGATTTAGGCCATATTCTGGCGGCGGAGATGATGCTGACGTCGCTCTTTTTGAGCCTTGTGCGCTCGCAAAATGATTCTGCGGTCGGCGCCGTCGCCATTGGCGAAGCACGGCTTATTGATCAGTTTAACGAGCTCATCGAACGATACTTCCGGCAGGGTTGGAAGGTTAAGGACTACGCAGATGTCCTGGGCGTTTCGATTACTCAATTGCGGTCCGCATGCACGGATTCTACGGGCAAAAGCCCCATGAAGCTGGTTCATGACCGATTGATTACAGAAGCTAAGCGGCAATTGATTTTCAGCGATATGACCATGGAGGAGATCTCTTTCTGGTTGGGCATGTCGAGCGCCGCTTATTTCACGCGCTTTTTCAAAAAGGAAACGGGCCAGCCCCCAAGCGAGTTTCGAATCGTAAGTCGCGCACGCCGCGAACACGAAGGCTGAGTGCGTTGTCGCCCGTGACAATTGCGCAACATTAATCAATCAGCGCCGGCTGAACGATGCAAAAGGTCAAGCGATTCTTACAAGAATGAATGGCCGGCGCAGGCAAGCCCCTCGACAGTGCGCACCGAACAAATTCGAGCCTCGTGCAAACCAGATTTCTGGATGGGAGGCACAATAATGGGCGCAAGCCCGCGGTAGCCCTGGGGAGGAGCAAATGAAGCATAACACCATAGCCAAACGCGGGATGATGTGCGCATCAACGCTAGCGCTTTCGTTCGCAACTGCAGCAAACGTTCAGGCCCAAGACGGTCCTGCAGCGGACGCTTCAGAGCGCGATGTTATTACTGTCACGGCTTTGAAGCGGGAAACCGTTTTGAGCGATACGCCGTTGGCCGTTAGCGTTCTGTCTGGCGACTCGCTGAATGAAGCGGGCGTTGAAACAATTTTGGATCTTCAAAACGTCGCGCCGAGCGTGCAGATCGGAACCGGCGATCTGGGCGTCACCATCAACATCCGCGGTGTCACGACTACAGACATCACGAGTAAAGGCCAGCAAGGCATTGCCGTGAACGTCGACGGCGTCGCGATTGGGCGTCCGCGCGAGATGGGGACGGCGTTTTTCGATATCGAACGGATCGAAGTACTGCGCGGCCCCCAGGGAACTCTATACGGCCGAAGCACGACCGGCGGCGTTATCAATATTATCAGCAAACGTCCCGACTCTGAATTTGGCGCGAGCGTTGACGTTGAGTACGGCAATTTCGAAACCAAACGCGTAGAAGCAGCGGTAAACGTTCCCGTTGCCGACAATCTCGCTTTCCGCGGCGCGGTTGCTTACAATGAGCGCGATGGTTATCTGCCCGCGCGCGACGCAGACCAAGCCTTTAACGATCAAGATGATCTGAGCTTCCGGCTCTCTGGTCTTTACGACATCAGTGACAGCACGTCGCTATTCGTTTCCTCGACTTTCGGTGAGATTAACGGCGTCGGCACGGGGCAAGTGCCCATCAGTAATTTCGTTCCGCTGGGCAGCGGCGTTATGGCTAACGAAGTCATCACCGTGGAATCCGCAAATGGCGAAAGCGGACGCAGCGTTTTTGGCGTACCTGACGCGCTGTTCCCTGGAATCGATGAAGACTTCTTCAACGTGACCGCTGAGTTTAACACGGCGTTTAGCGGCGTCGCGTTGACCTATCTTTTCGGGTATCGTGACTACGATACAAATTCGTTCAGCGCGCAGACCCTGTTGCCAAGCTTTCCACCAGGCCCGCCAGGACCACCCCCGGTCTGGGAGTGGGGTCAGTACACAGGCACCAACCAAACAACTCAGCACGAAATCCGGTTCGCAAACGAGAACCCCGGTCGGCTAAATTGGATCCTGGGCTTTCATCGGCATAAAGAAGAAATCGACGAGAGCGACCACAGATGGGATTCACCGGTGTTTGCGCCAACGCGTGAGGCGGGTATCTCGGCTTTCAACGTTGTGGGTACGACCGAGCACGAATCCTTGGGCATCTTCGGTCAGGCAGACTATGGGCTAACCGATACGCTTAATATGACGGCGGGTCTGCGGTATTCGAAAGATGAAGTGGATCGCGTAGCAACGATTGCATTCGGGCCTTTGGATAGAGACGGCATGATGTGCATGTACCCGGCCGATTGTATCGGGGGACCGAATCTCGGTTCAGCGGACGAAGACAAACTTACATGGCGCGTTGGCCTCGATTGGAAACCAACGGATGCGACGCTCATCTATGCGAGTGTCGCCACGGGTTACAAAGCTGGCGGCTTCAACGATTTTGATCCAGCTGTTGGCGGGGTCGGCCCATACGATCCCGAAGAATTGATCGCTTACGAGCTCGGCTTTAAAGGCGAGATACTTCCGAACCTGAATTGGGAATCAGCGGCCTATTACTACGACTATGCTGAAGCGCAGATCACGGCGTTGACCGTAGCGCCTGGCGCCCCGGTCATCTTTACTCGAACGGCCGGCATTGAGACCTATGGTTGGGAGAATGACTTCACGTGGACGCCAACGGACAATGATACGTTGCGGTTCGGTTTCTCTCTGGCGAGCGGTGAGTACACGGATCTGACCGCCGGGTCCCGAACGGCGATGGATTTCCCGCCGGTCGGCGCGGTCTTCACAGATTGGGAAGGCTTTACCATCGACAAGCTGTCGGACTTCACAGCGCGGATCGAGTATGCGCGTGAATTCCAGTTGCCTAATGACGGCGCGATATTGCTTCGTCTCGCGTCGCGCTATGATAGCGGCTATGTGGTTTCGAACTTCACAGACGCTTTTCAACTCGAACAAGATGGCTTTACGCGATCTGATGCAAATCTGACCTACCGGGCGCCCGGTGGTCGCGTTTCGGTTGGCTTTTACATCCGGAATATCGAAAATGACGTTCAGGTCACGTCCTCTCCGATCGGGTTTGCGCCCGGCGAAGAAGATCAAGTTGGCGTGAACGTTACCGAACCGCGCGTCTTCGGCGGCCGGCTAGGACTCGATTTCTAACGTTCGACGTTAGGAAGAGTGAATACATCAGGAGGAGAACGGTTGTGAAAATCGCCTCCTCCTGTGATGATTGAGTATTCGCGAGTTATATGCGCAAATGATGTGGTAATCGTCACCCGTTAGTTAGGGAGCTGATCATAGCTAAGATCGTCGGCGGCATAGGCGTCTCACATACGCCAACAATTGGCTTCGCGGTTGACCAGGGGTTAAACGACGACGAGGCATGGCGGCCAGTTTTCGAGAATCTCGGCGAAGTCAGAAGTTGGCTTGATGCGGTCAAAGCAGACGTCATCTTCATTGTGTATAATGATCACGTCACGAGCTTCTTTTTTGATCATTATTCGGCCTTTACCCTTGGCGTAGACAACGAATACCGACCCGCAGACGAAGGCGGCGGTGCTCGCGCTTTGCCGCCCCTTGCGGGGCATGATCAACTTGCGCGCCATATCGCGCAATCAATGACCGAGCAGGAATTCGACCTTTCGTTCTTCCGCGATCGCCCGCTTGATCACGGATGTCTGTCTCCGCTTTCCATTTTAAATCTGTCGGGCGATCGTTGGTCCGTCCCGATCGTACCGCTCCAGGTCGGGGTTCTTCAATTCCCCATTCCAACAGCGAAGCGGTGTTTCAATTTCGGCCAAGCCTTGAAGGTCGCGATAGAGAGTTACCCGGAAGACTTGCGGGTGGTCGTGTTAGGAACAGGCGGTCTGTCTCATCAAGTTCATGGCGAGCGCGCCGGGTTCAACAACCCGGATTGGGACAAAGAATTTCTTGACCTCATTGAGAATGACCCGGAAGCGCTGACAGAGCTGACCCATACCGAATACATGCTTCGCGGCGGCGCCGAGGCAATTGAGATTATCATGTGGCTGATCATGCGCGGCGCCCTGGGGGAAAACGTACGAAAAGTCCAAAGCAGCTATTATTTACCGTCCATGACGGCGATCGCGACGCTTGTGCTTGAGCCGGAGGAGTCCGAGGGCGCAGCCGTTGGCGCGCCTGAGCCTGCATCGCAACTCGCCGGTGTTGAGGCTATAGACGGCACCTATCCATTTTCTTTGGAGCGCGCGGCGTCCGCATACGAATTGAATGCATTCTTGCACCGCCTCGTAGAGCCAGATTTCCGACGGGCCTTTCTTGAAGACGCCGATCAATTGATGGATAGCGCTGGACTTGAAGAACGGGATCGCGTCCTCATTCGAAACCGAGACTGGCCTGGGCTTATTCATAGAGGCGCGACTTTTTTCGTTCTTGAGAAACTTGGCGCTGTTTTGGGGATTTCAAATCTCGATATTTACGCCGGCATGAAGGGCGTGACGCTTGATGAATTGCTCGCGACACGCCAAGCGAAGACGAAATACTCAGTGGCCGGCGGTAGCTGAAATTCAGCGTCTGAATGACGTAGCGCACGTGACGCGACGGCAGAAACCTGTGTCGCAATATTACATTAGGGAGCGGTTATGAGACTACATCACCTTCTTTTTGGCGCAGCGGCGATTAGCCTTGCGACGGCCTGTGCGAATGAAGCCGGTGATCCCGAAACGGTTGAAGAGCCGCCGCAGCCGCCGCTTGTGGAGGAGCCTGGGCCAGGGCCCACTGGCGCGCCGCCCCCAGGACCAGGAATGCCGAAAGTGGATATGTCGTCAATTGCAGAACAAGAAATCGACGTCGCTTATGCAAGCGACTCCGATGATCAAAAGCTCGACGTTTTCATGCCCGAAGGCGATGGGCCGTTCCCGGCAGTCGTCCTTATCCATGGCGGCGCATTCAAGATGGGCTCGAAGGAGATGGACTACAATCACGCCAAGCTGTTGGTCGAAAACGGTTATGTTGCGATTTCCATCAACTATCGCTTGAGCGGCGAGGCGGTATTTCCTGCCGCCGTCCATGATTGCAAAGCAGCGATCCGGTTCATTCGGGCGAATGCAGATAAATACAAAATTGACCCCGATAAAATGGGTGCATGGGGCGCGTCTGCAGGGGGCAACTTGACGGCGATGATGGCGACTTCCGCCGGTGATGAGTTTGCGGATGGGAGCGTTGGCGAGCACACGGATGTGCCGACGAAAATTCAGGCGGGGATCAACTGGTTCGGGCCCATCAATTTTCAAACCCAGACGGAAGAAGGTTTAGCGCTGGGCTTGGGCGAAGACTACAATGTTGATCTCGAGAGCGAGTACATTGGTGTCGATGCAAATGATCCAGCCAATGCGGAGCTGGTCGCGAAAGCCAATCCAACAACGTATTTAGACCCCAGTGATCCGCCGATCTGGACAGTCGTTGGTGATTCAGATCCGCTCATTCCGTATACGCAGAGTTATAATTTTTACCTGGCCGCTAAAGAAGTGCTTGGCGAAGACAAGGCGACATATTTGCTGCTTGAGGGCGCGGGTCACGGCGGCGGGCCTTTCGCAGGCGAGGAGCTTCTTCTCCAGTCGGTGGCGTATTTTGATAAGCACCTAAAGAATTAACGGGTTGCGTCGGGTCAGTCGCTACCAAAGTTTGACGCCAGAAGGGCGGCGGACCGCGCGCATATCGCGGTTTTAAAGTTTGATACGAGCTTCGATTCTTCACAGCTACCTAAGAATGCGGAAAAGGGAAACCGATGCAATTTCATCTTGAAGGTTTTCATGCGGGTGATCCCGACATTTACCAAGCAGCCGACAAGGATGTTGTTCGCCCAGAGAGGCCGCCTGAGAACGTCGACGTCTTTATCGCTGGGTGCGGCCCTGCCGGGCTGACGCTTGCTGCGCAGCTCTCCCGATTTCCTGACATCAAAACATGCATCGTCGATCAAAAACCGGGCCCTCTTCAGAAGGGGCAGGCAGACGGGATTTCTTGTCGGTCGATGGAAATGTTCCAGACCTTTGGTTTCGCAGAAAAGGTAAAGCGCGAAGCGTATTGGGTGAACGAGACAACGTTTTGGAATCCCGATCCGGAGCGCCCCCAGGAGATTTGCCGAACAGGTCGCATTCAAGATGTTGAAGACGGCTTATCGGAAATGCCCCACGTCATCTTAAACCAGGCGCGGGTGCATGATCGATATTTAGAAGTCATGCGAAATTCGCCGACGCGTTTAGAGCCTTACTATGGTTTTAAAGTGATTGATGTCAGCGTGCTCGACGACGGCTCTGAGTATCCTGTTTCGGTCACGTTGCAGCATTCGGAAGCAGGGCGCGATGATGAAACAGTGACCATCCGTGCGCGGTACGCAGTGGGCTGCGATGGTGCGAGAAGCACAGTGCGTGGTCAGATCGGTCGGGAACTGCGCGGTGATAAGGCAAATCAAGCCTGGGGCGTGATGGATGTTCTCGCCGTTACTGATTTCCCGGACATTCGCCTTAAGACGCTGATTAAGTCGTCCGATGCCGGCAATATCATCATCATCCCCCGAGAGGGCGGGCATCTCAATCGTATTTACATTGAGATGGACAAACTCACCGACGGTCAGCGGCTGTCCATCAAAGATGTAACCGTTGATCAATTGATTGACGCAGCCAATGGCGTCTTCAGGCCATACTCTTTGGACGTTCGAGAAGTCGTCTGGTGGTCGATTTACGAAGTTGGCCATCGGCTTACGGATAAATTTGATGACGTTGCAGCGGATAAGGTCGACAGCCAGCTTCCGCGCGTGTTCATCGCGGGCGATGCGTGCCACACCCATAGTGCAAAAGCCGGTCAAGGCATGAATGTGTCCATGGGCGATGCGTTCAATCTTGGTTGGAAGTTGGTGTCCGTATTGCGCGGACAGTGTCCCGAGACGTTGTTGCATTCCTATTCGGCCGAGCGCCAAAAGGTTGCGCAAGCCTTGATCGATTTCGACCATGAATGGTCGCGCATCATTGGCGCGCCGCCTGAAGATGCAGAAGAGGGCGCCGTTGAGGAAACACCGAAATTCCAGCGGTATTTCATCGAACATGGACGGTATACAGCGGGTCTTTCAGTAAAGTATGAGCGATCGCCGTTAACCGCAGAGCCGGAATGGCAACACTTAGCGCCCGGATTTGAAATTGGGACGCGCTTCCACTCCGCGCCGGTAATTCGTCTCATCGACGCAAAACCGATGCAGATCGGGCACACGGTTGAGGCGGACGCGCGATGGCGCCTCTTTGCGTTTGCGGATGAGGCGGGTCCCACTGGCCCCAGTTCCGCTTTTGGCGCTTTGTGCCAGTTTCTAAGCGAAGACGCGCAATCGCCGCTCAAAAAATACACGCCGAAGGATGCAGACCCAGACGCGGTCATCGATTTTAGAGCGGTCTTTCAGCAGTATCACCGCGATCTTGATATTGGCGCGCTGCCGGAGGTGTTAAAACCCTATAAGGGTCGCCTTCAGCTTCGCGATTACGAGAAGTCGTTCTGCGCCAATCATCGCCAGGATAATATTTTTACAATGCGCAACATTGACCGCGAGAGGGGCTGCATTGTGATTGTGCGCCCTGATCAGCATGTAGCGCAAATCCTACCGCTTAACGCGTTCGACCAGCTATCGGCCTTCTTTGACGGGTTTATGATCCCTCAGGCTTAGGGGCGTTACTGCTTCGTACGATGGGGCGCGCACGCGTTTCGCCTGTCTCATCGAACCGTGCGCATTCTTGCATTGCGCGACAATTGCAGGCATTACGGCCGGCGGAGAGGTGGCCGAGTGGTCGAAGGCGCTCCCCTGCTAAGGGAGTATATCTCAAAAGGATATCGAGGGTTCGAATCCCTTCCTCTCCGCCAGCTCAAGTGCGCGAGAAATTAAATGACTCCCTATCGGGGTCTGACCTGTGTGTTTCGTTCATGGAAAGAGCAACGCCCTTGCCCGTGCTGCAGAGCCTTCCAGCGGAAAACGCCTATCAACAAACGCTGCCAGCTTCGAGCTCCGCCAGCATGCCCGAATTAAGGTCCGCTGCTGACGCGTCTTCTTGCGCATTTTCCGCGATAAAGGCGCGATAGGTGAGGCATGGTTCGAGCCCAGTGCTGGGCGCAGGCGTTGTGACGCTGCCCGCTACCAGCGCCGGCGCGGCGTCGGGCGCATCCGAAGTCAACGGTATCGTCGTTTGTTGACTTGTTGTGTCATCGACATCGTTTTCTTCGAACGCGATGGGTTGCGGTGGTGCGTCGCGAGCGCTCAAAGCGGAGGGGGGCTCGGCCGCGATCAGCGCTGGTTCGCCGCGAACTGCATCAGGGGCTGGCAGTTCACCTGGCCCTGGCGCGAGCGCCGCGTCCGTAAGGCTCTCGTTCGAAATTGCGTCCGTACCCTGAGCGTCAGTAGGCTCGAAGGGATCGCTCAAGGAAAATTCGTTCAGCGCATTGGCGTCCGCAGGCGTAGATGGCGCCGCGGCGTCCCGAGGCGGCGATGCGGCGCGCTCCCTAACGTCAGCGTCCCCGTCTTGCTCATCATCAATGACGCTTTCCAACAATAGCGCCAATCTGAACGTGCGGGCCTGCTCTTCGATGCGTGCTTGGATGGGCGGGGTCGGTCGGAAGGCGGCGTCGACGACGCGCGCCGTGAGAACAGATGAGGGCTCGTCTAGCGCCGCAACCCGCGCACCTGGGCCGCCGCGTTCCAGATCGGCTGCAAGGCGGCCGGGTATCGGCGCGTTATTGAGCCTGCCGCGGTAGACTTGAATATTTTCCATGACACGCTGCACATAATTGCGCGTTTCCGAAAACGGAATGAGCTCCACCCAGTCCACCGGATCCACGCCGGCATTGCGCGGGTCGCCATAAGTCTCGATCCACTGATCTGCGCGGCGCGCGCCCGCGTTATAGGCTGCGAGCGTCAGAACCAACGAACCGTCAAAGCGCTCGAGTAGATGAGACAAATGCGCAGAGCCGATTGTCATATTATAGACCGGGTCGTCCAACAGCGCCGACTGAGAATAGGACATGCCTTCCTTGCGCGCCGTGATCTGGGCTGTCGCGGGCATTAGCTGCATCACGCCGCGCGCGCCGGCGCGCGAGTAGGCGCGGGGGTTAAACTCACTTTCCTGCCGTGAGAGCCCGAGGATGATCTCTTGGGCCACATAGGTTGACGCTTCGTCAGGAATAAACACAAGCGGGTACGCAACATCCGCAACAAAGGCGTCATTCTGAATGCCCACTTTGCCGGCGCGAACGGTGAGATGCGGGGCGCCTTCGCCATTGGTGATTTTTGCGAACTCTTCGTACTCGCCAGCTGTATCCAGTTGACCGTCTACATGATACGCGAAGACCATAAATTCATAGGTTAGATCGAGATCGGACAAAATTCTTAGCGCGGCGACCGCCGGACGCGATGCAAACAAAGCGCGGTCCTCGGCAGTGGACAGCGTTGGCGCGGCAAATTTTGGTTGAAGGGCGGGGCCGCCTAGAGCTTCGGCCGCCAATTGTCCGTAATAAGAGTAATAGTGCCGGGCGGCGGAGTGGAAAAATTCCGTTGCTGTTGGCATGTCCTCGCGCGCTTCTGCGGCGCGTCCCAACCAATAAAACCCTCGAGACAGGGATATCGGCGTCTTAACAACTGAGGACAACGCATAGAAATGCGTTTCGGCTCGCTCCGGATCATTTAAAAAGCGCAACGCGATCCAGCCGGCGTCGAATTCTGCGGCGGCATACTCCGTTCCGGGTTCTAACCCATGGTGTGCTGCGACCGCATAGGCTTGCGGAAAAAGACCCTCCTTTAACGCCCATCGCATTAAAAGGCGTTGTTCTTCTCGCCAGCGTTCCGGATTACGCAGTTGGTCAGGATCCGTCGGCGCTTGCAGCGCCATTTCCAGCGCAATCGTTTCGCTGCCGGTGCGGCGGTAAAACCGCACCGCGGCGTGCAACATGCCGGGATCGAGCTGAACATCACGGGGCAGTTTGAAATAGAGGTCTGGCGCATTGTTTGCGCGGAGCAGGAGGGCGGATCGAATTTGCGCCGCGCGGCGCTCATCTTTCGATAGTTTTGGCATGATGCGACGCGCATTGGTGACTTGAATGTCCCAAAGCAGCTGGTCCACGCGCGCAGCGTGATCCTCACGCGTCAGGCGGCCGCCATATTTTGACAGGACATACCGTTCGTCTTCCACCGAAAAACTGTCGTTAATCCATGCGTCGCGCAAATAGCGGTCTGCGTCGGCGGTTTTTCCGGCGATATAGAGGGCGCGCGCGCGATGGATCTTGCCGATGCCGGTAACCGGTTCGCGCTCGTCGAACATTATATCGATAACGCGCTCAGGGGTTTTCGAGGAGAGCCGGGATTCGAGTTTGGATTGGATGCGGTTGATCGCGGGCCAATCAGGGTGTGCGTCAAGAAAGGCGTCTGCGTCCAGGAGATCCACTTTGGGATCCCCAGCCATAAAGTACATCCAATAGCCCAGACTGCGCGCGATCGGATCGGACACGACGGTAATCTGGGCGCGCGCCTCGCTATAGCGCCGGCGTTTGATTAAGTCTGCGACCTCAATCAGCGCTGCCCTATCCGCACGTGTGACATAGGTGGGGTCCGGCGCCGGCGGTTTTATTCGGGGGGCTGAAAAGCCGAGGGCGAGCGCGTCTGTGAAGAACACAACGCAAACCGCAACACAAACCACCAAACGCAAAGGCGTCGTCAGCGCCATTCGCCGCTCCCAAGCTATTACCCGCCAGTCATGAGCAGATTAGCCTAATCTCGCATTGATCAAAACAGGGATCTCTTGCTGAACAGGGGCAGGAAGGCTATCGAACGATGACATTTTTGAAAACACCAAAGCTATGACAGATATTGAAGGGTCCATTACGGCGCTCGTCACCCCCTTAAAAGACGATCGCGTGGATGAAACGGCGTTTCAGGCGCTGGTTGAGCGTCAGATCGTTAATGGGACGAGCGGCCTTGTTCCGGTGGGGACTACAGGAGAGTCTTCGACATTAACTGACGACGAGCATGAGCGGGTAATCCGTCTGTGCGTCGAAACGGCGTCCGGCCGAGTGCCCATCATCGCCGGCGCGGGCTCGAACGAGACGGCCTATACGATCTCGATGGCCAAGCGCGCTCAGAGCTTTGGCGCCGACGCCATTTTGTCGGTGACCGGCTATTACAATCGGCCGAGTCAGGCGGGGTTATTAGCGCATTATCGCGCGCTCCACGACGCCGTCGACTTGCCGATCATCATATACAATATCCCCGCCCGGACGGTGGTTGGACTGACCGTGGACACGCTCGCTGAGCTCGCCCAGCTGCCGCGCGTTATTGGGGTCAAAGATGCGACCGCGGATCTGGCGCGAGTGGCGTTGCAGCGACGCGATTGCGGTGCGGATTTCATCCAGCTATCGGGTGAAGACATGACGGCGGTCGGTTTTAACGCCATGGGCGGCCGAGGCTGCATTTCGGTGACGGCCAATATCGTCCCTGAGCTGTGCGCAAAAATGCAGGCCGCGACGCTCAGCGGAGACTTTGCGACTGCGCTTGACTACCAAGATCGCCTTGCGCCACTGCACGAAGCCTTGTTCACGGACGCGTCGCCGGCGCCGACCAAATATGCCCTGTCGCTGATGGGATTATGCGAACCAGATTTGCGTTTGCCGCTCGTCGAGCCCCATGACGGCTCGAAAGCGAAAGTGCGTGCGGCGCTCAAGGGGCTGGATTTAATCAGCTAATGGCGCCCAAGAAAAAGGCCGCGTCTTCTGGGCTTGTGGCGGAAAATCGTCGCGCGCGGTTCGACTATGAAATCGAGGACGTTATTGAAGCGGGCCTGGCCTTAACGGGCACCGAGGTCAAAGCGCTGCGCGAGGGCAAAGCAAATATTGCTGAGAGTTACGCATCGCCGGAGAATGGCGAGATTTGGCTAATCAATGCGAGCATCGAAGAATACTCTGCGGGCAATCGCCAAAACCATCAGCCGCGGCGCCCGCGAAAACTATTGCTCAAACGCCGCGAGATTGCGCGCCTTTCCCAAGCCGTTGATCGCGAGGGCTACACGATCGCCCCGCTAAGGCTCTATTTTAACAAGCGCGGTATTGCGAAACTTGCGATCGCCTTGGGCAAAGGCAAAAAAACGGTCGACAAACGCGACACAGTGAAAGACCGAGATTGGTCGCGTCAGAAACAACGCCTACTGCGCGATCGCGGCTGAAGGCTGCATAGCGGCCAGCGTATACTCACCATGCGGCTATTCGGCGTTCGGCACAAAAGCGAGAACGGTTTGGAAGGCGGCCGCAGCGCCCGCGCCGCCGGAAATGCACAAAACCAGTGTGGTCAAGATGTTCGGGGCTGTCGTTAGCATAACGCGCCCAATAAAAGTGAGGATCACGAGGAGGATGGCGGCGCGTAAGTAAAAGCGGATTAATTTCGAAAAGGGATCGCCAATGGCGCGAAATTGCGCCGCAAATCGCGGCAAGGCGAGCCACACATAACCCCACGCTCCAAAACCAGCCGCGATAACCGACAGCAACAAATAGAAGCCTTGAAAGAGGTCAGTCGTCGCGCCGCGCGCGAGAGAAAAGCTCAAGACCGCAACAGAGGCGCCCACAACGCCAAAAACGAAAGACGCAAGCAGCGTCAGCACTGGCTTCGCTGTCTGCGCGTCCCGAAGCGTCCTGCGCTCATCGTTGGTCGAAAGGCCCCAATTTCGCGCCATCTTTTCACCTTAAGATGATTTTCCTGCAGAGGAACGCTTTTTCTCCTGGCTGCGGGCGGGCGATTTTTGCGTTTGATTTAAATACGTGCGAATCGCGTCGAAGACCCCTTCAAACATTTCGGGCGTCAAACGTCGCGTGTTCGTGTTGTACCGCGAACAGTGATAGCTGTCGAACAGCCATATCCCCTTATGGTCGAGCTTGTGGACGCCCCCATGGCTGAACGGTCGGGCGCTGCGTTTTTCGCCGAACGCAGAAACGGTCGCATCGTGGGCGATTTTTCCCAAGCACAAGACAGCTTTGAGATTCGGAGTCGCCGCAATTTGCGCATCCAAAAATTGCGCGCATTGGCGGATCTCTGCAGTCTCGGGCTTGTTCTTTGGCGGGACGCAACGCACGGCATTGGTAATCGCTGTATCCGTCAACGCCAAGCCATCATCGGCGTGCGCCGCATATTTGTTGTTTGAAAAGTTGAATTTCGCGAGAGTCTCGTAAAGGAGGTCGCCCGCGTAATCGCCCGTGAAGGGTCTGCCCGTTTGATTGGCGCCATGGAGCCCCGGTGCAAGACCGACGATCAATAACCGTGCTTGAGGGTCGCCGAAGGTAGGCGCGGGGCCATTGAAATAATTGGGATACGCTTTTTCATTCTCACGCCTGAACGTGGCTAGGCGCGGGCACAGGTCACAGTCAGGCAATGGTTCTGCCAAGGGGAAAGCGACGTGCACGCTCACGCGTCAATCCAGATCGTCGAATTCGTCGTCGTAATCCGGTTCGTAGTCATCGTCTTGATCATTGGAATGGCGGCCCCCGCGATGTTGCGGTGCGCCACTCGCCCGGCCAATAATCTTCGCCAGATCCGACAAGTCAATGAAGCTGTCCGCCTGCCGTCTTAACTCGTCGGAGGCCATGGGCGTCGACGACTTGATTGTTGAAATCACGGTCACCCTGACGGCTTTTGATTGAACAGCTTCAATCGCCCGGCGGAAATCGCCATTGCCGGAGAACAGAATGAGGTGATCAACCCGCTCAGCTAAGACCATCATATCAACGGCGAGCTCGACATCGGTGGATCCTTTGAACCGTTTGCGGCCCTGCGCGTCGGTAAACTCCCGCGTCGGCTTTGCGACCATGGTGTAGCCGTTATAGTCGAGCCAATCGACCAGCGGCCGAAGCGGTGAGTAGTCTTGGTCGCGGTCTTCTTGGATCGCCGTATAGTACGACGCACGCACGAGTTTACACGCATTGCGCGATTGTTCGAGCAAGCTCTTGTAATCTATATCAAATCCCAGACCTCGGGCAGCTTTATATAAATTTGCCCCGTCAATGAAGAGCGCTGCGCGCTCGTCCTCGCGCAATCCCAAGAAACCGCCCATCGCCACCTCGCTACACAATTACTATCTTTATCGTGATATTCAGCGTCAGGCTCGAGGCCGCGCCAGTTGGAAACCAAAAATGATCATTATTGGCGTCGGCTCAAATTTGCCATTTTGTACCATCGATTCGCAACAGATTGTATTGTCAGCAATTTCCGCATTCGCGGCCATTGGATCCATTGCATCGCGCGCGTCTCTTTATCGCTCGCCCGCTTGGCCTGACCCCAGCCATCCGGACTATATCAACACGGTTTTCTCCGCGCGGTCGGATCTATCGCCTGAAGCGTTGCTGAGCGCGCTTCAGGCCATCGAAGCCGGCTTTGGCCGCCGACGGTCTCAAAAAAACGCGCCGCGAACCCTAGATCTCGATATTATCGCCCATGGTGATCTTGTGACGGGCGGTAGCGATGAGACCCTCATCTTGCCGCATCCACGGATGCATGAGCGAGATTTCGTGCTGGCCCCGCTGGCGGAAATCGCGCCGGACTGGCGCCATCCTGTGTCGGGGGCTCGCGCAGGCGACTTATTGGCCGCGCTACCGACGCGCACCGCACGCAAATTGTAATCGCGATCGCAAATTCGCGCTGAAAAATGCGCCCGTTTGAACAATCTTTCGCTTGTCTCGCAGGGGCGAGAAGGCTATGGGACGAAGTTCTCAATTCATCAGGAGAAATGCATGGCCCGCGTCACCGTTGAAGATTGCGTCGAAAAAGTCACCAACCGCTTCGATTTGGTGCTTTTGGCGGCCCATCGCGCACGGGTATTGTCATCTGGCGCGCCGCTCTTGATCGACCGAGATAAGGATAAGAACCCCGTTGTCGCGTTGCGTGAGATTGCCGACGACAAACTCGTCCCTGAAGAACTCGACGAAGACCTTGTGCAATCCTTGCAGAAACAGGTTGAGGTTGAAGAGGGCGAAGACGCGGAAACAGGCGTCGAAAAATCGGATGCGCCTGAGTTCGATAAGGTCTCCGAGGAAGATTATCTCAACGCCATCCAGGCGGCGGGCATGACAACGCCGCAAACCTTGCCGAAAGGCTAGACGGCGTTCATCGAGCGACGCATTCTGTTTTCGTCCGGGGACCGCGGCGCGCCGCGTCCTTTCTGTCGTTAACGTGGGATTAGCCGTCGCGATCCATGGTTGAAAAACAACAAACCTCAGTGATCAGCGGAAAGCGGGCCGGTGAAGAAAACCCGACTTCGACGAGCGGCGCGAATGCGCCGGCGCATCATCTCCGGACGGAGGCTGCTGTTCCTGCTCGACCGCCGCAGGCAGAGCAAGAAGCAGCGCCTGCAACTCCTGACGCGACAACGCCGCGCTCGTCGCATCCGGTCGGGTTTATTCGGCAAACGGAACTCGTCGATCTCGTAAAGTCCTACGATCCAAACGCCAATGAAGACCTTTTGAACCGCGCCTATGTGTTCGCGATGAAGGCCCATGGGGGGCAAACGCGCCACTCGGGCGACCCCTATTTCACCCATCCGCTTGCGGTCGCCGCGATTTTGACGAGCTTACGAGCGGACCCGGCGACAGTCGCCACAGCACTCCTCCATGATGTGGTCGAAGATACTGACGTTTCAATCGAAGAAATTCGCAAAATCTTCGGCGATGAGATTGCATCGCTGGTGGACGGTGTCACGAAGCTCTCGCAAATTGAGTTGCGCGATGAATCGTCAAAGCAGGCTGAGAATTTTCGCAAGCTCGTGGTCGCGATGGCCGAAGATGTGCGCGTGCTTTTAGTCAAGCTCTCGGATCGCCTGCACAATATGCGAACGCTTCATTACATTGAGAAACCAGAGAAACGGCATCGTATTGCGCTGGAAACGATGGAAATCTATGCACCGCTTGCATCGCGCATCGGGGTTCAGCGTATCCGTGAAGAGTTGGAAGATATCGCGTTTCGCGAAATCAGTCCGGAAGCGCACAACACCATCAGTGCGCGTCTGGACGACATGCACGAATTCTCCGTGCACGCAGTTGTTGAATTGGCCCAGGTGCTGCGCGAGAAACTCGCAGCTGAGGGTTTAACAGCGCAAGTTGCTAGTCGGGAAAAGCGCGCCTATTCGATCTGGCGGAAAATGACTCAGAAAAGCATTTCGTTTGATGAGCTGGCGGATATTTATGCTTTTCGAATCTTGGTCGACAATGTCGAGGATTGTTATCGGGCGTTGGGTGTAATTCACAGCACATGGCGGATGATCCCCACCGAATTTGACGACTATATTTCTGCACCCAAACCCAACAACTACCGTTCCATTCATACCGCTGTGATCGGCCCGCCGCGTGATGATGGTCGGCGCCAGCGCATCGAAATGCAGATTCGTACCTTCGAAATGCATGAAACGGCTGAGCGGGGCGTCGCCGCCCATTGGCAATATAAAGACCCGGATAGCAAAGGCGCCGTGGAAATCGTGGCGCCGGGGCAATACGATCCTTACGAGACGCCGCGACGGCTGGTGGAAATGTTCCAGTCCGGCGACGACGTCAATGAAGCCCTTCGGTACGCGAAACTAGAACTCTTCCAGGATCAGGTCTTTTGCTTCACGCCGAAGAGTCGCGTCATTGCATTGCCCAAGGGCTCGACGCCGCTTGATTTCGCATACGCTGTGCATACGGATGTTGGCGATCAGTGTATCGGAGCGAAAATCAATGGCGTTCAACGGCCGCTGCGGACGCCGCTCAATACAGGCGACGTCGTCGAGGTTCTGCGGTCAGAAAGTGCACCCGTGCCCGCGGAATGGGAGAGCATTGCAGTCACCGGCAAGGCGCGTAGCGCGATCCGTCGACGGATCAAAGAAATGCGCCGTAACGAGCATGCGGTTCTCGGACGCTCCATTGCGGAAAGCGTTTTCACCGGTGCCAATTTAGAGTTCTCCGTGAAAGGCGTGCGCAGCGGATTGGGGCGGCTTGGCAAGCGTTCGGTTGAAGATGTGTTGGTCGCCATTGGCCGAGGCGATATGCCAGTTCATGCGTTGATTGAGGCTGTGTATCCAGGCGCATCGGGGACAGTTCACTCTGAAATTCGGCCGAAAACAGCGAGCGAGTTAACGCCGCGGGCGGCAATCTCCGGATTAACGGCCAATGCGGCGGTGCGAATGGCGCGCTGTTGCACGCCTCTGCCAGGCGAGCGGATCGTCGGGATCCGCGATGATGATGGCGGCGTGATGGTGCATACGATTTATTGCGAGACATTAGAGAAGGAAGACCCGCCGCAATCGCGTTGGCTAGACCTGAAATGGAGGGACCGTGACGGCGAGCGTTCGGCGGCTATCGCGGCCGTTCGCGTCACCATGCGCAATGGCATTGGCGTGTTGAGCGAGGTCGCGGGTGTAATTGCGCGATACGGTATTTCGATTGGCAACATTCGAATGCAAAACCGGTCGCAGGAGTTTATCGATCTCGTGCTAGACCTTGAGGTCAAAGATGTGCGCCAATTGGCGCATGCGTTGGCTGGTCTTCGCGCGTCGCCTTCGGTGCTTGGCGCTGAGCGCATCAGCATTGGCGATGAAGAGGGCGAGGCGTAAGGGGTCGATCATGAGTTCCCGAGATAAAAAGCCCATCCGACTCGGCGTGAACATTGATCACGTAGCGACAATTCGAAACGCACGCGGCGGCCTACACCCCGACCCTGTGCGCGCTGGCCAACTGGCCGCTATCGCGGGTGCGGATGGCTTGACCGCGCATCTGCGCGAAGACCGCCGACATATCCGCGATGACGATATGCGCCGCTTTAAGGCCGAGGTTGATTTACCGCTCAATTTCGAAATGGCGGCGACCGCAGAGATGCTCAAACTCTGCACCGAAGTGCGGCCCCACGCCTGCTGCATTGTGCCGGAAAACCGCAATGAGCGAACGACCGAAGGCGGACTCGACGTATTGGGCCAGCTCGCCTTTATCAAACCGTTTGTGCGTGAACTGACGGACATTGGCGTGCGGGTTTCGCTGTTCGTTGATCCTGAACAAGCGCAGATTGATGCGGCGCGAGAATGTGGGGCGCCGGTGATCGAAATCCATACGGGCGCCTATTACGAGGCGGCGGCTGCGACGACGCCGGCGCGCATTGAGGCGGAATTTGAAAAAATCCGCAAAGGCGCTGAGCATGGCGCGGCGCTCGGCCTTGAGATTCACGCCGGCCACGGTTTGACCTTTTCGAATGTCCAGCCCGTTGCGGCGATTGAGCAAATCGCCGAGCTGAATATCGGACATTTCCTCATTGGCGAATCCGTGTTCATGGGGCTGGCGGAAGCGATCAAAGAAATGAAACGCCTCATGCAGGACGCCCGAACCGGCGCTTTGTATTGAAAGTAAGCCTATGATTATCGGGATCGGCAACGACATCATTGATATCCGACGCGTAGAGCGAACGCTGGAGCGCTTTGGCGATCGGTTCACCAATCGGATCTTCACAGAAATCGAGCGGGCGAAATCCGATCGACGGCGGTTGCGCGCTGCGTCCTACGCGAAGCGTTTCGCCGCAAAAGAGGCCTGTTCCAAGGCGTTAGGGACGGGGCTATCGCGGGGCGTTTTTTGGCGGGATATGGGCGTTGTCAATCTGCCGGGCGGCCAACCGACCATGGCCTTAACCGGCGGGGCGGCGCGTCGCCTGGAGCAACTGACGCCTGAAGGGCATGCGGCCCACATTTTTCTTACGATCACCGATGACTTTCCCATGGCGCAGGCCATTGTCATTATCGACGCGCAAGCTAAATAGGGTCGGCGAGAAAAGGCCGGCAAAGGGTATGTAACGATAATGGCGTTTCCGTTTAAGTTTTGGCGTAAAGACAGCTCACAAGGCGTTGAAGGACAAGCGCTTCCTGATCATACGAAGATGACGCCAGCCGAAGAGCTCTGGGATCTGGCGAAAACGGTCGGCTATGCAGTCGCCATTGCGTTGGTGCTCCGGATCGTCATTTTTCAACCCTTCAACATCCCTTCGGGTTCGATGAAGCCGAATCTGCTCGTCGGCGATTTCCTTGTCGTTTCAAAACCCACCTATGGGTATTCGCGCGCCTCGCTCGTTTATCCGTTCACGCGGATCGACATGGATGGCCGCTTGTTTGGCGGCGAGCCAAAGCGCGGCGATATTGTCGTTTTCAAAAATGAGTTGGACGGCAACAAAGATTACATCAAAAGGGTGATCGGCTTGCCCGGAGATGAAATTCGCATGATCGGCGGCCATCTCCACATCAATGGCGCGGCGGTGCAAAAGGACTTTGTGGAAGTGGCCGACGTCTCTTGCGATGGCCGACCGTCCCAAGCGCCGGCTTACGAAGAAACGCTCGACAATGGCGTTTCGTATCGGGTTTACGAATGCCATGGCGATAACGGACGGCTCGACAATGTCGGCCCCTATAAAGTGCCTGCTGAGCATTACTTTATGATGGGCGACTCGTTTTCGCGTTTGTTGGCGCAGGCTCCCATGCCAAGGCCGCCATGGTGGATCTGGGCACCATTGCCCAAGGTGAATTCGCAGGCGGTTCAGTGATTGTAAGCTCACCCAATGAAATTAATGATCAGTGGACGTTCACCCTTGATGCCCGGACGATGACGACTATCAGCATAGACTCCAATGATAGCGACCCATACTTCGGTATAGAGGGGTTTACTGTCACGGCGGATTTTATTGCCGACAGCTCGTTTGAATTCGATCCGGTGAACAACGCCTGGACATACCAAGGGAGGCCACCCCCGGTCTCTATTACCCTTAGCATAACGGGTCAGGTAAGCGGCGAAGTTGCAGGGCAGTACCAGGTACTGGTAGGTGTATTGGTCCCGATCCCAGGAGCCTTTCTGCTGTTTGGTTCCGCCATACTCGGTCTTGCGGCCCTAAGGCGTCGCCAATTGGTTGCCTTGTAATCAAGGACCTAATCCGCTGGCTTTCACCAGCATATCGGTAGGTTTATGGCGAACCACAGGCTGGTCTGCCGTGTGTTTTGGCACGTATTAGCTCTATGGTCATTCAAAGCCCCTTACGCGCTTCCAACGACACCCGTACTCCGATCCCCGATGAGCTGTTTCATCGCTGTACGCGCCGCTGGTTCGACGAGTC
>JBCDBM010000034.1:0-20447 GCA_039183665.1 Pseudomonadota bacterium | reverse complement strand
GCCGGCGCGCTGCAAACCGATCGGGATCAAAATACCCACAAGTCCAGCAGCGAGCAGATTGATGATCATTGCAACGCCAACGACGACGCCGAGGCGCGCCGACTCCGCGCCGTCACCCCAGCCATTGGCGTAAAACCACGCTGCCGCGAGGCCGCCCATGATCAGGGCAAAGATGACCCCATTCAAAAAGCCGACGAGCGTTTCGCGGTAGACAATGCGCGCCGTGTTTGACGGCGTTAAGTCCTTGGTGGCGAGTGAGCGAACCGCGACCGTCAGCGTTTGGGTCCCCGCGTTGCCGCCCATGCTCGCCACAATGGGCATGAGAATCGCCAACGCAACAATTTGGCCAATCGCCGCGTCGAATAGCGCGATCACGAGTGACGCCATTATTGCCGTACCAAGATTAACGGCGAGCCAGGAAAACCGCGATCGCACTGTTTGCACGACCGTATCGGAAAGACCGGTATCCGCCTCAACGCCGGCAAGCGCGAGCATGTCTTCTTGTGTTTCTTCGCGCACTGTTTCGACGATGTCGTCCACCGTCACCATACCCACAAGCCGCTCCGAGCTATCGATAACGGGCGCTGAGATGAGATTGTATTGTTCGAATAAGTACGCGACTTCTTCTTGGTCCATGGCCACCGGAATGGTGCGCATGTCTCGGCTCGTCATGATGTCGCGGATCACTATTTCGCGGTTTGATCTCAACAATACTGAGAGCGGCACAGAGCCTTCGGGCTTAAAAGACGGGTCAACGACAAATACCTCGTAAAAGCGCTCCGGCAGCTCTTCCGTACTGCGCAGCCTGTCGATAATCTGGCCAACAGTCCAATAGGCCGGCGCTGCAAAGAACTCTCTTTGCATAATCCGGCCGGCGCTGTCCTCGTCAAATTCGAATGCAGCTTCCAGCGCCAACCGATCTTCCACCGGCACGTCGGCGAGAATCTCTTCGCGCTTGTCTTCGTCCAGCTCCTCAAGAACAAACGCGGCGTCGTCCGTTTCCAATTCGGCGACTGCCTCGGCCACATGTTCGGGAGACATCGCCTCAAGAACGTCGCCGCGCAGATCTTCATCGAGTTCCGCGAGAGTCTCGGCGGGCAGACGCGAGCCCAGCATTTCGATGAGCTGCGCGCGTTCGTCTTCGCGAATAAGACCGACGAGATCCGCAAGGTCCGCCGGATGCAAATCGGCGACAAGTTCGTCCAGCGCTGCGCTGTCGGCTCGCTCGAGCGCGGCGGCAACATCGTCGACAAATTCTTCGGAGAGAACCCGGTCTTCGCTGAAATAGGGCTCTTCAGTCTCAGCGTCGCGGCCTTCAGTCGTTGCTGATTGGATATCGGCGTGGGGCGTCGTTTCGTTCATATCGTCGCCCCTTTCTTTGCTGGACTGAATCTAACCTGATCTCTAACTGATCGTCTTTCCTTGGACGTATTCGCCGACAGTCGCAATTGCACCGTATGCGTTGCGTCTTATGAACACATCAGTGATAAAGGCGCATCGGGCAAACCAATCTGCTCTGGCGCAGTCGGTTGCGGTCTAGGCCAGCCTCGTCGCTTTTTCAAGATTGATCGCGCGGACTATTCTCGAAAATTAAAAAGGCCCGCCATAATCAGCGCTGCGGTAATCGCCGTCAAAACCAGCGCGACCTTTGTCGCCAGCCACATCTTTTGTTTGATGCGCGGCGATGTCGGGGCGCCCGGATCCGCACCCTTAACGCCATCGTCTTCAGCTTCCCACCGGGCTTCTACACCCAACGGAAGAACGGCCATAAACGCGACCCACCACCACAATAAAAAAACGATGACAACGCTGACGATATTCATAAATCGGCTCGGTGAATAAGGGACAGAACGACAGGTCGCTTGGACCATGTCGGATCGAAATGGCGACGTACGGCGCGGGTTACAACCGTCTCGACTGCGTCATCATCATCGCGCTTGGCCGGCTTCAACTGAAGGACAGCGTCTTGAATTTCTTCTTGAAGCCGTTGGGTGTCGGCACTGTTCCCAAATACGACGCCCTTGCCCGCGATTGCGATGCGCACCGGCTCATCGCCGCGCGGATCTAAGTTGACCGAGACAGCGACGACGCCGGCATAACCCAACTTCCGCCTTTCGCGCATCGGCGCTGCGCCGGCCGCCGTTAGCACAGCGCCATCCAAGTATAATCTCCCCGATGGGACCTCTTCGATGACGCTTGGCCCTTCTGGCGCCAGCCGAATGAGATCGCCATTGCGTGGCGCAAGCGCCTCGGCGACCCCGAGAGTTTCTGCCAAATCCGCGTGGGCTTCTAGATGTCGCGCTTCCCCGTGAACCGGGATCGCGATTTCTGGACGCGCCCACTCATACATCATCTTCAGCTCTTCTCTACACGGATGGCCGGAAACATGGATGAACGCATCCTTTTCGGTGATGATCTCGACGCCAAGGTCCACCAGGTCATTTTGGAGATCAAAAATTTCGCGCTCGTTGCCGGGAATAACCTTGGAGGAGAAGATCACCGTATCGCCCTCAGCCAACGCGATGTCGCGATGGTCGCCCCGAGCGATCCGCGCCAGTGCTGCGCGGGGCTCGCCCTGACTGCCGGTGCAAAGATACAAAACGTGTCTGCGCGGCAGGTGCGCTGCGTCCGATGGCGACGCGAACGACAACGCCTCCGGCAAGAGCCCTGTTTCGCGGGCGATCTCAACGATCCGCAACATGGAACGACCGAGGAGGCATACGGTTCGGTCGCTAGCCGCCGCGGCCTCACAGATGGATAGCACGCGCGACACATTAGAGGCGAAGGTCGTGACCACCACCCTGCCCTCAAGCTTTCCGATCATGGAGATTAACGTGTCGCGAACATCGGACTCAGATCCGGACTCCCCTTCAGAGAGCACGTTGGTCGAATCACAGACCATGGCCATGAGCCCCGCATCCCCAAGAGTCTGAATTTTCTTCGCGTCCGTTTTCGGGCCGAGCGTTGGCGCCCGATCGATCTTCCAGTCGCCCGTATGAAGAACGTGACCTAACGGCGTCCGCAGAATGACGCCGTTAGGCTCCGGGATTGAGTGAGTGAGCGTGACATATTCAAGATCGAACGGCCCTAGCGAAAAGCGCGCGTCCATATCGATGACGTTCAAATCAAGGTGGTTGGCGTTGTACTCATCCAGCTTGTGCTGCACCAACGCCGCGGTAAAGGGCGTTGCAAAAATGGGGCAATCAAATTTTGAGGCAAGAAACCCGACAGCGCCAATATGATCTTCATGACCATGGGTGAGCAACAGTCCCTGCAGACGGTCAACGTCCTCAAGAATATAAGAAGGGTCCGGACAAATAAGCTCCACGCCGGGGGTCGACAGATCGCCGAACGTGACGCCGCAGTCGATCATGATCCATTCGCGGCGGTGAGCGGGCCCGAACCCATACAGGTTCATATTCATGCCAATTTCGCCGGACCCGCCCAGCGGCAGAAAAACCAACTCGTCTTCCGCCATTAGTCCTTGGCCCGGGCGGTCGACACCCTTTTATGAATTTCTTGAAGCCCGCGGATCGTCAAATCCGGATCAACAACGTCGAGCGCCCCTGTCGCGCCCTGAAACAAGGACGCGACGCCCCCCGTCGCGACTACTTTCAACGGTTTGCCATATTCGGCCTTGATGCGCGCCACAAGCCCCTCGATTAGGCTCACATAGCCCCAATAAACGCCTGACTGCATGGCGCCGACCGTATCTGTACCAATTGTTTTTCCAGGCCGTTCAATGGCGACGCGCGGCAAACGCGCGGCCGCTTCATGCAATGCTTGCATTGAAAGGTTGATGCCAGGGGCAATGACGCCGCCTTCAAAGGCGCCGTCAGCGCCGACAATGTCAAAATTTGTGGCCGTGCCAGAGTCGACCACCACAAGCGGGCCGCCATGAGCGGTAAAAGCGCCAACGGCGTTTACAAGTCTATCTGCGCCCACCTCCGACGGTTTAGGGATCCGCACTTCAACGCCAGGAATGTTGTCAACGCCTACGACAAATGGCTCGTTCTGGAAATACCGGCGCGCCAGGTTACGTACATGAAACAGCGATTGGGGCACAACGTTAGAGATGATGCAGCTTTTGACATCGCTCAGCGCAAAGCCAGATAACGCCATCAATTGCGAAAGCCAGACAGCATATTCGTCTGCGGTGCGCGTCGATGAGGTGGATGTTCGCCAAATGCCGACGGGCGCGTCACCGTCAAAAAGGGCGATCACCGAGTTCGTATTGCCTACATCAATGGCGAGGAGCATGGACTCTTCTCATCAGCGGCCCAACCAGGCCTTACGGTGCGCCGAAAAATACATCAGCGGCGGCGATGATCCGCGTTTCGTCGCCCAAGCGCAATAGTAGGGCCCCGTGCTCATCAATGCCCTCAATCACGCCCTCTAGCGATTCGGCAGGGAGGTTGACGGTCGCAGGCTCGCCAATGCCGGCGGCGCGCTCCATCCAGGCGCTGCGGATGGGGGCGAAACCATCGCGCTCCCAGCGTTTCAGATAGGCGAAAAGATGAGAGTCTATGCGCTTCAACAAAACTTCTGGCGAAATGGGCGGTGCGTCAGGCGAAGAGATGCATGTAGCCGGATAGGCCACATCATCAGGGACACTGATAATGTTAACGCCAATGCCGATCGCGAGCGAAACGCCGTCTGCATGTTGCGCCGTCTCAATCAGGATGCCGGCGGCTTTCGCGCCCTCGACCAAGACATCATTGGGCCATTTGAGCGTGACAGCGCGGGGCGCGGTTTCAACCTCGATCGCCGCGCCCACCGCCAGCGCGACGACGAATGCGAGTTCGCCAAATCGCGAAACTGGCGCGCTTGGGGTCAACAGCAAAGTCGCCGAAAAATCGCCGGTCGCTTGCTCCCAGGCGCGGCCGCGGCGTCCATAGCCTTGCGTTTGTCGACGCGCCAACACCCATTCAGGACCGCGCGCGCCTTCCTCGATACGCTTCTTGGCCTCCTGATTTGTCGACGCAATCTCGTCGAAGACTGTCAGCGCCGCGCCTGAGGAAAGCTGGCTCATGAGCTTAGAATAACGATGCAGCGGCGCGCCCCGCCGTTTCAATCAGCGGACCGATAAATACCGTCAGGACGGGGAAAGACAGCAATGCAGCCGCGGCTGCGGTGATACGCAGCGCTGGGCCCGCGTCTCGCTCGAAGGCGGGGGCCGGCTCGTCGAACCACATATACCAAACGATGCGCAGATAATAATACGCCGATACTGCGCTCGCTAAGACACCGACCACCGCGAGCCAAACGAGCCCCGCGTCGACGGCAGCGAAAAACACGAACCATTTGCCGAAGAACCCGGCCGCTGGCGGCACGCCCGCCAGCGAGAACAACAGCACGGTCAAAATCAACGCCAGCGGCATATTGGTTTGCGAGAGCCCGCGCAAATCGGCGATGGTTTCGGTCATCCCACCGCCCCTGCGCATCATCAAGATGCAGGCGAACGCGCCAATCGTCATGACCATGTAAATAGCCATATAAATCAGGACCGCGCGCACCCCATCCATGGTGCCGGCGGCAAGTCCGATGAGCGCATAGCCCATATGACCGATGGACGAATACGCCATCAGGCGTTTGATGTTTGTCTGCATGATCGCGGAAAAAGCGCCCACCGTCATGGACGCGGCCGCGATCATCGCAATGACGGGCTGCCAATCTTCAAGGACGCCCGGAAATGGACCGACCATGGCGCGCGCAAATAGGGCCATTGCCGCGAACTTTGGCGCGGCGGCGAAAAACGCCGTCACGGGCGTCGGCGCGCCCTCATAAACGTCCGGCGTCCACATATGAAATGGAGCGGCGGAGACTTTAAACGCCAGACCGCAAATCAAAAATACAAGGCCAATAATCAGGCCCACATTGTTGTCAGATTCCACGGCGACACGGGCGATATCCTCGAACGAGGTCGATCCTGAAAACCCGTAGATGAGCGAAGCGCCGTAAAGAAGCAGGCCCGATGATAACGCGCCGAGCACAAAGTACTTCAAACCTGCTTCCGTCGATCGCCGGCTGTCTCGATTGAATGAGGCGAGCACATACAGCGCGAGGCTCTGGGTTTCGATGCCCATATAGAGCGCGATCAGGTCAGTGGCCGACACCATCAACGCCATGCCGAGCGCAGCCAGCACAATTAATATGGGGTACTCAAATCGTTGCAGTTCGCCGCCGCGCAAATAGTTGTCAGACATTAAGATGGCGACAGCAGCGGCCAACAAGATGATCACTTTTGCAAACGCAGCGAAAGCGTCAATGCGGAACGCGCCGTCAAAAAGGGATGTCGCTTGGGCGGAAGGTGTTGCAATCACAAGCGCAGCAGCTGCGAGCAACAGAACAACGGACGCCAGCGAAATACCCCGTGATGACTCATCGCCCAAAAAGACGCCGACAATGAGCAGCGCCATCGCGCCAATCGCCAACAGCAATTCCGGATACGCAAATCCAAGGGTTTCCATTAATCCCATGGCTCAGCCCCCCGCTGCTAACGCTGCGTTGTAGTTTTCGATTAAGAGGTCAACCGAGGGGTCAAAAACCGACAGCGCGGGTCCCGGGTTGAACCCCAGATACAGCGCAAAGGCCATCAGCACCACGAGCATAATGAGCTCGCGCCTGTCGACATCCGGGATGCCCATCAAGGTCTCTTTGGAGAGCTCGCCATACACGACTTGCCGGTAAAGGCGCAGCGCATAGGCGGCGGAGAAGATAACGCCGAAGGCGGCGAAAAACGCGATCCAGCTGTTGACTTTGAACGCGCCGGTCATCGCCAAGATTTCGCCTACGAATCCGCTGGTGCCCGGCAGCCCCACATTTCCCATGGTGAAGAAAAGGAACAAAAACGCATAAAGCGGCATGCGATGGACGAGCCCGCCATAGGCCGCGATTTCGCGCGTATGGATGCGATCATACAAAACGCCCACGCACAAAAAGAGCGCGCCGGAGATAAACCCATGCGAGAGCATTTGGAAAAGCCCGCCCTCGATGCCTTGCTTGGTGCCGGTGAAGATCCCGAGGGTCACAAAACCCATATGCGCCACCGAGGAATAGGCGATGAGCTTCTTCATGTCTTCTTGAGCGAGCGCCACGAGCGAGGTGTAGATAATGGCGACAACGGACAGCGCATAAACCAGCGGCGCAAAATCGGCGCTGGCCAATGGGAACATCGGCAGCGAAAAGCGGACAAATCCGTAGCCGCCCATTTTCAGCAATATGGACGCGAGCACCACTGAACCGGCGGTGGGGGCCTGAACGTGCGCGTCCGGCAACCAGGTGTGCACCGGCCACATTGGCATTTTCACCGCGAAGGACGCGAAGAAAGCAAGCCACAGCCAAGTTTGCGCGCCAGCAGGGAAATCGTACGCTTGAAGCGTTGGGATGTCGGTGGTGCCCGCCTCCATATACATCCAGGCGATGGCGATGAGCAGAAACAGCGAGCCCAACAGCGTGTAGAGGAAGAATTTTAATGCAGCGTAGATGCGGCTCGGGATTTCATAGCCAGCAAATTGTTTCATGCCTTTGGAGCCCCAGATGCCGATGATCAGGAACATCGGAATGAGGCTTGCCTCAAAGAACACGTAAAATACGAACAGATCGAGCGCACAAAAGACCCCGATCATCAGCGTTTCCAAAATCAGAAACGCGATCATGTAATCCGCGACGCGCTCTTTGATGGAGTTCCACGACGCCAGGATACAAATCGGCATGATGAAAGTCGTGAGCAAGACAAAGAGAATCGAGATGCCGTCGACGCCCATTTTGTAGTTGATGCCGCCGCCGAGCCACCGCGCTTCCTCAACCAATTGAAAGCCGGCGATGGTCGGATCGAAGAGCGCATAAACGCCAACCGAAACAACAAAATTCAGAACCGTGAAGAAAATCGCGATGCGTTTTGCGACCTGTTCAATCTGTTCTTTTTCTTTGAGTTCGATCTCGCCGTTCTGATCGGTTCGCGCCATCATCCGGCGTAAGATGATAAAAAGCGCGCCCAAGGTTGGGATAAAGGTGACCAGGCTTAGCCAGGGCTGATCGGAGAAGCTCTCAGTCATGATTACCCCCCGGCCCTAATCAACATGAATGTCACAAAGATCGCGATCCCGATAAGCATCACGAATGCATAGTGATAAAGATAACCGCTTTGGATTTTCACGAGACGCTTGGCGCCGGCGGCCACCGATTGCGCGACGCCGTCCGGCCCCACGCCGTCAATCGTTTTGCCATCCCCATCGAGCCATAAGAAGCGACCAATCGCTAAAATGGGTTTCACTAAAATGAAATCGTAGATCTCGTCGAAATACCATTTGTTCTTCAAAAAAGCGTAGATCATCCCGCCTGGCCGCAAGAGTCCTGGGCGTAGCGGATCTCCGTTTAAGTAATGCGAACTTGCTGCAAACAGTCCAATCAACATCGCGATAAAGGGCGACCACAACACCCAAGTCGGCACATGGTGCTCCTCAGCGTGGTCATCTCCAGCGTGCGCTTCGTCGCTGTGATCGTCCCCATGTGAACCTGCGGAATGAGCCTCGTCCGCGTGATCATCATCTGCCGTCGCATAAGCGTCATCCGCTTCGTGGCCTTCTTCCGCATGATGAGCATCAACGATGTAAAGCGCTTCATTCCAAAAATAGTCGGACTTTTTGCCGACGAAGCTGGGATAAAACGCCATGCCCGCAAACAAAGCGCCGATTGCGAGCGGAATAAGCGGGCCCATCATGGCGTCCGGAACGGCGTGCGGGTGTTTGCGAACATGTTCGGGCGCACGCGAAGGACCCCAGAATGTGAGATAGATGAGGCGCCATGAATAAAAGCTCGTCAGGACCGCGGCGAGCAACCCAAGCGAGAACGCGAAATAGGCGAATGTGCGTCCCGCCTCTCCGGCGGCAAACGCGCCCTCAATCACGATGTCTTTGGAGACAAATCCGGCCGTGCCAAGCGGCGCGCCAAATAAATAAAAGCCGGGTATGCCAACGCCCGTAATGGCGATGGTTCCTATCACCATCAAGATGTGGGTCGCGGGCATGAGATCTTTCACGCCGCCCATTTTCTTGATGTCTTGCTCGTGATGCATGCCGATGATCACCGCGCCCGCGCCTAAGAAGAGGAGCGCCTTAAAGAAGGCGTGCGTGAACAAGTGGAACATCGCTGCATCGTACGCGCCAACGCCCGCAGCGAAGAACATGTAGCCCAGCTGCGAGCATGTGGAATAGGCGATGACTTTCTTGATATCGTCTTGGAACAGACCAACTGACGCAGCAAAAATGGCTGTCACCGCGCCCACCAGCGTCACCATGGCGGCGGCGCTTGGCGCATATTCATAGATGACGGAACAACGGCAAACTAAAAAGACGCCCGCGGTTACCATGGTCGCCGCGTGAATGAGCGCGGAGACGGGCGTCGGGCCCTCCATGGCGTCCGGCAACCAAGTATGCAGCAGGAATTGTGCAGACTTGCCCATGGCGCCAATAAACAAAAGCACCGCTATTGTCGTGAGCGCATGAAATTCGGCGCCGAGAAATGTAATCGTGAGTTCTTGTATCGGCGCGCCCGTCGTCTGCCCAAACGGCACCGCCACGGCGTTCGCTTTGACGACTTCAAAAACCGCGTCGAATTCAATCGATCCGAATACGTAAAAGACGCACATGATTCCGAGCGCAAAACCGAAATCGCCGACCCGGTTTACAACGAAGGCTTTAATGGCCGCGTCATTGGCTGATTTCTTTTTGAACCAGAACCCGATGAGCAAATAGGAGGCGAGCCCAACGCCCTCCCATCCGAAAAATAGTTGCAGGAAGTTGTCTGCGGTTATCAGGCAAAGCATCGCGAAGGTGAAGAGCGATAGATACGCGAAGAAGCGCGCCTGCTCGCCATAGTCCTTCATATAGCCCATGGAATACCAGTGAACGAGAAAGGACACAGAGTTCACGACCACCAGCATCACCGCGGAGAGCGTATCGAGCCGCACCGCCCAAGAGGCAACGAAATCCCCAGACCCGATCCATGTGAAAAGTGTGATCGTGCGGGCGTTCGCCTCGCCGACGATGGTCGTTACGTCAAAGAACAGGACCCACGAATAGATCGCCGCCAATAACATAAAGCCAGTCGTCAGCAGCTCCGCCGCGCGGGCGCCAAACGCACGTCCGACGGGCATCGCCAACATCGCGCCGAACAAGGGCAGTAAGACAACGAACGGTTCCATCAGCGCCCTTTAGTTCTTCATCAAATTCGCGTCTTCGACGGCGATGTCGCCGCGCTTGCGGAAGTATGCAACCAATATCGCGAGCCCCACCGCCGCTTCAGCGGCCGCCACCGTGAGAACCATGAACGCAAAAACTTGCCCCGTTAGGTCGCCCAAAAACTGCGCGAAGGCGACCAGATTAATATTGACCGAAAGGAGCATCAGTTCGATCGACATCAAGATGACGATGACGTTTTTGCGGTTGACGAAAATGCCCGCCATCCCGATGGCGAATAAAATCGCGGCCACGGCCAGGTAATGTCCAAGTCCAATCTCAGCCATTCTCTAAGACAGCCCCTGACCAGATTGGATATCGACGGTTTCGACGGCCTCAGATGGTTTCCGGGCCACTTGCTCCATGGGATCTTGCGTTTTGACCCCTTGACGGCTGCGGAAGGTAAGCACGATGGCGCCGATCATGGCGATCAGCAGCACCATGCCGGCGATCTGGAAATAGTGCACGTAATCTGTGTAGAGAATAAGGCCTAGCGCTTCGGCATTATTCGGCCCGACGGGGTTGGAAACTGTCTCTGCGGCCGTGGGCGATGGATGGGCGCGGGCGATCTCGGATTCGCTTGGAAACACCCAAACGGAGACCACAAGAATAAGCTCAATGACGACAAGTGCCGCGATCGCGCCCCCGATCGGCAAATACTGCAAGAAGCCTTGCTTCATCTCGACGAAATCCACGTCGAGCATCATGACAACGAACAAAAACAAGACGGCAACAGCGCCCACATAGACGACGACGAGCAGCATCGCCAGATACTCAGCCCCCATCAGAACGAATAGGCCGGCAACCGAAATGAAACTGCTTATCAAGAACAACACGGAATGGACGGGATTGCGTGAGGCGATCACCATCAGTCCTGCGCCGACGGCTGCAAAAGCGAAGATATAAAAGGCGATGGCGGAAATTGTCATAGGATCGTCTGGTCGTCGCGCGAGCGGTTGGGCGAAATGTCCGTCTTCGGTTAGAAAACGGCGCCGGACGGCGCCTGATCGATTCAATACATTGGGTAGACCTGACGCGTCCTACGCACAAGGCCTTGAGGCGCGCTTTTAGACGGCTTGGCGATTGTTTGCAAAGGGAGATCGCGCGCGTGCTATTGACCCAACGGCTTTGGGAGTCTTCCCCAAAAAATGAAGCCCGTGCTGCGGTCAATTTGGCAATTGCGCCCGATTACGGCATTCTCAGGCGTAAGAATTGCGCCGCTCGACCTCAGGAAGGACTCTCATGATCCGCGCCCTCGCATTTTCCGCACTCGTGCTTGTCGCCGCTTGCTCAAAAGCGCCGGCGCCCGCCGCGCCTGAACCGTTGAATTCTGGCGCATGGTCAGTAGTCGCAGACGAATCGCGCTTATCCTTTGTCTCCGTAAAATCGAACGCAATCGCCGAGGCGCATCATTTCACCAAATTGTCCGGCGGGGTGTCGCCGGAGGGCGTCGCGCAAATCGACATTGACCTTGCGTCGCTCGAAACGCTTTTAGAGCAGCGCAATGAGCGCATGCGTGAATTTCTTTTCGACGTTCAGAACTTCCCCGCGGCAACGGTGTCCGCGACATTAGACCCGAACACCTTTGCGACCATGGATGTCGGCGCGCGCACCGTTATTCCGCTCGATTTAACCGTGGATCTTCACGGCATGAGCGCGCCCGCCATGGGCAACGCCTATGTGACCCGGGTTGGCGCCAATCGTGTCGCGGTTGAGAGCGTAGACCCGATTGTTGTTTATGCGGCGACCCATGATTTGACAGATGGTATCGAGGAGTTGCGCGGGCTGGCGGAACTCGATTCGATTGCGCCTGTGGCGCCGGTGACATTCAGTCTCGTATTAGAGCGTTCGTAGCAGCACCTATCGATAGGGCGCATCGAGCTCGAGATTCTTCGCGATCTCGCGCTCCCATCGATCGCCATTCGCGAGCAGTCGATCCTTATCGTAGTATAGCTCTTCGCGGGTTTCCGTCGCGAATTCGAAATTCGGCCCTTCGACAATCGCGTCCACGGGACACGCTTCCTGACAAAAACCGCAATAGATGCATTTCACCATGTCGATGTCATAACGCGTGGTGCGTCGCGAGCCATCGTCGCGGGGTTCTGCTTCGATGGTGATCGCCTGTGCCGGACACACGGCTTCGCATAATTTACACGCGATGCAGCGTTCTTCGCCATTTGGGTAACGGCGCAGAGCGTGCTCGCCCCTGAACCGTGGGCTCAATGGCCCTTTTTCGAACGGATAATTGAGCGTCGCTTTGGGGCGAAAATAATATTTCATGGCGAGGAAAAACGCGCCCACGAAATCCCGCAGCATCAACCCGCTAAGCGCTTGCGCAATACGCGACATCTATTGTCTCCAGCTTTGGAACCAGTCCTCAAGCCCTGGGATAAACAACATCGCTCCAGCGACTAAGACCACCCAGATGAGAGACATCGGCAAGAAAATTTTCCATCCAATACGCATGAGCTGATCATAGCGGTAGCGCGGCACGATCGCCTTCACCATCGCGAACATGAAGAAGAAAAAGAGGATCTTCAGACAGAACCACAAAATGGGCACGCTCTCTAACGGCCCCCACGGCACTGGCGCATGCCACCCGCCGAAGAAAAGGATCGTCATCATCGCGCACATCAAGACGATATTCGCGAGCTCGCCGATCATGAACAGAAGGAACAGCGTTGAGGAATATTCTACCTGATAACCGGCCACCAATTCTGATTCGGCTTCCGGAAGATCGAAGGGCGGCCGGTTGGTCTCTGCTAGCGCTGAAATGAAGAACAGCACAAACATCGGGAACAGAGGGATGAAGTGCCAATTGAGCATGCCGCCGCCGCGGGCTTGGCTGTTCACGATATCCGATAAGTTCAGCGAGCCGGCGACCAGAACCACGCTCACAATGACGAAGCCGATCGCAACCTCATAAGAAATCATCTGCGCAGAAGACCGGATCGCGCCCAAAAACGAATATTTCGAATTCGACGCCCATCCGCCCATGATAACGCCATAGACGCCAAGGGATGATATCGCGAACAGATATAAGAGCCCCACATTGATGTCCGCGCCCACCATGCCTGGGCCAACTGGGATGACGGCCCAGCCCACGAGCGCCAAGACAAAAGTGACGAGCGGGGCGAGGATAAAGACGGTCTTGTTGACCCCCGACGGGATCACAAGCTCTTTGAAAACGAATTTGAAAAGGTCGGCAAAAGACTGAAGGACGCCAAAGGGCCCGACGACGTTCGGCCCTTTGCGCATTTGCACCGCCGCCCAAACCTTGCGGTCGAAATACATCAAGAAGGCTTGGGCGACCAAAAGCGTCAACAAAACGGCCAGGGCTTGGATGACCGTGGGGACAAGCCACGCCACCCATCCTGCGTCAGTGGGGCGAGAGGATACGAATGTCCAAAGATCCATCATCTAAAGCGTCTTCCTTACAACGCGCCTCTTAGCGGGGATCGCGCCGATAGTCACGTCAAAGACCCTGACCACATGTGCGTTGACGTCATTCAGCGGCCAAGGCCTCAGAGCCGTTTTGAACCTTTGAACACTCCGCCATCGTCGCTGAGGCGCGCGCAATGGGATTTGTGAGGTAATAGTCGGAAACGGCCGATTGCAGGGGGCTGGTTTCAATAGGACCAGGCAACCCTAAGGTTGAAGGATCAAACGGTGTCTCCGCGTCGGCATCGCCAATCTGGTCAATACGGCCGAGCGAGGGCGCATCCTCGATCATCGCCTGACGCAAAGCGAACAGGTCGTCATAAGGCAGGGTTTTGCCAATGCGCGCCGATAACGCGCGTAAAATCGCCCAGTCTTCGCGCGCTTCTCCCGGAGCGAACAAGGCGCGGCTCGCCATTTGCGCGCGGCCTTCCATATTCACAAAGATAGCGTTTTGCTCGGTATAGGCGGCAGCGGGAAATATCAGATCCGCATTGCGCGCGCCGGCATCGCCATGATGACCCTGGTAAATGACAAAAGCGCCGTTGAGCTTTTTGGCGTCAAATTCATCGGCGCCAAGATTGTAGACAACCTCGATCTCTCTTGATTGGCACCCGTCGAGAATGCCCTCAAAATCGCGTCCCTCAGCGCCTGGCACAAAGCCCAAATCAAGCGCCCCCACACGTGACGCGGCCGTATGCAAAACGTTGAAGCCATTCCAATCGCCTTTAACCACGCCGGTTTGCACAGCGAGCCGACCAACAGCATTAAGGATCGCGGCGCCATCAGGGCGCGTCAACGCGCCCATGCCGACGATAATGACCGGGCGCTCCGCTTGTTTAAGCGTCTCAAAAAACGCGCCCTCGCCCTCTGCAAGCGTCGCCAACACATCAGCGCTGTCGCCTAAATGATCATAAGCGTAAGATAGGTCAGCCGCTTCTCCGATCACGCCGATTTTCACGCCGAGGTCGTTGAGCCAAAGCTTGCGGATGCGCGCATTCACCATCGGCGCCTCAATGCGAGGATTGGCGCCAATTAATAGTATCGCATCGGCGCGCTCCAAATCAGCAATGCCGGTGTTGAACAGGTAGCTGCGCCGATCAGCGCCCTCACCGTCACGCGCGCCAATTTTCGCGCCGTCTTGTCGGCAATCTCGATGTTGCGAACCAATCGCATCCATCAGATCTTTAAGCGCTTTGATGGCTTCTGCGGGAACCAAATCTCCCGCGAGCGCCGCCACTTTGTCGGCTGGCGCGGATTGCAACTTTTCGCCTGCGATTTCTAACGCTTCGTCCCAATCGACAGCGACCAGCCTGCCATCTTTGCGCGCATAAGGACGATCGAGGCGCTGGCGACGCAGCCCATCCCAAATAAACCGGCTCTTATCGGCGATCCACTCCTCGTTCACGCCATCATGAAGCACAGGCAAGATCCGCAACACCTCTGCGCCGCGCGCGTCGACGCGAATATTGGAGCCCACTGCATCCATCGCATCAATGGTTGTTGTTTTACGCAGTTCCCAGGGCCGTGCATTGAAAGCGTAAGGCTTCGAGGTGAGCGCGCCGACCGGACACACATCAATCAAATTCCCCGTCAATTCTGACGATACGGCTTTTTCGAGATAGGTCGTGATTTCTGCGTTCTCGCCGCGATTGATCAGCCCCATATCGTCAACGCCGGCTATCTCCGTCGCAAAGCGAACACAGCGCGTGCACTGAATACAGCGGGTCATGATCGTTTTGATCAGCGGGCCCATGTACTTTTCTTCGACCGCGCGTTTGTTCTCTTGATAGCGGGACCCGTCGCGGCCATACGCAACCGCCTGATCTTGCAGATCGCATTCGCCCCCTTGATCGCAGATCGGACAGTCTAGCGGATGGTTGATGAGTAAAAACTCCATCACCCCTTCACGCGCTTTTTTGACCATGGGCGTGTTGGTGAAGAGCTCCGGCGGCGCGCCGTCGGGGCCAGAGCGCAAGTCCCGGACATTCTGCGCGCAAGACGCTACCGGCTTCGGCGGACCGCCCTTAACTTCGATCAAACACATGCGGCAATTGCCGGCGACCGATAGGCGCTCATGGTAGCAAAAGCGTGGGATCTCTTCGCCGGCGATCTCGCATGCTTGCAAGAGCGTCACGTCGGTGGGCACTTCGACTTCTTGACCATTCACTTTTACGACGCGCATGTCGCTCATCGGCGGTGCTCTTTCTCGTTTCAACGGCGACCCGAATGCCGGCCTATTTAGACTATCATATAAGAAAGGGGAATGCGGCTTTTATCGTCTTGTTTAAGGGGTTCGGGCGGCGGGGTCACCCGCGCCGGAAGATGTATTCGAGGTCGCGAGAAGCGCCGACTTTAAACAGATACTCCCCGACCTTCTCGAAGCCGTAGCGCGCGTAAAAACGCTGGGCGCCCGTGTTTTCAGACCAAACGCCCAAAAAAATCTCAGTGTAGCGGTTTTCAAGCCAAGGGAGAATCTCATCCATCAGCGCTGCGCCGAGTCCGGAGTCCCGGTTCCCCGCAAGAACATAAAGCCGAACGAGTTCTCCTGCGGACAGCAGGGCCGGGTCAATTGGCAGCGCGCAGGGACCGGCAACGCCATAGGCGATCACATCCGCGCCTGGGATTTCCCCCACCCAAACACCAAAGCGGGTATCATTGATGAGATCACGGTAATGGGCGACGCGATGAGACGCTTGCAAAAACGCGTCTAAATCCTCTGATGGGTAAAGGTGGCTGAAGGTTTCGGTGAATGTTTGTGCGCCAAGGCGGCTTATGGATTCCGCCTCGGCGTCATCAATCACCCGTCGAACACGATAGTCAGGCATCGCGCGCGAACCACGAACGAGGAACGGCGAACTGGCGCCGCTCTCGTTCAAAGACTGGGGTTAAAGAACGCGTTCTTTGAGGTCTTTGGCAACGCGGAAAGCGACTTTCTTGCTCGCTTTAATGCGAATGCGCTCGCCCGTCGCGGGATTGCGGCCCCAACGCGCCGGACGCTTGCGAACTTGCAAGATGCCAAGTCCAGATATGCGCAGCTTTTGGCCCTTTTTGAGATAGCCGCCCACGCGATCGAAGAAATCCGAAAGCACTTCTTCTGTCTGCTTTTTCGAAAGCTCATGGCTTTCAGACAACTCTGCCGCCAGGTGCTTTAAGGTCATCACAGCCGGCGCCGCTTTTTTCGCGGTCGCTCGTTTTGCGGGCGCGCGTTTCGCAGGCGCTTTTTTGGCGGCGGTTTTCTTCGTCGTTGCTTTTTTTGTGGTGCGCTTAGCGGCGGTCTTCTTCGCCGGCGCTTTTCTTTTTACGGTTTTGCGTTTGACAGCCATGGGAGGTTCCTTTTCGAATCGATAAACGCCGAGTTGGGACAGAATCACGGGATTCGCACAAATACAAGGCTTTTTGTGGATTTGGATATGTATGTTTTCCGTAAACTAAACGTTGACGGTGTCACTCTGCAGCGACAGACGCCGCAGCCACATGCGGTCTGTCAGAGCGATACGCATTGATGCGATCTTCAATTTCCCCGCGGAAATGGCGAATAAGTCCTTGCACTGGCCAGGCCGCCGCATCGCCCAATGCGCAAATGGTGTGTCCTTCGATCTGCGTTGAAACCTCCAACAGCTTGTCGATTTCATCCGTGGTCGCATCGCCGTCAGCCATACGCTCAAGCACACGCCACATCCACCCGGTGCCCTCGCGGCACGGCGTGCACTGACCGCAGCTTTCATGCTTGTAAAAGTAGCTAATCCGCGAAATCGCGCGCACGACATCCGTTGATTTATCCATCACGATGACCGCGGCAGTGCCCAAACCGGATTTGACCTCACGCAACGCGTCAAAATCCATCAAGACATCATCGCAGATTTCGCGCGGTAGAAGCGGCACCGAAGAACCGCCTGGAATCACGGCTTTCAAATTATCCCATCCGCCGCGCACACCGCCGCAATGAGTGTCGATAAGGGTGCGCAGGGGAATAGACATTGCCTCTTCCACATTGCACGGCCGCTCTACATGGCCCGAGATACAAAAGACTTTCGTGCCGTGGTTATTGTCGCGGCCGAACTTTTTAAACCATTCCGCGCCGCGCCGAAGGATAGTTGGGCAAACAGCAATCGATTCAACGTTATTGACTGTGGTTGGACAACCATAAAGTCCAGCGCCCGCCGGAAAAGGCGGCTTTAGGCGCGGCTGTCCTTTCTTGCCCTCTAAGCTCTCAAGAAGAGCTGTTTCCTCGCCGCAAATATAAGCGCCCGCACCGTGGTGGACATAAAGATCAAAGTCCCAACCAGAGCCCGCAGCATTTTTGCCAAGCAACCCCGCTGCATAGGCTTCATCCACCGCCGCCTGTAGCGTTTCGCGCTCGTCCACATACTCGCCGCGCAAATACACATAACAAGCATTGGCCTTCATCGCGAAAGACGCGATCAAACACCCTTCAATGAAAAGGTGCGGATCATGGCGCATGATGTCCCGGTCTTTGCACGTGCCTGGTTCTGACTCATCTGCGTTCACGACCAGATAATGAGGCCGGTCGCCCACCTCTTTGGGCATAAACGACCACTTCAACCCGGTCGGAAAGCCGGCGCCGCCGCGGCCGCGCAACCCGGACTCTTTAATCTGATCGATGATCCAGTTGGGCCCTAGCGACATCAAGTCCGCGGTGCTGTTCCACGCGCCACGCTTTTTGGCGGCTTCCAAGCGCCAGTCTTGCAGGCCGTAGAGGTTGGTGAAAATCCGGTCTTTATCTTCAAGCATGACGGCGTCTTTTAACTAGAGTTGGACTTCACAGGATCGGCGTCGGCTCAGAACAAAATGATCATGACTGCGCCGAGAATAGCCAACGCAATCGCAATTTGAATCTCGCCGAGATACCATGCAACGCCCGCCCCCACCAGCGCAACGGCGCCGCAGACAAGCATGACCCACATCAGTTTGTGTTCAATCGGCTTTGGGCGCGCGGGGTTTTCCGGATCAAGCTCGGGAATATAGTGCGGGCTTTGTTTACGCTTGTCAGACATTGTCGCCATCCTGCGCGGCAGGCGTCTTTAAGGCGGGAGCATGGTCGCGGCGCCAACGCAAAAAATTAGGCCCCAAAACAATAAACGATACGATAATGCCGCCGATGAGGATCAGAACGTTTCCCGTCGACACGAAAACCAAAACTGCGGCGGAGACGATGATGCCTTCCAAAAGCACCCAGCCAATAAGCGCAAGGATCGCCTCCCTGCGGCGTTTTTTGGCGTCCGGCGTCGCGACGGTTTCACTCAAGTCTTACTCCGCAGGCTCGGCCGGTTGCGCGTTCGGGATCGCCCTCAACGGCTGTCCCGCTGAGCCGTCGTAAAGCGCAGGATCCGACAAGCTCGTATTGTCGCCAACTGGATCAGATGTGTGTCGACGCGGATTGGCCGTCCCGATTTTAACGTCTTCCCCGCGGCGCAATCTGCCAAGCAGGTCTTCGAAAAGCTCCGGCGTCAGATCTTCGTAATAATGATCACCCTCATTGGTTGAGATCTGCGCCATAGGGGCGTTCACGCAGGCGCCAAGACACTCCACCTCCAGCCATGACAACTTGCCGTCTTCGGACACCGCATTTTCCGGGCCGATGACCTTCTTGCAAACCTCTCGCAAGTCTTGCGCCCCGCGCAGCATGCATGGCGTGGTGCCGCAAAGCTGCACGAAATACTCGCCCACCGGCGCCAAATTAAACATCGTGTAGAAAGTCGCGACCTCATAAACGCGGATGTAGGGCATCTCCAATTGGCGGGCGATCGCCTCCATCATAGGGATCGAAATCCAGCCCTCTTGTTTTTGGCCGCGCCATAAAAACGGAATAACGCAAGAGGCCTCGCGTCCGTCAGGGTACTTCTTCACTTGCGCGTCGCACCAAGCCTGGTTTTCAGGCGTCCACGCAAAGGACGCGGGCTGGTCTTTATGGGGCTTGCGTGCGGCCATCTGGGTCTCTTTCGAGTGTGCTCATTTGATATCAATGTCGTTTAGCGCCGCCGCTTCTTTGAAGCAACCAAAGCAGATGACCTTGATATTTTCAGGGCCCAGCGCGTCGAAATCGTCCTGGGAGAGCGCATCGCATGCGCCGCACACCGCGTCATAAACGCCGTCCGGGTTTTTTGAGTACCAAAAGCCTCGCGCCTCGCCGGCCTCCATCCCCTCGATGATGTGCACGCATACAAAGGTCTCGGGTTGAGACCCGTGCGCTGGGCAAGTGATGGTGGCTGTCATTCCTCAGCCTTTACATAACCAGTGCGCCTCATTTTCTGATGGCACATTCTGTCATTCAAAGCTCGGACCGTTTGCAACACGGCAAGCCAAGCATCTTGTCAGTTATCGGCTACCGATCAATCTCACCGAATACGATATCAAGCGAGCCGAGGATCGCGGAAACGTCCGCCAACAGATGACCTCGGTTCATCCAGTCCATGGCTTGCAAATGGGGGAAGCCCGGCGCGCGGATTTTGCACCGATAGGGCTTATTAGAAATTGGCTTAAGCTAGAGAACTTCACAAAAATCGGCAATAGAGTTCACGCCATTTTATTTGGCTCCCCACTCCACTTAGTATTCCTATTATAAGGTACTTTCGTCTCTGGTGACTTTAAAAAAAAAGTTCACATTTTTGGTAGAGATCAAGACGGGCTATGCAACACCATCTTACGCTTTTCGCTGCTTAGCATAACTTCTGAGATTTTAGGGGGACCGGGGGCCAGATTTACAACCGCAAGAGTTGCAGAATATATTTTCTGGGTGGTACTTTTGTC
>JBCDBM010000033.1:0-20549 GCA_039183665.1 Pseudomonadota bacterium | reverse complement strand
GCCCGCATAGCCAAACAACCGGAAGACTTGGCTATCGCCCCGCTGGAGCCAGCGGCGCACGGCGAGCAGCGCATCATCTTGTTGCGGCGACCACTTCATCCCGCGCTCAGCTAAATTCCGCCCAAACAGGGACGTGGTCAGATGGCTTTTCTTCACCGCGTTCGGACCGGTCGACGCCGGCTGTCTGAAACCGGTCCGCCGCTTGCGGGCTCATCAGAATATGATCGATGCGGATGCCATGGTCTTTTTCCCAGGCGCCGCGTTGATAATCCCAAAAGGTGTACAAAATCGCCTCCGCGTTTTCCTGACGGATAGCGTCGGTAAGTCCCAAATATAGTAGCTCGCGAAATGCGTTGCGCGTCTGCGGCCGGAAAAGCGCATCTTGCGCCCATGCAGCCGGGTCGTGCACATCTTCAGCTTGCGGAATAACGTTATAGTCGCCCGCAAGAACAAACGCCTCTTCCGTCTCTAACAGTCTCTCAGCGTGTGATTTCAGGCGCGCCATCCAGTTGAGCTTGTACTCATATTTGGGACCCGGGGCAGGATTGCCATTTGGCAAGTAAAGTCCGCCAACGCGTATCGGCGCGCTATCGTTGGGCTGAACCAACGCTTCGATATACCGGGCTTGCTCATCAGATGGATCGCCAGGCAGTCCCTTTTCGATATCGTCCATGGGATGCTTCGATAAAATTGCGACCCCGTTATAGGTTTTCTGACCGTGCACCGCGACGTTGTATCCTAAGTCCTCAAACGGTTCGGCGGGGAATTTCTCGTCGACGCATTTGATTTCCTGCAGCACGGCGACGTCCGGCGACGCCCGCTCAACCCACGATACAACGCGCGACAGTCGGGCATTGATAGAATTGACGTTGAAGGTCGCAATTTTCATGGAAAGTCCTGGGAAAACTTGTTTTTCGTGCACTCTAGTCAGGCGAGCGGTCGGTTTTGGAACGCATTGACCAAAAGCGCACGCAATCCGCCATCGACAAACAGGTTATAAATTAGCCGTCGGCTTTCGGTCCATAGGCGATAAAACGGCGTCCGCCATTTTGGCAGAAGGGGCCGATCGCCTAGGCCGTGGGTAAGCGGGCGAGGGACATCACGATCCTGATTGATGACGCTCGCAACGCGCCCTGTTCCTATCGGCATTGGCGCGACGCCGCGCGTCTTTAATCCGTGATCAAAGTTTCTGTCGAAGACGTGATCAAAGGGAAGGCGCGCAGGCAAAAGATAGTCGATCAGCGTAGCCGCGGCGGGCTTAGACAAACAGTACGCTGTCGAGCAGGCCGAGCGGGTGACGTAAGACGTTAGCGAATAATCCGGCGTTAACTGCGCGCGTCGCGGTTGGGGGCCGGGGTGGGTTGCGTGGAGCTTAACGAGATCCCACTGGTCGCGCTCGCGGCGAAGCGCGTCCAACAGATCTGACAGCGCGGCAGGAATTTCAGCGTCGTCTTCTAAGACAAGCGCCAGCGTTTGCTTGCTCTCAAGAAAAGCGCGCATCGCGCCGATATGGCTCAAATAGCAGCCGATCTCTGCAGCCAACGGATTTCGATGATGGAAAGCGCCCCAGTGAGCCGTGTCAACTAGGCCGGCGTGAGAGTCGTCTTTGTCATTGATATCTCCGCCGTCGACGCCGGCGAATCGCTGGAAGGGGATCCGCGCGGCGTCCAATTGCCTGGAGATCCGCGCCAATCGGTCCGGCGACCGATCGAGATTGATGACAAATACCGCCCAGTCCTCTGACATGGGCGCGACCTATCGATGTTCCAGCGAGGCCCGTCAACAAAAAGAGTGAAAGACCATGCGCTGGTTTAGAGTGAGAAACTGGTTCCGCAGCCGCAAGAGGCGGTCGCGTTTGGATTGTTAATCTTGAACGCCGCGCCAATGAGTTCGTCGGAAAAGTCGATTTCGGAGCCGGCCATAAACTCCACGGACATCGGGTCTATGAGGACATGAAACCCATCCGCATCCAGGGCGAGATCATCGTCTTCGCGGGCGTCGACAATATCGAAGGTGTATTGGAAGCCTGAACACCCGCCGCCTTCGACCGCAACCCGAAGCATGGCGCCGTCAGGTTCCTTCGAGAGGATCGCGCCAATGCGCTTCGCCGCGCGCGCACTAACAGTTACGGGGTCAGTCATTTGGGTCCTCATAGCCACGTTGTTCTAAGATAAGGCGCCCAAATCAAAATTTGGAGGGGGGCTGGGCCGATTAAGACAGGAACCCGAGATTTGCTTGGTTGAAATTGCCTAGATTTGGCAGCGCAGCCGCCAATTCACCAGAATCTAAGCCAAACCAACTGCCAAGCGTGGCTGCATATTGCTCAACAGAAACGGACGGAATGAGCCGCGCTCGCCGCTCTGTATAGCGTTCGGAGGATAAATCGAGGTCTGGAACCTCGCCATAGATCCGTTGGCCGATCACGTCGCCGCCAAACACAACGTGGTGGGCTCCCCAGCCATGATCAGTCCCGTCGCCATTATCAATTACGGTTCTGCCGAAATCAGACGCTGTGAAGCCGACAACGTCATTCCAGCGATTAATCTCGCTCAATCCTGCCGAAAAGGCGGCGATGCCTTCCGCAAGCTCTCCCAGCAGCGCTGGCAACGAGTTGGTTTGATTGCTGTGCGTATCGTAACCGCCCATGCCGACCAGGAAGACCTGGCGGTTCACATTCAGCGCCGGGGCGATGTCGATGGTTTCGACCACGGCCCTGAGCTGCCGGCCAATGCGCGTCTCCGGGAATACCGTTGTCAGCGGCACGGCGTTCTCATAGGCCGCATTGTAAATATCGTTATTGGCGATCGCGCCCCCGATCGCGCGCGTCGCATCGGTAATGAAATAATTGCTGTCGGCCGTCACAGTGCGACCCAAGAACGACCGGAAACTATCGCGCGCCGCGTCCCCCTCATTGGTTCGGCCGATGGTTGAACGTTGGTCGATCACTTGAATAGGGTTGGCGCCGCCAGACCCTACCCGGAATTGCTGCGCCACATTGCCGGCTAAAAAGACATTGTTGCCGCTGGTGTTGATAGCAGCGAAAGCAGGATTGGAAGACGGATCCGCAATCAGCGCCGCGTCGACAAACTTCCCGCCCCAGCCGATCTTCTCGCCCTCAACCCCTAAGGACTCCCAAGTCGATTGCTGGTCGTTATGGGAAAATAGCCGCGGCGGCAGTTCCACGCCGTTCGCTTCCATCAAGGTTCGTGTCGTGGGCTCAATGAGCGGGCCCACATTACCAACAATCGCCGCATCGCCCGATTGGAAAAGCGCGCGTAGGGGATCTAACTCCGGCGCGAGGGCGAATTGACGACCACCAAAGTCTCCGGCGTTAACAGGCGTCAGCGCCGTGAGATTGGAAATCTCGCGCGACGCTCCTGTGCCTTGATATCTGTTTAGGATCGCCGGGCGCGCGTTGCGCAGCAGCGCGTGCGAAGGCGCATCATAGGGCAGGAGGGTATCGGCATGATCGAGACCGCCGAATAAAAAGATGCACACAAGCGCTTTGTAGCCGCTAGTATCGGCTGCGAAGACTCGCGATTGGCTCATAGAGCCTAAAATGCCGGCGCTAGACATCAGTGTTAAAGCGCTAGCGTTGGTAACAAACCGTCGGCGATTGATATTGGCCATTGTCTTATCGCCCCTAACGCAACACAAAAAATGATGGCGCGTTGACCGCCATCAAAGCCGCCAACCGAACTCTGCGATCGCGGTCTTCAGCTTCGGTGCCCGCTTCAATCGGCAACAGCGAAATCGTATCGATAATCTGTTGTTTCGTGTCGTCGGACATTCTTCCGCCTGTCAGGAGAATGTCGAGCCGATCTGTTAGCGCTGCAGGATTATCCGCCAGGGCGATCTCAGCGCTAAAGTCTGGCTTATATGTCTCCAGCGTATCGTCCCGCTGGTTGGTGTCTTCATATATAAAGTCAGTGAGGAAATTTATATAACCGATCGTTGAGCTCGCATTGACGATCTGAAGTTCGGGGGCGGTGAGATCTCTTTGTCCGGTCTCGGTGTTCGGTGCGATATAGCCGGGGCGATAAAAATTGAACACGGACGGCGATCGAAAAGGGTGCTGTCCAATCCGGTCCTCGGGGCTTGATGTATCGCCGAGCAACCGCTCATTCCCTGAATTCACATTTTGCACCGAGAACGCCCGCGCCCAGTGAATAAAGCGCAAGACCGGCTCTCGAATTTTTCCGAAATCATCTTGATTGGCAGTGGAGCCGTCATAAAGGCTCGCATCGAGCAGGACGGCCGCGAGCGTCGCGCGTAAATCACCACGCGCGCCGGACCCGAACGTAATGTCGTTGTCAGAAACGAATGTGCCTGTTTCAAAGGCGGCGGCGACACGCGCAACATAGGCGGGATCTGGATTGCTTGCCGTAAACCGTTGAATGAGTTGCCGGCTCACAAAGGGCGCCACGTTGGGGTGTGCAAAGATGTGATCGAGCGCGAGCGTCACAGACTCGTCCGCACCCGTGCCCGCTGGGATTGTCGTTCCAAGAAAGGTCTTTTCTAATTCCGAATGCTCATCGGCAAAGGACTGGAGCGCCGAATACTCAGCATCATCGTCTCCATTATTCGAGTCGAAGCGGTCAGCTTTCCAGGAAAAGCCGGTAAACACGCGCGCCAAACCAACGATATCATCATTCGTGTACGTCTCAATTGGCTGATTGTCTGGACCCAGACGCGGCGTGCCGTCCATGTTGAGTTCGACAAGGCCGATGGTGAACAGCTGCAACAATTCGCGTGCGTAGTTCTCGTCCGGCATACGTCCAGTATTGGGATCGCCTTTGCGATTTTTGAAATACGTTAAGTACTGCGACATGTAGGGCGAATAGGTGACGTCTTGGAGCAGATCGCGATAATTGCCGAAGGCGTTTTCCACGAGCGCGTCGACGTAATAGGCGTACGTTAGCGGTCGAACGAAGCTCTCCCGATCCGACGCCACAACGATTTGCGAGAGCGCGAAAACCATGCGTTGGCGGAGCTGATCGTCGCCGGCGACGAAAGAGTCCCAGATCAGCCTCGAATGGGCCCGTTGATCGAGATCTTCACCCAGCTGTTCTCGGGCGATGAGTGTCGGCAGATAAAACGTTGGGGACTTATTGAATTCTGACTGAACCCAATTAGCGGCGTCGCCGCCGTTCAGCGAGTCGATTTGCGCCATGGAGCCGCCAAACGCCGCCCGCGCTAGAAAGGTGGCAGCTTCGCCCTGGCTGTCGATCTGCGTGACCGAGGCATTTGCTGGCGGGCCGCCCGTGCCGCCTCCAGAACCGCCGCCAGAGCCAGTGCCGCCGCTGTCGCCGCCTGACTGTGTGCATGCCGCTAATACCGCGCTCGCCGCCACACAGGCGACCAAACCCAAACGCCGGAATTGATTTCCCACGCCTTACTCCACAAATACTACCCGTCCACGACGCGCGTTACGTCGCGATACACCGATCGCCCTTAACGGAGAGCAAAAAACCGACGGCGAATCTTGTTAAACTCTGCATCGATAACGCGGCGTAGCCCCTATTATTACGCTCTTTCTGGGGAAAATTGAGGCGGTGTCGCAGTACATGACGAAAAATTCAGCCGATTTCCCCGCTGACGCGCCCGCAATTGGGGGACGAAATCGCCGTTTTCTGGCGTTTCCAGCCCCGCTTGCCGCTTTCGCCGCAGACGCGTCCAGTTCTCGGGGGCGGTTTTTTGACGAGGCCGAGAGCGCCTTGAGGACGCCTTTTCAGCGCGACCGGGATCGGGTTGTTCACGCGGTCGCCTTCCGACGGCTAAAGCACAAGACGCAGGTCTTTATCTCGCAAGAGGGCGACCACTACCGCACGCGGCTGACCCATTCTCTGGAAGTCGCCCAGATCGCTCGCACCCTCGCGCGAGCGTTCAAATTAGACGAAGATCTGGCTGAATGCGTGGCGCTCGCCCATGATCTCGGCCATCCGCCGTTCGGGCACACCGGTGAGGACGTCTTAAAAGACTGCATGAGCGAGTTTGGCGGCTTTGACCACAATGCCCAGACGTTGCGGATATTGACCAAGCTGGAGCGTCGCCATGCCGAATTTGAGGGGTTGAACCTGACGTGGGAAACGCTCGAGGGCGTCGTTAAACATAATGGTCCGCTTTTAGGCCCGCTGGCTGACGACAACGAGCCGCTGCCCGCGGCGATTACTGAATATGCGGCGCGTCATGATCTCTGGCTATCGACATTTCCATCCCTCGAGGCCCAGCTTGCCGCGATCGCAGACGATATCGCTTATAACAATCACGATGTGGATGACGGGCTGCGCGCCGGTCTTATCGATATGGAAACGGCTAAGGAATTGCCCCTGGTTGGGGACGCTATTTGCGATGTCGAAACCCGGTATCCGGATGCGCCCAGCGATATCGTCATCGCCGAAGCCGTATCCGATCTCATCGGCGCGATGGTTGAAGACGTGTTGCGCGAAACACGGTCACGCTTAGCGGCGCTTGAGCCGGCGGACGCCGACGCCATTCGCCATTCGGATCGCCCCATGGCGGCATTTTCCGATGAAATGAACAGCGATTTGGAAGAACTGCGCCAATTTCTCCACAGGAATGTGTATCGACATGTGAAGGTCAATCGGGTGCGGAGCCAAGCCAAGAGAATTGTTAATTCTTTGTTTGAATTGTTTTTTTCTGAGCCGGAAATCTTGCCGCCGGAGTGGCGGGCTCGCTATGAGGATTCTGCGCCAGACCGGCGCGCGCGCGGCGTTTGCGATTACATTGCAGGTATGACTGATCGGTATGCAGTCCGAGAGTATCGTCGTCTATTTGGCGCGGACATTTAAGCTAAGCCTTATCGTCCGCCGCCAGCGGGTGTTAAACTCTCCGCAGTCAATGATTCGTCAGTTAGGGTGCGGGTAAAGGGCGTCTAGTCAGCTGCGCAAAAACGGTATACGCGCAGCGGCTCAAGAGACAATTAGCGCTGTAGCACCGAGTAAGAGCTGCGCCGCGTTCGACGAAAAAAAGGGCGGCGGACGCGATATGATAGAGTTGTATGCGGATCAAAATTGCGCGAGCAACTGCGTGCGCGATAAAAGCGGAAAACCATAAGCGAAATAAGCCATGACTGAAGCGACGAATAACCAAGACTACGCGGACGACTACGACGAGTATGATGATGAGGATGAGCGCGGTCTCTCCGGCTTTTCCGTACTGATCATCGGCTTGGTGATGATTGGCGCATTCGCGTCAGTGGTGTTCATCGCGTACAAACAAGGCATGAAAGTCGGGCAAGGCGTGCAGGTGGCTGAAGCGCCTTATGTGGCTGCTGACCCAGATCCGGTAAAAATCGAGTCTGCGGAGACCGGCGCCGCGACCGATGAGCGCGAAGTCTACGATATTTTCGACGCGAGCGCCGAAGAACCGCCCGCTGTCCTTGCCGAAGGCCCAGAGGAGCCCGTTGATCGGTTTGCGGAAGACACTATCGCAGCAATCGCATCCTCAGAGCCGGAGGCGGACGAACCCGAACTCGCGTCCGTCATCGGTGATCGCGTCGCGGATCGCGCCCAGGAAGACGCAGAGGCGCTGGAGGAATCAGGCATTGATCTCGCAGTTGTGCAAACCCAGCCGGCAACGCCGCCCACCCCGGCAAGCGCGGCAGGCACGAATTCCGGTCGCATGGATGCGCTTTCCGGATCGCATGTGGTGCAAGTCGGGGCTTATCGGTCTTTAGAAGAAGCCGAAGGGCAGTGGGGCCGCATGGAAACGCGCATGGGGACGTATATCACGGCCAAGACCTATGATGTTGAGCGCGCCGATCTCGGGGATCGTGGCGTCTACCATCGCCTACGCGTCGGCCCGTTTTCGTCCAAAGACGCCGCCGCGACCTATTGCGTTGGTCTTAAGGAACGCGGGCAAGACTGCCTCGTTAAATCTCTGTGAAGACCTAAAGGGCGTTGAATGCATGCCGCTTGCGGCGATCTTTGATTGCGAAGGTCCGAGGCTGTCGGACGCAGAGCGGGCGTTCTTTAAGGACGTAGACCCTTGGGGTTTTATAGTTTTTGCCCGGCACTGCGCGTCTCCGGATGAGTTGCGCGCGCATTGCGACGAGCTTCGCGAAAGCGTTGGGCGCGAAGACGCGCCAATCTTGATCGACCAAGAAGGCGGCCGCGTGGCGCGGGCTAAAGGCGTCGGATTTCCAGATCACCACCCCCCGGCGGTATTTGGGGCGCTGCGCCGCTTGGATCCGAAAAAGGCCAAGCAAGCCGCGCGCATCAACGCCTATCTCATCGCACGGATGGTCTCGGATTGCGGCGTCAACGTGAATTGCGTGCCGATGCTGGATGTGCCGCAACCAGATGCCGATCAAGTGGTGCTGGGCGATCGCGTCATCGCGCTACACCAAGACACAATCGCCGAGCTCGGCGCCGAGGTGATCGAGGGCACGCTTCAAGGGGGCGCGCTGCCGGTGATCAAGCATCTACCAGGACATGGGCGCACGCTTTGCGACAGTCACTATGATTTACCGGTTGTTTCGGCGCGACGCGAAGACCTTCAAACGGTGGATTTTGCGCCCTTTCGCGCCCTGAACGACACGGCGCTCGGCATGACGGCGCACGTTGTTTACGAGGCCTACGACAAAGAGCGCTGCGCGACATTGTCGCCGATTGTGATCAACGAGGTTATCCGCGGCGAGATCGGCTTTGACGGCCTTTTGATGTCCGATGATCTCAAAATGAAAGCGCTCGGCGGCGCTTTTGACTCGCGCTTGCGCGACAGTCTCGATGCCGGATGCGACATTGGCCTGTGTTGCAATTTCTCGATGGAAGAGAAACTTGAATCCGTGAAAGGCGCGCGCGCGCTGTCAGGACGCGCGGCGGAGCGGGCTGAGACGGCGCTCGCGCAACTGCGACAAATCGATCGCGACGATCGTTCGAGCAATTATGAAGACCTCGCAGCCCTTCTAAAGCCCGTCATCGCGGTTTGAGGGGAAAATCAGCTGTCGGCGTTTGGGCAATTGGATGCTGCATCCCATAGAATCGGGACTATGGTGGCGCTATGGCTGACGGCGAAGTGTATCCCAACGCGCGAACGATGAGCGAACCGGTCGATCCTACCGAAGAACCGTTTGACGCACCGGTGCGCCGTAGCGATCCGGCTGCAGATAATCCTGAGATTGAGGCGCTGGTCATCAATCTCGAGGGTTATGAAGGCCCGCTCGATGTTTTGCTGGACCTTGCCCGCGCGCAAAAAGTGGATCTGCGCAAAGTCTCCATGGCGGCGCTGGTCGATCAATATCTCGCCTTCGTCGCGATCGCCAAACAAAAGGACTTAGAGCTCGCCGCGGATTACCTGGTGATGGCGGCCTGGCTCGCATATCTGAAATCGCGCCTCTTGCTGCCCCAAACGCATGACGAGGGCGACGAGCCTACGGGTGATGAGATGGCCGCGCGCTTAGCGTTTCAGCTTCAGCGACTAGAAGCGATGCGCACCGCCGCTGAGGCGCTTCAAACGCGGCCTCAGTTAGGGCAGGAGTTTTTTGCGCGCGGGGCGCCCGAGGGCGTGCGGGTTGTCAACACGCCCGAATGGCAGGCGGATCTTTATGAGCTGCTGCAAGCATACACCCGCCAGCGGATCGCGACGGTGGACCGAGATTATCACATTGCGCCGCCCGCTGTTTTTACCGTTGAAAGCGCGCGAACGCGGCTCTCCCGAATCCTTGGCTCGATTCCTGAGTGGACTGAGTTGGCGTTGCTTTCACAGATAAGCGATGTGGATGCACCGGGAACGTCTGTCGTCGCGAGCAGTTTTATTGCGGCGCTTGAATTCGCCAAAGACGGCAAAGTCGATATGCGTCAGCTCGACGCTTTTGCCCCGATTTACATTCGCGCCCGAACGGACGATCCGACTAGGGATCAAGATGAGGAGCCCTCCGAATGACGATGGATGACGGCGGCAAGGGCGCTGATTTTGAAAAACTCGATGTTCGCGCGGCGCAAGCGGCGCTGGCGGATGCTTTTGAAGATCAAGACGGCGAGGCGGCAAGCGTGACGGGGGAAGATCAAGAAGACGGCGCAAAGACATCCGAAACCGATGAGACCGCCAATGCCGCTGGGCCTGACGCGTTAGAAGACGGCGAGACTGAGGCGAGCGACGCGGAACCCATCGAATGGACGGAAGAAGAGCGCACAGAACATGCGCGCATGGCTGAGGCATTGCTGTTCGCCGCCGTTGAACCGCTTGATGTACGCTCCATTGCAGACCGCCTGCCGACGGGCGCGGATGTCCAGGGAGCGTTAGCGCGTCTCGCTGAGGACTATGCGCAGCGCGGCGTCATCCTAAAAAGTCACGGCGGGCGATGGCGGTTAACAACGGCGCCGGATCTCGCCCACGTGCTAGAGAAACACCGCATCACGCCCCGACGGCTCTCCCGCGCCGCGCTCGAGACCTTGGCGATCATCGCCTATCACCAGCCCTGTACTCGGGCTGATATAGAAGATGTGCGCGGGGTTCAGGTAGCCAAGGGGTCTGTGGATCAGCTCTTAGAAATCGGGTGGATTAAAATTCGCGGCAAGCGCATGGACACTCCAGGGCGTCCAGCCTTATTCGGCACCACCCAAAAGTTCCTCGAGCACTTTGATTTGGAAAGCGTGCGGGATTTGCCGGGCATGGCGGACCTCAAAGCGGCCGGCTTGCTCGACGCCCGGTTGCCGACAGGGTTTTCGGTGCCGTCTCCTGTCGATGGAGATGAAGCGATTGACGATGATGAGATCGAGGCGGAAAGCGGCGAATTCGCTGAGGATTATCTGGACGATGGCGACCCGGACGCGGCGGACGCCTGAGGGCCGTCGCCGCGGCGCAGCAAACCGATTTGATTTCGCCGGGCTGGAAGACTACCTATAACCATAATTCGTTGCAGTATCAGAGGCTTTCATGGGCGCAATCGGACCTTGGCAGATCATTATCATCCTGGTCATCGCGGTGCTGCTTTTTGGCGGCGGCGGCCGCATCTCATCAATCATGGGCGACTTCGCACGGGGCATTAAGTCTTTCCGCAAGGGCCTCCAGGAGGAAGAAAAATCTCTTGAGGATCGGGCGAAAGAAGCGAAAGACGTCACCCCCGACGTGACGCCCGCTGATGAGGACGCGAAAGCGCGCGCCGGAGACTAAACGTCGGCGGCCTGCGCGGGTGACCAACACGCATGAGCTTAGTCCCGCAATTCGGTTTCCTCGAACTGGCGTTGGTTGCGATCATCGCGCTCATCGTCGTGGGGCCGAAAGATCTTCCAAAACTTATGCGCGGGGCCGGCAAGTTCGTCGCCCAGGCAAAACGCATGGCGGGCGAATTCACCGCCGCTTTCGACGAGATGGCGCGGGAAACCGAAATGGAGGAATTGCGCAAAGAGATCGACGAGCTGAAGCGCAATAATCCGGTGGCGGCGGCCAAAAGGGATATCGAAAAAGCGGTAAACCCAATTACTGACGAGATGCGCAAAGAGTCCGCCGAAATTCGCGACGCCATCGATAAGCCGACCGAGCAAATCACGGAACAGTCCGATGCGCCCAGCAAGGCGGGATCATGAGCCAAGATAAAGAGGCGCAAGTCCCGGCTGAACGCAAAGACGGACAGCTGTCCGACCAAGATGAAATAGACGCATCGGCGGCGCCATTGCTTGATCACCTGGTCGAATTGCGGCGCCGGCTGATCATTTCTTTTGCGGCGATCGCAGCGTGTTTCGCGGTCTGTTTCGCGTTTTCCATCCCGCTTTACGAACTTCTGGTCATCCCGTTTGAGCGCGCTGTCACGCGGGCGAATGTGGAGCCGACGCTTTACTTTGCGCCCTTGGAGTTTTTTTTCACCCGGGTAAAGCTTGCGGCGCTGGCGGGGTTTGCGTTGGCGTTTCCGGTTGTCGCTTATCAGCTGTATCAGTTCATTGCGCCGGGTCTGTATCGCAACGAAAAGAAAGCGGTGCTGCCCTTTGTGGTTGCGATGCCGTTTCTGTTCGCGCTCGGGGCGGCGCTTGTTTATTTCGTCTTGATGCCGTTCGTTATGCGGTTCGCGGTGGGCATGGAGCAACCCTATGAGGGCTCCGGCGTCGCTATTTAACTCCTGACACGGGTTGGCGATTATTTGAGCCTCATCACAACGCTCATCATGGCGTTCGGCTTTGCCTTTCAACTCCCCGTATTCTTGACGCTTTTGGCGCGTGCGGGCGTCGTGAACGCGAAGATGCTCGCCGACAACCGCAAATACGCCATCGTCGGCATATTCGTGATCGCCGCATTCTTGACGCCCCCAGACCCCATTAGCCAATTGGTTCTCGGCTGCTCGATTATCGCGCTTTACGAAGTTTCGGTGCTGTCGGTGCGGATGGCTGAACGCAAAGCCGACGAGACAGCGGAGCAAACCGAAAACGCGTCTGCCTGAGACGCGGGAAAACGCCCAGTAGACCGGCGCGTCGCAACCGGTTAGACGAGCGCCCATGTACGACATCAAAACCATCCGCGAAAACCCGGACGGCTTCGACGCTGGCCTAGCGCGCCGCGGCCTCGGCCCGCGCGCGCGTGAAGTTCTTGCGCTGGACGAAGAGGCGCGCAAATTCACCCAAACCCTCAATGACCTGCAAGCGCGGCGGAATGCGGCGTCTAAAGAAATTGGCGCCGCGAAAGGACGTGGGGACGAGGACGAATTCAATCGCCTGCGCGAAGAAGTCGACGCGATCAAAACAGAGATGCCGGAAATCGAGGAGGCGCAAAAGCAAAAGCGCGACGCCGTCAAATCGATTCTGGAGGCGTTGCCGAATGCGCCTGCGGACGGCGTGCCTGAGGGCGCCGACGAAGACGCGAATGTCGAAATCCGTCAGTGGGGCGTACCGCCAAAAAACAATGCCGCTCAAGAGCATTTTGAGATTGGCGAGGGGCTTGGCCTCATGGATTTTGAAACCGCGGCCGCGATGTCCGGCGCGCGGTTTGTGCTGCTGAAGGGAGGTCTCGCGCGTTTGGAGCGCGCGATCGCAAGCTTCATGCTCGATCTGCATACGGGCGAATTCGGCTATACCGAATGCCAACCGCCGCTGCTGGTGCGCGATGAGGCGCTCTACGGCACTGGTCAACTGCCGAAGTTCTCAGACGATTTATTCAAGACGACGGGCGATCATTGGCTCATTCCAACCGCGGAAGTCTCGCTCACCAACATTGTGCGCGAGAACATTCTCGACGAGGCTGAACTGCCGCTGCGCGTCACCGCTTGGACGCCGTGCTTCAGATCGGAAGCGGGCGCAGCAGGCCGCGACACTCGCGGGATGATCCGAATGCATCAGTTCTCGAAAGTAGAATTGGTCTCGGTGACAAAACCCGAAGACTCGGAAGCGGAACATGAGCGCATGACCGAATGCGCAGAAGAAGTCTTGAAGCGACTGGAGCTTCCCTATCGCACGATGGTGCTGTGCACGGGAGACATGGGCTTTTCAGCGCGCAAGACATACGACATCGAGGTGTGGCTGCCGGGCCAAGAGCGATATCGAGAAATCTCGTCGTGCTCCAATTGCGGGGATTTCCAGGCGCGCCGCATGAATGCGCGAAGCCGCGCCAAAGGCGAAAAAGAAACGCGGTTCGTGCACACGCTGAACGGCTCGGGCTTAGCGGTGGGGCGAACGCTCGTGGCGGTGTTGGAGAATTACCAAGAGGCGGACGGCAGCGTAGCGGTCCCCGATGTCTTAAAACCCTATATGGGCGGCGTCGAAAAAATCGAAGCAGCGCGGTAGCTCGGAGTATAAAGTTTGGCCATGCGAATTCTGCTCTCCAATGATGACGGCATTCATGCGCGGGGACTCGCGTGCCTCGAGCGGATCGCGGCAGCGCTCTCCGACGACGTGTGGGTATGCGCGCCTCATGAAGAACAATCCGGCGCCGCGCGGGCGCTGACCTTATCGCACCCCTTGAGAGTCAGAAAATACAACGATCGAAGATTCTCTGTGTCTGGCACGCCCACAGACGCGATCACCATGGCGATCCATAAATTGATCGACGGCAAACCGCCTGACTTGGTGCTCTCTGGCGTCAATAACGGCCAAAACATCGCCGAAGACGTGACGTTCTCGGGCACAATCGCGGCGGCGTTGCAGGGCATGTCCATGGGGATCCCCTCGATCGCGCTTTCGCTGACGCGCTTGTCGCGGGACAAAGCGCGCTGGCCGACGCCAGAGCATTACGCGCCTGATATTATTCGTCAGCTACTGGAGACGGGGTGGCCGAACGATGTCGTCATCAACGTCAATTTTCCAGATCGTGACCCAAGCGATGTAGCGGGCATTGAGGTGACCGAGCAGGGGCACCGCGATGCAGTTCAGCTCTTTGTTGAGGAGCGAAAGGACATGCGCGGCGGTAAATATTATTGGCATGGCTACAAAGGCGAGCTCTCGGATCCGGCGGCAGGGACTGATTTGCGGGCGATTTACGAGGGCCGCATTTCTATCACGCCGTTGCACCTGGCGCTCACCCATCACGAGAGCCACGCCGCACTCGCAAAAGCCTTTAAGGGGGCGCCGAAAAGCGCATAAAGCGGGGATTTTTCCCAACCCGTTAACCCTTCGTTAACCGTAGTTTATAGATTGTGGCGCGGTCTCTATTCGGTTCGGTCGGGAGGGAACTATGGGCTATTGGCGATACGGCTTAGCAGTACTCGGCGTCTTCGCGACGTCGGCCTGCGGCTCACATTCTTCATCCGCCCCGCCTGCGCCGGTAACCTACGGACAAACGGCGACACAGCCAGGCTATAGCGCGCCAGAGCAGTCGCCTTATGGGCGGACCTATCGCACGAGCAGCGTTGAGCCGGCCCGACTTGATCCCGTAACGGCCGTCTATCAAGGTGACGCATCGACCCAAAATTCGCGGACCCCGGAACCCAACGCTGTTGTGGTTCAGCGCGGCGACACCGTTTATGGTTTGGCGCGGCGGTTCAATGTGAAACCCCAAGAAATCATCCAAGAAAACGGGCTTCGCGCGCCTTACACGCTGTCCCTTGGACAAGTCTTGAAGCTACCGAAATCGGTCGCCGCGTTATCTGAGCCGACGATCGCGAAGGACGTTCTATACTCCGTAAAAGCTGGCGACACGCTCTACTCAATCTCTCGGGCCTCTAAGGTTTCTGTGGCGGAGATTGCGAGCGTGAACGGATTGCGCGCGCCATACAATATCAATGTTGGGCAGGGGTTGCGTATCCCTCGTGCACCCATGGGCGCGGACGCCATGCTCGCAGCGCGCGGCCTTCAACCAAACGCAGGTCAGGCGAAGATCGCGAACAATACATCCACCTCGTCAGGCCCGCGGGATGTCGGGGAACTCGCGCGCAATGTCTCGTACACATCGCCGCAAGCGGCGCCCACGGATAAGCTATTCGATTGGCCGGTGCGGGGCGCGATCGTTTCATCATTTGGCGACGGGGCTTTGGGTCGGCGCAATGACGGCGTAAACATTGCGGCGCCGGCGGGGACAGCCGTGCGCGCCGCCGCCAATGGAGAGGTGGTCTATCGCGGTTCCGAGATAGAAGGCTTTGGCAATCTGCTGTTGGTGAAGCACCTGGATGGCTTCGTGACCGCTTATGCGCACAACGAATCCATGTTGGTCAAGAAAGGCGATCGCGTGCGCCAAGGGCAAATCATCGCCAAAGTCGGGCAATCTGGTTCCGTCTCAACGCCGCAGCTGCACTTCGAAATTCGTCAGAACCTAAAATCGGTTGATCCGGTTGCGCTGCTCGGCGCTCAATAAGCGTCGACACAAACAAGAATTCATAGGGAGTCATGCGCCGCAAGAGCGGAGGGGAAATCAAAGAAAAATAATCTAGTAGAGTATTTTAGTCGCGTTAGTGTCGGGCCCTGTCAGGGGCCCTTTTTTTGTCGCACGTGTGGACGCTAAATTTCGATCACGTCGGCGATCGCCTTCGCCACTAACGCGACGTTGTTGTCATTGAGACCACAGACATTGATGCGGCCCGATCCGACCAGATAAACGCCATGGCGTTTTTTGGCGGCCGCGACAGCCTCTCGGGATAGCGGCAACAATGTGAACATGCCGCGTTGTTCTTTGATGTAAGCGAGCCGGTTGCCCAGGCCCAACTTATCCAGCTCATCAACCAAGCTTGCGCGAATGTCATTCACGACCGCCGCCATGGACGCGAGCTCGTCTCTCCACAGGGCGGTGAGCTCAGCCGAATTCAAAATTTCTGTCACGATGACGCCGCCATGGGCAGGCGAGAGCGAGTAATTGGCGCGCGCGATTTGCATCACGTGATCGCTTGCAGTTTTCGCATCTTCCGCCGTTTTACCTATCGTCAACACTGCGCCGGTTCGTTCGCGATAAAGCCCGAAGTTTTTGGAGCAGGAATACGCGACAATAGTCTCAGGCAATCGCGTAGCCGCTTTGCGCACAATTTGTGCATCGGCCTCTAAGCCGTCTCCGAAACCGTGATAGGCGGTGTCGATAAAGACAAAGAAACCTTTTTCCAAAGCGAGATCGAAAATTGTATCGATTTGTGCGTCAGTAAGATCCGCACCCGTCGGATTGTGACACGCGCCATGAAGAAGGAGTGCGTCTTTCTCTCCAAGGGCGCTGACGGCTTTTGCAAAAGCATCGAAATCGACGGCGTTCGATTCAGTGTCGTAATAGGGCAGCTTTTTGACCGTCAAACCGGCCGAGGCCATGACTGGCGCATGATTAGGCCAGGTTGGATCCGTCAGGGCGATGTTCTCAACGCCGCCCCTTAAGAGCAAGCCCGCGCCGACACGCAAAGCGCCGGTGCCGCCGGGCGCTTGAACGCCGACAACGCGACCGGCCTCGACGGCGTCGCGATCCTCGCCAAATAACAAATCGATAATCGCCGTATCGAAGCCAGGCGCCCCGCGCTGCGGTAAATATACTTTTGTCGCTTCGTTCTCGACAATGATGCGCTGCGCTTGCTCGACCGCTTTCATCACGGGCGTTCGACCGTCTGGTGTTCGAAAGACGCCGGCTCCAAGATTGACTTTTTCGGCGCGCGCGTCGGCGGCGAATTCGGCGGAAAGGCCGAGAACAGGATCAGCAGGGACGGTATCAAGCGTGGAGAACATCGAGTGCATCTTTTTGAGTGGTGATAGACGCTTCCCTTATGTCGCTGAGGGAAATTCGCGTCAAACGGGATCAGCGGTTTTCTTTGTCGCGGCCGAAATTCGGTGCGTCTGTTTCTTGGCCTGACTGGATGATGGCGCGCCGAATGTTGCGCCCCCTGGAAAAAACGTCCTCCAGCGTGTCCGCGTCGGCCCAGCGTATGGCGCGCTGAAGCACTGCTAATTCTTCGGTAAACCGCCCGAGCACTTCAAGCACCGCGTCCTTATTCGTCAAGAAGACGTCGCGCCACATCGTTGGATCGGACGCGGCGATCCGCGTAAAGTCACGAAAACCGCCTGCGGAATATTTGATGATTTCCGACTGCGTAACCGTTTCTAAGTCATCGGCAGCGCCAACCAACGTGAACGCGAGAAGATGGGGCAAATGGCTAGTGATCGCCAGGGCAATGTCATGATGGCCCGCATCCATAACCTCCACTTGCGCGCCGACCGCTTTCCATAGGGCAATCGCTTTGTCGATGGCGGCGCGGTACCCGGGCGCGTCGCGCTCCAGCGGCGTGACGATGCACCAACGGTTCTCGAATAGGCTGGCGAAGCCTGAGTCGGGACCGGATTGCTCCGTGCCGGCGACAGGATGACAGGGCACAATGTGGGCGTGAGTCTGCAGCGCGCGGGCCTTTCCGGCGAATGCCCCTTTGACCGAGCCCACATCGACAATCAACGTTCCCGGGTCGCTGGCGCCGGCGATGTCGCGAATCATGTCGGCGGCCGCCTGAACTGGCGTCGCGATAATGATGAGATCAGCGCCTTTCGCGGCCTTTTTTATGTCCGCTGATACGGCGTCCACGATGCCAATTTCCTGAGCCCGCGCGCGCACTGCATCGTCAGCATCACAGCCTGTGATTTTTCGCGCTAAGCCGCGCTCGCGCATGGCGTGCGCCATGGAGGAGCCGATTAGCCCGATCCCCACGACCACTGCGTGCTCAAAGAGCGGCGTATCCGTCATTGTTGAACGCTCGATATGGTTGCGGCGCCGCAGCGGCCCCGCTCAATCGCCGGAAAATGACAAGATTGCACGCAAAATGCAAAGCGATTGGCTCTCGGAATTGAAATCAAATGTGATCGCAATCAAAAACAGTTGAACGGAAAATCTATCAACCTTCGGACGTTTTGCGGTACAGTCGACTTTCCGCAGATGGCCGGAACGCGTACGCCGCGGCCGTGTCAGCGGACAAAAAAAGTGGCGGCTGGTTACAGCATAACTGGGAGGCGCGCACCCAATGGCGCCGAAAACAGAGTTCGCAAGTCTTACCCGATCCCTCGATTACGTACGCGACGTTAAATGGCGCAATAATCGGCTCCATGTGGGCCGAACCGGCGCAGAAATTAAACTTGATCGCTACTTTTTCTCGAGTTTCGTCTCGGCGACAGAATTATACATGTATCTCGTTGGGCTACGCGCTTCTCGCATCGCCAGATTCGCAAAACCCAAAGAGAAGATCGCCTTTTTCCCTGAGCACGCCTCGCCTTGGTACAACATATGGTCGGTGGCGCAGATGGCCGGCTTCGCCATCACCAGCGATTTGGAAGAGGCGGACTACATCTTCTTGTTCGAAGACAACACATATTCAAACGCAGCGGCGCGCCTGCCGGAGCACCTTCGCGGTCGCCTCATCAACGATCGCTGCGTCAATATCTCAAAGCAATTGGTCGCCAATGTGTTTGAGGACGTCTTCGGCTATCAGCTCTCCGTCGATCCCACGACACACAAAGGCCCGGCGGTTCGAAAATCGCAAGCCAACGGACTCCATGACGGAACCGTGATCGACTGTCCGATACCTCGCGAAGAGATGACGCCAGGCTATGTCTATCAGCGGCTTGTTAATTCGAGCAATGACGGCGAGCGATCAGAAGATTTGCGCTTTGCCTATACGATCGACGAGATACCCGTCGTGTTTCATAAATACAAAGCGCTCGATAAACGCTTCGGCACGCAATATCTGAGCGTTAATCTTCTGAGCGCGGAAGAAGCATTCTCTGCAGAGGAGTTGAAGGGTCTGCATGAAGTGTGCAACCGCATTGGCCTCGATTTTGGCGCCGTGGATGTGATGCGTGATGTGGATGACGGGCGGATATACGTTGTCGATATCAATAAAACCTGCATGCCGGTTTTGTCGTTGCCCTTAGGACGACTCATTAAAGCGTTCCAGCGTATCTCGGACACGTTTGTCGAACGCTTAGACGCGAACGCTTAAATAAACGCCTACCGTGCGTCGTTAGATAACGGCGTCGAGCCTTTCTCGGGCGTGCCGTCCCGGCTATTCTAGCGGACTATGAATGCGCCCGCTTACGACCGACACAACACCCGCCTCGCCATCGATATTGGCGGCACGTTTACAGATCTCGCGCTCGTTGCGGATGATCGTTTGACAACCTTAAAAGTGCTGACGACGCCAAAAGACCCCAGCCTTGGCGTTCTTGAGGGCGTCGCCGCGATATTGGAAACGACTGGGCTGGAGCTTCGCCAGGTGGATCTCATCATCCACGGGACAACGCTCGCGACCAATGCGTTGATTGAACGGCGCGGTGCGAAAACGGCGTTTCTGACGACTGAAGGTCATCGCGATGTCTTGGAGATGGCCGCCGAGAATCGATTTGAGCAATACGACATCAATATAGATCGCCCCGAACCGCTTGTGCCGCGTTATCTCAGACTGCCCATTCGTGAACGGATGAATAAAGACGGCGACGTCCTTATTCCGTTGGACGAAAAAAGCGTCGATGCTTGTTTGCCTGTATTGGAAAGGGAAGGTGTTGAAAGCGTCGCGATCGGGTTCTTGCACGGTTACGCCAATGGCGACCACGAAGAACGGGTTGCGGCGTTCATCGCTAAAAGACGACCCGATTTGTCGATAACGCTCGCTTCAGCCGTGGCGCCTGAAATTCGGGAGTTTGAGCGCTTCTCAACGGCTTGCGCCAACGCCTATGTGCGTCCGCTCATGGAGCGGTACTTGCGCAAACTTGAACAAGAAATGCGTCAGCGCGGCTTGCGCGCGCCGATCATGCTGATGACTTCTGGGGGCGGGCTAACGACGCTGGATATCGCGGCGCGTTACCCCATTCGGCTTGTGGAGTCTGGACCGGCCGGCGGCGCCGTGTTTGCCGCCCATGTGGCGCGCGAATGCAAAACGCCCAATGTGATGGCGTTCGATATGGGGGGCACCACGGCAAAGCTCTGCCTCATCGATGACTATGCGCCCCAACACGCCCGCGCTTTTGAAGTCGACAGAGCCTATCGTTTTAAAAAGGGAAGCGGGTTGCCGGTGCGCGTGCCGGTTATTGAAATGGTTGAGATCGGCACTCGCGAAGATGATGAAGATAGCGAAGGCCAAGAGCAGGAGCGTGAGGGCTACGAAGAGGTTCAATGGTTGGGACCGAGTGGCCAAAGCGAGCGCACTTGGGAATTAGTGCCAGCTCAACCGG
>JBCDBM010000032.1:0-20645 GCA_039183665.1 Pseudomonadota bacterium | reverse complement strand
TGATAGAATAAAAGTCGAGCTTTTCGTCCCATGCGGGGCTCGCAATCGAGTACGCGCGCAGCAACGGGCGATCCCCCTCTAACATTCCGAGCATTACAAATTCGCCCGAACGGAAGCGGAAGCTCTGCGGCCGTGTAATTTGCAGAGAGAACAACTCGTCAGTCCAATGATGGACACTCAACACCGTCTCAATAGACACCGACTTCGGAATCTTCACACCATCAAACGCCACGCGTGACCAACCTTTCCCACAGAATTCGCTGCAAAGAGGGCGGACCACGAAACGCCAACACATGGTCCGCCCTAGGGCAAAAAACGCCGCCTGGGCGCACGTAGCCTACCGCAGGTGCGAATGCAAGTGCGACTGAGTTGCATCTTAGCAAATTGTGCGTATCATCCCCGCGATACCCATAAGCGGGCGAAATTGAAGGCTACTGCGGAGTTGTTGGCGTGAATTACTCAATCGATTCAGATATTTATGAGCAAATGGGGGATCACGCATCTGAACCCGTCCTGCCCTCAGGCGCATCCGTCGCCGAATGGCGATTCGCGATGGACGTCGGAAACAAAGCTTTTGCTGACGGAAAGTTGAACACGGCCGCCAATCACTACCAGCGCGCGACGCGGGTCGCGGAGGACCTGCTTCGTCTGTCCCAGGATGGCGGGATAGATCCCAATTGCGCCGCACGCGCTGTTTTTGAGTCTCGCCGCAACCTTGCCGAAATCCTGTTGCGGCTTGGTCAAAGGGACCAGGCCGTCGATGCGCTAGAAATGGGCTTCATGAAATTCTGCGTCGGCGCAGCATGGCCCTGCGGCGCCCAACCCGTACGCAACGCATGCGCCCACAAAATTGCGGAGAGTTTGGAAGCCCTCGTGATCATGATGGAGCGACTGGAAACCGCGCCTTCCAAAATTATATCCGTATACGATACAGCTGAAGCCGCCCAGTCGCAGTGGCGGAAACTCGACGAAACCACACCAGCCCCCGCATAAGCGCGCTTGGCCCAAACGCACGCCACGCCGTCGCGCAACTCAAGCCCACAGGTCGCAAAATCAGCAAAAATTGGAAAGGCGCAAAATGTCGGTCGTTCGCCATCTGCTTTCTATATTCATTATCCTCCAGGCCGTGAGCGGCGGCGCTTATGCGCACAACATCGGCGCGGAACATAGCGCCTTCAGCATGGAACACTTCGGCCTGATCGCCGCGCTTGTTCTTATCGCAGGCATCGCCGCGAGCATCATCACGCTAAAGCCAACTTTCCGTTCTTCACGCCGAGAAAAGAGAATTGCTGATGAGTATTGAATTCCCCAATTCGACGGCGACAGCTTACGACGCCCAACAGACTGACGAGCCATTCGACGCGGCATGGAAGGAAAAAACCACCGCCGGTAACGCAGCGTTCGACCATGGCGATCATGCGAGCGCGAAAGCCTTTTACCGCGATGCGACGGACGAGGCCTGGCGCCAATTCAAACGGGCTTCAGCGGGAATAGTCGGAATCGCCGAAGACGTGGCGCCAATGATGGTCGTATGCGCGTTGAATTCGGCGCGGAATTTTCAGTCTCTCGGTCACTATGCCGCAATGGAGCATGCGTTTATCGCAACTGCAGATGTTTTCTTGGCCACGCTCAGCGACGCGCAAGCGCCCAAGGCCCTGAAAAACGCGTGTATCCTGCACTTTCCAAAAATGCTGAGCGAATATCGCAATCTCCTTTCAGAAACGCGTCAAGATCAGGTACAGTTCGACGAGTATTTCCGCAAAGCGCGAGATGCTTCGATATCGTACCACCGGTCGATAACAACTCTAAACTAGAGAGAGACGCTGTATGCTGTTTAAAATTCTCGATGGCCTGGATAAAACTGGCCTCATCGGTCGCGCAGACGCGCATTGTGACATTCCCTGCGGCATTTATGACCCCATGCCCGCCCTCATAGCTGCGGTAAGCGTGGTTCGGTTGATGGATATCATGAACGAAGGCGCAACGAGCGACGCCGGCCCTGCTGCGCTGCACAATATGCTGGCGCGAAATGCGCTGCGCAAGGAAGAAGAAGCCGAGAAGGTCAAACACGAGATTCGCGTTATCTGGGGCGACTATTTCAAAGGGCCGCTGCTTGAAAAGCACCCAGACATCCATCAGCTCGCCCATTCAATCATGCTGAAAGGCAGCGCGTGCAAGCAAGATGTCCATCGCGACGACGGCGAAGCACTCGTTGAACTCGTGAACCAATTTGCCGAAAAATTCTGGGAGACGAAGGGGAAGAAGACGCAACGTTTGGAAACGCCCTACGCGCCCAATCTCAAAATCGTTCATCCTATCTTATAATGCGATTAGGCGGTTGGAGCCTCATTCGAGTCCGCGGCGAGAGCATGGCCCCGCTTTTGCCGTCGGACTCGTTTTGCTTATTCCGCCGCGCCTCAGGATTAGATCGGGGTGACATCGTGCTGGTACGGCACCCCCGATTGGGGTCGATCGTAAAACTGATCCAGCGCATAGACGGAAAGAAAATATGGTTGGAGGGCGTTTCTCAACAATCGACGTCTACCGCCTCGCTTGGCGCGGTCAGTGCCGGTGAAATATTGGGCCGTCTGGTTCTCAAAATCGCACCGCCTGAGCGGAGCATTTACGGGTAGGCCCTGGCGGGCGCGCACTCGGTCGCTGCGCAATTCTAAAACTGTAAAGGCTATGTCTCTGAAGCGTCCTACGGCCAACGCTCGTGAGGATGGCCTGAGAGTGTCCCGTCACGTGCGTCTTGATCTAAGTGATGGTTGACCCCGTAATTTCTTTTGCAGCAATCGCGTAATGCGACGGGTCCGGCGGAGCTAAGGAGCACAAAATGAAAAGCGGCGATCGCGGCTTCAAAGTCCCCAGCGGTCGAGCGGGCAGATTTCTGCGTTTAGGCGGATTGGGGGCGAAAGTCGCCGGCAGCGCCGCATTGCGCGGGGTGCGCGAGGTGGCGGCTGGGCAACGCCCGAAATTACAAGACCTGGTGCTGACACCGTCTAACGCAGCGCGCGTGGCGGACGAGCTCTCACGGCTGCGCGGCGCCGCCATGAAACTTGGCCAGCTGATTTCGATGGATGCGGGCGACTATGTACCGCCCGAGCTGTCGCAATTGTTCTCTAAGCTTCGCGAGTCCGCCCACGCGATGCCCCCGCATCAGTTAAAAACCGTGCTTCGGCAAAATTGGGGTCGGAACTGGTTATCGAAAATCCAAACCTTCGAGGTCCGGCCCATTGCAAGCGCATCGATCGGCCAAGTGCATCGTGTGAAAACCAAAGATGGACGAGCGCTCGCCGTCAAAGTTCAGTATCCCGGCGTGAGAGAGAGCATCGACAGCGACGTTAAAAACGCAGCCCTACTGCTTAAATCGTCGCAGTTATTGCCCGAAGGCGTCGACATAGACCCACTCCTGGAAGAAGCAAAAAATCAGCTCCACCGTGAAGCGGACTACGAACAAGAAGCAGACCACCTCAGAACGTTTCGTCATCTGCTCGAAGACGCCGGCCACTTCATCGTTCCTGGCGTCGAGGACGAATTAACAACGCCGCGCATTTTGGCAATGGATTACATCGAGGGCCAATCGCTTGAATCGATTGAGGAGGCGCCGGCGGAAACACGCGATAGGGTCGCGTCTCAATTGATGGATTTGCTGCTTAGAGAACTGTTCGAATTCCGCCTGGTGCAGACTGATCCAAATTTTGCAAATTACCGCTACCAAGAAGCGACGCAACGGATTGTTCTTCTTGACTTCGGCGCCACGCGATCACTGACACAAGCGCTTTCATCAGGATACTACAGACTGCTGATTGCGGCGTTAGATGACGACTGGCCGCAGTTGCGCGAGATTCTGCGCGGGATCGGTTTGATTGGAGAGGATCTGGAGCCAGAGCATGAGAAACTGCTGCAGCAACTTTACGCCCTGACTGTTGAGCCGATGCGTGGCGCCAGCGCATATGATTTTGGCGAAAGCGATCTGTCCAAGCGCATAACCGAAACGGGCGTTGCGCTCAGGCAGTCAGGTTTCAAACATTTGCCAGCGCCCGAGACGATATTCATCCATCGCAAGATCATCGGCGCCTATTTATTGGCGGCAAAATTGCGCGCGCGCGTGAACGTCGCGGATCTGTTTTCTGCCTATAGCGCGTGAAGCTGGCGTGGATGACGTTCCGATCGCATGCGCTCATCATGAAACAAGCCGCTCGCTCCTTCTGAATTTTGCGGCGCGGCATTTGCTGAGAGCTATGAAATGGCGCTTCATAACGCCTGCGCGCGCTGAATTTTCGCACGTCAGTGAATTGCCTTTTTTCCGGCCGCCACACATCATGCGCCAACGTCCGATTGAACCGCGACGCTAGTCATGAGCCCTGCTAAAGAATGATAGATTTAGCCAGATATTGGCGGCGTATGCCCCGCCCAAAAGGCGCGGGCAAGAAACTTTTTTGGGCTTGGATAGCGTACCAATCAATCAAAGGGATGCTGACACTGTCGCTCATCTGGATACCGCTATTGTTACTGTGGCTGGGATTGCGGTGAAGCGCGCTTTCTGGTTCTGCCTCGGGATTTTGTCGCTTAGTTTGGCATTCGCCGGCGTCGCGCTGCCGCTTTTGCCAACAACGCCTTTTTTATTGGTCGCTGCTTTTGCTTTTGCGCGCTCTTCATCAAGGATGCATGCATGGTTGATCAATCACAAGGTGTTTGGACCACTTATCGAAAATTGGCGCGATCACGGGGCAATCAGTAAGCGAGCAAAAATGATGTCGGTCATATCCCTCGCCGCGGTGTTCATGATCTCACTGGTTTTAAATGCGTCCACTTTAGTGCTCGCAATTCAAGCTGTCGTGCTGTCGGCGTCCGGCGCTTTCATCTTGTCGAGGCCGTCCGGTCCCGGCTAAAGACCGAACAAATTCGAAACACATGGAAAGAGATTCGTTACAAGCAAAGATCCAGGCAACGGCCTACGGCGAGAAAAGAGCAACATGAACCGATGCGGATGAGTGTATATTACGACAATGCTTGCCCCTTGTGCCAGCGCGAGATTGCCTTTTACCGGCGCTGTCGCGGCGCTGACAAAATTGAATGGATAGACATCCGCCGTTCAAGCGAATCTGAAATTGCGCCGGGGCTCTCGTGCGAGGCCGCTCTCCAACGTTTCCATGTTCGCAATCGCGATGGAGAGCACCTTTCTGGTGCACAGGCTTTCGTCGCGCTTTGGAATGAACTCCCGCAATTTCATTGGTTGGCTCGAATCGGGCGCGCGCCATTTATGCTGTGGATTTTGGAGCGCGGCTATCGCCTGTTTTTGACCTTCCGCCCGGCACTGCAGCGGCTCGTGCGGTAAAAAACCGCTTAGCGCGCCAAACAAGTCCATCTAGCATGCGCTTTATTCAGGGTTCGATCCACGCGAGGTGCGCAAATAGCTTTTATCCGCATATTGCGTATACGGCCTTATTTGTACGTTTGCGACAACGCCCGATGATTGTGAATTCTGAGATCACGCTTGAACCGCGCGATGTTAACGTCATCAGGCACTGATCATTTGCTCAATATACTTGCCCGCCGCCGACCCGCTCAAGAAGGCGCACTCTACGCGCGGACCTAGGCACCAATCTCCGATTGCTAAGAGAGACCCTGTCTCGTCAGTCAAGAGCGGCTTCTCCGCCGCGCGCGCAACGCGGGCGTATCGCCAACGATGGGCTGCGAGATAAATCGGCTCCGGACACGCACAGCCAAAAATTGCGGGAAGCTTTCGCCAGAGGGTTGAGGCGACCGCCTCGGCGCTAAGCTCCAAGTTTTCTTGGCTCCAGGTCGGACTGGCATGCGCCACCCAAGTTTCAATGCCGTGTTCGCGGCCCGGTTTCGAACTGTTCTTCGCGATCCAGGAAAACGCGCCGCTTTCTGGTTGGAACACAGATTGGGCCGCGTTGATTCGTTCGTCGAACGCGATCATCAGCGCCCAGCAAGGCTCCATCACTACGCCAGACAGGTCAGTCTGTATTCTCGCGGAGAATGGGGTCAGTGCCATCGCTTGCGGCGCGGGGCAAGAAAGGACAACCACGTCGCCCTCGATATCGCACGACAGCCCCTCGCCTGACAAAACCCATCGATGATCGCGCCGTTCGATAGTCTCTATGCGAGCATCATATTGGACATTTAATTCAAGCGCCGCGGCCTCTAGGGCCGACTTCATACGCGGCGCGCCGACATACCAAGAGTCCCCAGCGATGGGATCGCCGCCGCCGCCCCATTGCTGAACGGCGCCAGCCCAATAGCCTGTCTTTAAAGCTGAACGAAACTCATCGGACCGAGCCGTAAAGTACTGAGCCCCATGGTCAAAATGGATTCCACTCCGGGTTTGTCGCGTTGCCATACGCCCCCCCGCGCCGCGACTCTTTTCAATCAGTCGCACGGATAGATCGGATCGACGCAAACGATCTGCGAGCGTTATGCCGGCGACGCCCGCTCCTATAATGATAACTTCCAATTCAGCTCGCCATGAATTTGATCAAGAACTCATAGTACAGGACCTTAAGCGAAACGGTTCACTTTGGTTTAGCCATTCGGTTTTTTCTAGCGCACGATGAGCGCCAGCCTAAGGGCCGTAATCCCTCCAATCGATCCCTCAGTGACGAGCATTCGTATACTGCCAGTTGGTTCTGACTAGTCATCCAACTATGGTGCCTTGATGTCCAAAAACAAAAAACGATCCATCATGTGGTTCCGGCAGGATTTACGGTTAGGCGATAATCCTGCGCTGCATGCGGCCGCAAAAAATGGCGACGTCTTGCCTGTTTATATTCTCGATAATGAAGCCGCTGGACTTTGGTCAATGGGCGGCGCGAGCCGCGTTTGGCTTCATCATTCGCTGACCAAACTCAACGCGTCGCTCGACAAAAAACTGTCGATCCATTCTGGGCGTTCGCTCGATATCCTCAACGACCTGATTGAGCGCCACGACATTGAAGCCGTTTACTGGAACCGATGCTATGAACCTTGGTCAATTGACCGCGACAAAGAGATAAAAAAGCGACTAGGCGATAGGACTATTCAGGCACACTCGTTTAGCGGCTCTTTGTTGTGGGAGCCCTGGGAAGTTTTGAAAGCTGACGGCACGCCCTACCGGGTGTTCACGCCGTTTTACCGCAAAGGTTGTCTCAATGCGATGGCGCCCAGAACTCCCCGGCCGAAGCCCAAGACTCTCAAATTGATTGCAAACGAAGACTCGCTAAGGATTGCCGATCTGGCGCTGACGCCGAGCAAGAAGCGGTGGGACGAACCACTCATAAAGTCATGGCAAGTTGGTGAGAATGCTGCACGACGCCGACTTAACCACTTCATCGAAGACGGGTTGACCGGCTATAAAACGGGGCGCAATTTTCCCTCGCGAAAGAACATCTCCCGTCTCTCGCCGCATTTGCATTGGGGCGAAATTTCACCAAACATGGCCTGGCATGCAGTCCGCGCCACTGGCGAGTCTGATGACGTGGATACATTCTGCGCCGAACTCGGATGGCGCGAGTTTTCGCACAGCCTTCTCTACCATTTCCCCGAGCTGCCCACGAAAAACTTCCAAACCAAATTTGACGCCTTCCCGTGGACAAACGAAAGCGCAAATCTAGAGGCGTGGCGACGAGGAATGTCAGGCGTCCCAATCATTGACGCAGGCATGCGCGAGCTATGGCAAACAGGCTATATGCATAATCGTGTTCGCATGATCGTCGCTTCCTTTTTGGTAAAGAACTTGATGATCGATTGGCGTGAAGGCGAAAAGTGGTTTTGGGATACGCTTTTCGACGCCGACCTCGCGAACAATAGCGCTTCGTGGCAGTGGGTCGCCGGTTCTGGTGCGGATGCTGCGCCATATTTTCGCGTTTTCAACCCCGTCACACAGGCGGAAAAATTTGATCCCGATGGGAATTATATACGACAGTTTGTGCCTGAGCTCGCGGAATTGCCGACGAAACACCTGTTTGCGCCCTGGATAGCGTCGAGCGAAATTCTCCATGCCGCGAATGTCGTCTTGGGCGAAAGCTATCCACAACCGGTCGTTGATCTGAAGCTCTCGCGCGAAGCCACGCTGGCGGCGTTTCAGACTTTGAAAAAAAGTGCCTGACGACGACTAATGCGACTAAGCGAGAGGACGCCCGAGACGAGCAGGTCAAAAAAATCTGTTTGTGGCGGCGCCAAAGACAATAGCGCCTAGTGCAGCAAAAACTGAGGCGGCTCGGTTCTACTCTCTGAGCGGATATAGCCAAATATTCTATTCCGTTCGCAGTGAGAACGGGTATGGATGATTAGCGCTTTAGAGGGGGTTGATATGACACTTGAATTCAAACCAACGATGGCGACCCCGGGGAAGACCGCCCGCGAAATTTATGAAGACCTCAAAGCAAACCCGACTCGCGCACGGTTTGGCTTTGGTGAGAAGCTGGCCGTCGTCAATGTCGACTTCCAACAGGCCTATACGCGTCCGGACCTCTTCCCAAAAACGGGTTACGTTACGGACCCGAACCAGATTGCTTTCGCCAATCAGATCTCGACCCTAGCCAGAAGCAAGAACATGCCAGTTGTTTGGAGCCGGGTCGCATATAAGGCTGATTCGGGCGACGCGGGTATATGGGGTACTCGGACGAATACGCCGGACAGCCTGCAGAATATCAAATATGATTCGGATCGTCACGCCTTTGATCCGCGCTGTGCGATCGTCGAAGAATCCGATCTCATATACACAAAGCGGATGCCGAGCGCGTTCTTTGAAACGCCACTCGCCAGCTATTTAACCTGGCACAAGGTGGATACTCTCGTCGTGACTGGCGGATCAACTTCAGGGTGCGTGCGCGCCACCGCCGTTGACTCACTGTCCCATGGATACCGTACAATCGTCCCCGAAGAGTGCGTCGCGGACAAACATGAAAGCTACCATTTTGCAAATTTGACAGACTTGCAGTTAAAATATGCCGATGTCGTCAAAGCCCAAGAGGTCGTGGATTGGCTGGAGGCGCAATAATGCAGGCGGATCCAAACCTATATGATTATTGGCCGTACAAAGATCGTCCAAAAATCGAATGGCCGGGCGGCAAAAAACTGGCATTCTGGATCGCGCCGAACATAGAATATTACGAGTTCAATCCACCGGTAAATCCATCTCGGCCGGGCTGGCCGAAGCCAACGCCGGACATCGTTGGATACTCGCAAAGGGACTGGGGCAATCGGGTCGGTCATTGGCGATTGATGGATCTGCTCGACAAATATGGCATGCGCGGCACGACATCGCTTAATGTGGCCATGTGCGATCATTGCCCTGAGATCATTGAGGCGTGCAATGAGCGCGATTGGGAGTTTTTCTCCCACGGCATTTATAACACGCGCTATTCATACGGCATGGACGAGGCTCAAGAGCGCGCTGTGTTGGAGGATTCAATCAATACAGTTGAGCGCACCACGGGCAAACGCATTCGCGGCTATCTGGCGCCGGCCCTCACCCACACGGAACGCACTTTTGATCTCATTGCTGAGTATGATTTCTGGTACACCTGCGATCTTTTTCAAGATGATCAACCGCAGCCGATCAAAACCAAGTCGGGCAAACTCATCTCAATGCCATACTCACTTGAGGTCAATGACGTCATCACCTACGGCGCACAGGCGACGACCCCATCGCGTTACGCAGACATCTTAAAGCGCCATTTCGACGAGTTGTTGCACGAAGGCGAAGACAGCGGGACCGTCATGTGCATTCCGCTTCACGCCTATTTGGTGAGCCAACCGCATCGGATCCGTCCATTTGAGGAAGCGCTGAAACATATAATAGCGCATCGCGACGATGTTTGGATAACAACCGCGGCTGAAATTGCTGCGTACTATCGCGAAACCTATTGGGAGCAAACGAACGCGGATATTGCAAAACGCGGCCTTAATCGTCCTGGCACTGGGTTCGACGCACCGGAGGCCACGTAATGGCGCTCTCGCAAGATTATACGGATTATCCCTTGCGCAGACGCGGTCAGGACATTGATCGATATAACTGGCGCATAATTCAAAACCGGCGCCCGAGCGCTTTCGATGATGGCGCTGCGCTTGGCATCGCCATCGTTGTTCCGCTCGAGTATTTTATGCTGAACCCAAGCGGCGCGCCATTTAAGCACCCCGGTGCGATGGCGACGGCGTACCCAGATTTGCGGCACTTTACGACGCGGGATTATGGCAACCGGGTCGGTGTCTTCCGGCTGTTGCGTGCTTTCAAGGATACCCGGATCAAGGCGACATTTGCCATCAACGGCAAGCTCGTCGATAGGGTTCGGCCATTGATCGACGCAATCGAAGAAGACGGCCATGAGATCGCTGCGCATGGACTGGACACAGATTCCATTCACTGGGGGGGCATCGATCCAGAAGTCGAAAAGAGATATGTCTCAGATACACGCGCCGCATTTGACCAAGCGGGGATCTCGCCGCGCACATGGCTAAGCCCGGCGCGCCAGCAATCATTCCAAACACTAGACCTCATCGCACAAGAAGGCTTCGACGTGTGTCTGGACTGGGAGATTGATACCGTCCCCGTGGAGATGAAGACCAGGACCACGAATATTCAGGCGTTCCCCCTGCTCAACGAACTGGATGACCGCTTTATCCTTAGCACAAAGAACCATACCGAAGCTGACTGGCGCGACCAAATTATAGAGGCGGCGGATATGACAGCGTCCGAAGCAAAACGCTTCGGTGCTCAGGTCTTTGGATTCACGATGACGCCGTACATTGCCGGCCTCCCCTTTCGGTTATGGGCCGTGCGCGAAGTGGTTCAGGGACTAAATGCGCGAGATGCGGTCCGCATCGACACAGTTTCGAATCTAACCGCCAGCTTGACGTGAATTCTAACGCTGTTTCTATCCTTAACGTCGTTAATTACGCGGTCACTCATATATCCAAGGACGCGCCGAGGCGTCCCGTTGGAAGAAAGCGTCGATGTCAACTTGGCGCTTAGACGTCAAGTTCACTGGATCAAGGCCGCCAATAAGAAGACGCTTTTGGTATGGATCAATCTGAAAATCATATTCGTTTTTTGGGCCTTCGGTGACCCGAACCCATTGCTTATCAAGATTGACTTCAATCTGATGCCGCTGGGCGACGCGGGCTACGAGCGCCGCCATCGCATCAATTGCCGCGCGATCCAATGAGATGGGCAGAACGCCATTGCGGCCGCAATTCGCTTGAAATATTGCGCCGAACGACTCTGCGATCACACAACGTATGCCAAAGTCCGCAAGCGCCCAAACCGCATGCTCCCTGGAGGACCCGCAGCCAAAATTCGCCCCGGCGAGCAGGATCGATGCGTCTTCGTGCTGAGGCTTATTCAAGACAAAATCGGGGTTTAAATCTCGCGTATCTGGCGACAAATACCGCTGTCCAGCAAATAGGCCTTTACCGAGCCCTTCGCCGCTGACAGTTTTCATTTCACGTGATGGAATAATTTGATCTGTATCAATATTATCTTGCATTATCGGGGCGGCGACGCCGGTGTGCGTTGTGAAAGGTTGTACGTGCGCCACCGGCCTACCCTCGCATCGACGATGGGTTCTCGCCCGCAACTGCGTGGGCCCCAACAATTCTCCCGGCCACGGCGCTGGCGGCCGCGGTGGCGGGACTTGCCAAGTGCGTTCTTACGCCCGGTCCTTGCCTACCCTCAAAATTTCTGTTGGTGGACGATACGACGCGGGCCCCCGGCGGGAACGTTTCGCCACCAGCATAAAAGCACATGGCGCAGCCTGGCTCACCCCATTCGAAGCCAGCGTCTTTAAAAATTTGATCAAGCCCCTCCTCAGTAGCGCGACGGCGAATCTCTTGAGAACCGGGCACACAAACAGCGCGGACGCCTTCCGCAATTTTTCTTCCCTTGAGTACGGCAGCCGCAGCACGGAGATCTGATAAGCGCCCATTTGTACACGAACCAATAAAAACACCGTCGATTTCCAGCTCTCCAGGGCACACGCCAGGCGCAACACCCATGTAGTCCATCGCTTTGGCCGCGTCCTTCTGCTTTCGATCTGGCAAAGAGGAGATTGACGGAATCTCTTCATCGATATCGATGCTCTGCTCTGGACTCGTTCCCCAGCTAACGGTCGCACCGACAATGCCCGCATCCACGCAGATTTCATTATCGAACACCGCGCCATCATCGGTCTTTAATACCGACCAGGCGGCTATAGCACTCTGCCAATGGGCCTTCCCGGGCGCAAAAGGGCGGCCACTAACAAATTTGGCTACTGATCTATCGGGCGCAATCACGGCAGTGAAGGCGGAGAATTCCACGGCTAAGTTACAAAGTGTCAGCCGCTCTTCGATCGAAAGTGAATCAACCGCAGGACCTGCAAACTCAATCGCACTTCTCTTGCCGCCATCTGCGCCATAGACCTTGATAATATGCAGCGCGAGATCTTTCGCTGTCACGCCTTCGCGTAATGCGCTGTCAATCCAAATCCGCAGTTGCGGCGGCTTTTGCGTCCGGATAACGCCCGTTGCCATCGCATGTTCTGCCTCGCTGGAGCCGACGCCAATAGCGAGAGCGCCTAGGGCGCCAAGACTACAGGTGTGACTATCGGGACAAATAATGCTGACACCGGGATAGGCTATGCCCTGTTCGGGCGCAACGACATGAACAATCCCTTGGCGCGCATCGTCCGTATCAATGACATTGATGCCGGCTTCTTTCGCCATCGACCGCGTTTCGGTAATGAAAATCTCGCCGCCCGGCGACCGAGACTCGTCGCGTCCCCTGCCCTCTCGAAACGAAACCACATGATCCATGATTGCGAACACGCGCGAGGGCGATAGTGGCGCGCGACTTTTTTTGGCGAGCGCCCCCAAAGCAACGCCGCCGGTACGCTCGTGCAACATCACACGATCGATCGCCAAGAGCGTCGCCCCGTCTTCATCCATCGAGACCGTATGGATGTCCCAGAGTTTATCGAAGAGCGTGTTTGCCAATAAGTTTACCTTGTCCTGAGCACGCTCGATACTGCGCAACCGTAATCATACAGATAGGTCCAGCCGGCGCCGCGCGCTACTCGGTCCGCGCGGTTAACGCACGCCTTGACAGTTTGCCTAACAGCGCACCGCACAATAAAACTTCTCGAAACTCATGCAGTCGCATAGCATATCGAATATGCTCATAGCGCATCGTGCGTTGACAAATTCACACCATGACAGGGGAACATCCGCTTGGCGGATATCGAACTGCTGGTGTTTTGTCCGCAATTCCTGATTCAGTATGACTGAGGAGTCGAGCGCAAAGCGCTTCTAGAGCCGATACCGCACCGATATAAATTTGAGGATAATGGACCGAATAACAAGCGTGACACTCGCCATTAACGAGAAATTGACGGGGTACGGCCGCCGAAAAATCGCATATCGTCGCCACGCCGACGATCACTGTCTCCATGTATGATCATTGCTTCACGAGAAAGACACCCTATGGACTATGATTTCGTTCCGATAACAGAACGCGGCCAGTTAAAATGGCCAAACGATGCGCGCGTCGCTCTCGTCTTAACTTTCAATCTCGAGACCTGGGATCTCATCAAGGATACATCCGAACCTTATTATGCAGGCGGTCCGCCAATCCTGCCTGCCACGTTGCCTGGGCACACGCCTGACTACCCGAACTACACATGGCGAGAATATGGTCAACGCGTCGGTATATGGCGTCTGTTTGAGTTGTTCGATCAAGTCGGCGTCAAGGCGTCTTGCACCACAAATGCGGTTACGTTTGATCGCCGCAAAGCGATGGTTGATGCGTGCTTGTCACGCGGTTGGGAATTGCTCGCGCATAATTGGGAGCAAGGCGAGTTGCTCACTGATTATGCGCACGATCCAGAAACCGAGCGCAGGATTATTGGAAACTCAACCGAGGCCTATGAGAAGAACGTGGGCAGGAAACCCGCGGGATGGCTGTCGTCGAGCCTACGCGGCACGCTCAATACATGTGAAATCTTGAAAGGCCACGACTACAAATTCTACTGCGATATCATGAATGATGATCAGCCATATCTCATTCGCACAAAGAACGGACCGATCGTTTCCATCCCGTATTCCAACGAAATCAATGACTTCACAATCCTAACGCGCCGCGGCCATACCACGGATGAATACCGAGATATTCTCATTGAAGAACTTGATGTTCTGTATTCGGAAGGTGCGTCGCAAGCGCGAATTATGAATGTTGGATTGCATCCGCATGTTTCTGGGCGCGCCTATCGAATTCGCGCACTGAGAGAATTTTTAGAGCACGCGAAAAGCCTGCCTGGCGTCTGGTTCGCAACCCGAGAAGAAATTGCGGATTATTACCTCACGGTGCATGAAAGCCACATACCAGGCCAACTCGGCTAACGCGGCAAATCGGTTGGGCGCACGCGGCTCTCCACGCAAGGCCTATAGATCTGGGTTTTTCGGCGGAATGCCAGACAAGGCCGCGATGATCCGACCAGAGAACTCTTTTACCGCCGCATCTCTTTTGGCCTGCTGCTCAGGGGTTACATCGGCGTGCTCGATTGCGTCGCTCACAGGCACGCCCTTTTCTTCGAGAATTTCTTCGAGGGTCATAACCCGGTCGCGAAGCGTCCATACCTCGTAGGCGAGCGTCATAACGGCGAGCGCGATATTGTCCGCGTCATAAGTCGACGTCGCTTTCTCGGATTTTTCTTCACCGTCTTTCATGCTGGCTTCCGTCCGCGCACAATCCAAGGATAAGGCCTTCCGCCGAGGCCGTAACTCTCGACCAACTCAAAGCCAGCGGTCTCCGCAACTTCTTTCAAGTCCAGGGCGGCGCTTTCGCACCAGTGAGGCTCGCCGCCTAATTTTGCGTCCTGCGTCGTGTGCCAACGTTGAATCTTGCCAAGCGCCGAAAACCTTGTGACGTCGCTCATCAACACATCGCCGCCGGGTTTCAAAACACGAAACGCTTCGGAAAAAACGTCGCGAATGACGGCCGCCGGCAGCTCATGGAGAAGGATATAGGATGTTACGAGATCAAACTCCTCGTCCTCAAACCCAGTTGCTTCCGCAGGACGCTGGAATAGACGCCAGGCAGCGCCGCGAGCATTACCGACCCGTTTTGCATGCTCCAACCCCGCACGTGACAGTTCGACGCCCGTAATGTGCGCATCAGGGAAAACATCGGCGAGTGCAGAGGTGAAATGCCCAGTTGAGCATCCAAGTTCGAGGATTTGTTCATAGTTGTCCGTGAGCGCCTCATGCGCCGCGGCCCGGCGCTGCTTAAATATGCCGCCTGGGAAGATTCGCTCGACCATGCGTTTGTGCACCAATTCGCCATGCACATAGCCTGCAAGGGGAAACGCGTCCCAGCCGCCAGTTGTGCGATGGAACTCCACACCGTCCCAATAGTCAGGCGGTGCTAGCGCATCATCAAGGGAGAGAGACACGGGACCGGACTGATCAAGCACGTCGATCGCATCAGCCGTCTCCTGATGAATTTCGCCAAACGCTTCAGCCGCGAGCGGACCATGATTGCGCCGGTGCCACTCCTTACACAAGACGGAAACATCGAGCGCAGCGGAGTCGATCGCGGAAAGCCTTGCGTCAACGGCGTCCGGATCATCGGGGAGAGAGTCTTCATCAATACCGGCGGCCCGCATATCAGCCTCTATGATTGGCGAAAGCGTCATATTCATCGCAGCACGCAATCCGGCCAGAAAATCGAAACTCGCGCGCCCGCGTTGCGCCAACTTTGGATCCAGCGCTTTCTTTGCGGCCCATCGTACTTCTTCTGAAACGCTTAGTCCGTCTGCATTATCCATTCGTCTTATCCCTCATTGCAGGGCCTGTCGCGCTGCATTGCGGCCCGCGATCTTGCCTAAACTGGTTGCAGTCAGCAAACCATTGCCGGCGATGTATCCCGACGCGCTCGGACCAGATACGCCTCTCGCGGCCCCGCCACCGGCAAACAGATTTACGAAGGCTTGGCCCGTGTTGTCGACAACACGCGCGTCTTCATTAACTTCAAGGCCGCCCTGCGTATGGAAAATCGCGCCTGAAACGCGAACGATCCGGAATGGCGGCGCTAATAGATGCTCCCGCGAGAACGACCGGCCATACCGATCGTTCTGGCCACGGCTCGCGCATTGCTCGATTTCAGCGAATGTACCGCGCAGCATCTCCGCTGAGACACCGCCAGCAACGGCAAGCTCATCAATGCTCTGAGCTGTTTTAACAGCGCCGGCGCGAAGCGCGTCTTGATAATCGTCGAACTGCATCATTATTTTTTCGATGCGTTCATCGAATACGGTCCATGCGGCGCCCTCTGGCTGCTGAAGAATTTTCGCGGCTTGTTCTGAATAGCCTAGGGTCTCATCTGTAAAGCGCTCTCCGCGCCTATTCACTTGGAAACCGCCCTGCATAATTGTCGGCCAAAGGATCGGCACCCCATGCCCGTAGGCGAGCCCGCCATGTCCTTGATAGCCGGTCATATCGCCGAGCGCCGCGCCCAAGGCCTCGCCCCAAATGATTGCTGAGCCGTCCGCCCCCGGATGACCGTGAAACACGGCGCCTGTCATTTCAGGCATCCACTGCGAAACCAAGTCCGCATTGCCGGCAAACCCACAGGTCGCAATAATGAGCGTTTTGCACCCTACTGTCTCGCGGGCGCCATCAGGTCTTTGAAATTCGATCCCGCAGATCTTTTTGTCGCCATCCACAATGAGTGTGTCAGCATACGAATCTACAAGAATATCAATACCCGCATTGTTGCCAGCCGCCACAAGAGCGGCAATGAGCTCAGAGCCAGTCCGATTTGGCGTTCCATACATTCGTCGATGGCTGTGCCCCGGATACAAAAACCCATCGACCAGCGATAACGGCGCCCGATGCTTATTCTGTAGCCAGTGGACCGTCTCGGCGGACTCTTCCGCTAGGCGTTCCACAACACGCTGATTAACCTTCTCGCCGGCCTTTTTGAGAATATCGGCAGCGAAAACCGACGGCGTGTCGGGAATATTCTCAGCGGCTTGTTCAGGCGTTCCCGCCGCCGGTATGAGGCCGGTCGACATCGCAGTCGTCCCGGCTGGACTAGGATCGCGTTCCAACAACAGCACCGATGCGTTCTCGTCTGCCGCAGCGAGCGCCGCCGATAATCCGCATGCGCCGCCGCCGACAACAAGAACGTCGACGCTAAAATCAAACCGCGCATCGGTCGCGACCTTGACGCACATTCCCTATCACTCCGGTACTGAAGTATTGATTATCGAATGCCAAGATCGGCTGAACGAATATCCCATAGCATTTGCCCGACCTTCGGAACATCGCGCCTTATTGCCCGGCGCTCCCGGCAATTGCCGCACCGGCAAAGCCGATTGGCGCACCGGCGCCCGCGTAAAGTCCATAAAGCGGCTCGTCAGGCAACGATCTGGCGAGCATATCCCTCGCCGCAACAAGTTTATCCAAGTCAACGCCAGTTTTCACGCCCATGGATTCAAACATGAATACGAGATCCTCTGTGACGACGTTGCCGCTTGCCCCTGGTGCAGTCGGACACCCGCCAAGTCCGGCAATAGACGAATCGAATGCGGTTATCCCTTCTTCCAGCGCCGAGTAAGCATTTGCCAGCCCAAGCCCGCGCGTATTGTGCAAATGAATGCCCGTTACTTTGTCGTCGCCAATCACACGTCTGACAGAACGAATTAGACGTTTAATTGAAGCTGGGTCCGCGTATCCGGAGGTATCGGATATTCCGACCTCGTCGCATCCCGCGGCCACCAAACTTTCTGCGAGCCCTAGAATTATTGGTTCAGGAATTGGTCCTTCAATCGTGCATCCGAATGCCGTCGATAGCGAGCCCTCAAAATGGGGCCGGCGCTCCTTTGGCGCTTGCCCGATGAGCTCGGCAATCGACCGCGCCTCTTCAAGAACTTGCGCATGCGTACGGTTAATGTTTCGAATCGAGTGCGTTTCGCTAACAGAAAGCGGCAGCGTTAGTTTATGCGCGCCTGCTTCCAGCGCGAGCGCTGCGCCTTTTCTATTCGGCACGAGCACCGCGACCGTAAGGCCAGGAATGCGCCGTGCATGGCGAACAATTTCCCCCGTATCCGCCATCTGCGGCAACAACTTTGGGGATACAAAAGACCCAACTTCTATCTCGGTAAGACCGGCAGCGGCGAGCGCGTCGATTAAGCGTTTTTTTTCGTCCGTCGGCATAACAGCGCGGCAGTTTTGCAACCCGTCGCGCGGACCGACTTCGCTTATAAGAACACTATCCGTAGACATTCGCACTTTTAATCGCCTCTCGGTGATGCTCGCCTAGCGGTCTGGCGATGCGCAAGCGGTATGATAGAAGAAAACCAAAAAGGAAAGCGCTTTTAATGGTTTATCCGAAGCCGCTATCGGGCGTCAAAGTCGTTGAATTTACGCATATGGTGATGGGACCCGCGGCAGGCTTAATGCTTGGCGATCTGGGCGCCGAGGTCGTCAAAGTTGAGCCGATTGGCGGCGATAAAACACGGCGGTTAAAGGGCGCCGGCGCCGGCTATTTCGCCATGTATAACCGCAACAAGAAGAGTATTGCGGTCGATTTGAAATCCCGATCCGGCAGCGAGATTGCGCACCGTCTTATCGATGAAGCGGACGTATTCATCGAGAACTTTCGCCCTGGCGCGCTCGACAAGCTTGGGTTTGGCTATGACGCCCTATCGCAAACAAACCCTGGCTTGATTTACTGTTCGGAAAAAGGGTTTTTGCCCGGCCCCTATGATCATCGAACCGCGCTTGATGAAGTCGCTCAAATGATGGGCGGGTTAGCGTATATGACCGGGCCGCCTGGACGTCCCTTAAGAGCTGGCTCATCGGTGATTGACGTCACCGGCGGCATGTTTGGCGCGTTGGCTGTGCTTGCTGCATTGCGCGAGCGAGATGCCAGTGGTCGCGGCGCCCATGTGAGCGCTTCTTTGTTTGAAACGACAGCGTTTTTTGTAGGTCAACACATGGCCCAATACGCTGTAACCGGAACACCGGCCGCGCCGATGCCAGCCCGCGTGTCTGCGTGGGCAATCTATGACGTATTCGACGCACAGGACGGTGAAAAGGTTTTTGTTGGCGTCGTTTCCGATGGCCAGTGGCGCGCTTTCTGCGACGCATTTGACCTCACGGACTGGGCGCAAGATGAAACGCTCGCAGCAAACAATAACCGCGTGGCGAGGCGCGAAGAAATTATCCCAAGAATAAAGGCGATATTCTCGGAAATGTCGAAAGACGCGCTGATGGCTCGGTTGGAAGAAACGGGTCTGCCGTTTGCTCCGATCACGAAACCAGAGGACATGATGACCGATCCTCATCTCGCTGCGTCGGGCGGCTTGCTAGAAGTCAAAATCCCCGGCGGCGGCGAAACAGTGTTGCCGAACTTACCCGTGTCTTTCGACGGCGAACGGCCTGCACTGCGGCTCAATCCACCGGAAATTGGCGCGCACACTGAAGAGGTGTTGAGCTCTTTGGACTATTCCGCACAGACGATATCGCAGTTCATTAGCGAGGGCGTGGTGCAATCATCGGCATCCTAATGCCGGTGCATTGGGGATAACCCCGTTCGCTAGTCTACTCCGACATTCGCACAGCAAGAATGAGTTGAAAGTTTTTGGTGTTGAGAAACACAGGACAAAATCATGACGAAATCGAAACCTAGTTTGCGGGACGCCTTGAACCGAGGCGACTTTATCGTAGCGCCGGGAATGCCGGATTTGATCGCGGCGACTATCGCCAATAAGGTTGGTTTCGATTTCGTATTCTATTCGGGTTACTGGTCAAGCGCGGCGATCTACGGATTGCCAGATGTCGGTCTTACGACTTACACGCAAATGGTTGAACGCGTGCGCTTGCTGGCGCAGACCTCTAGCGCAAGCGTCATTGCTGATGCCGACACAGGGTTTGGCGGACTGTTGAATGTTCACCACACCGTGCAGGGATATGAACAAGCCGGCGCCATTGCGATACAACTAGAAGATCAGGAGTTTCCAAAAAAGTGCGGTCATGTGCCCTACAAGCAAGTGATCGAAACCTCTGAAATGGCCGACAAGGTACGCGTTGCGTGTGAGGCGCGCGCCAATCCCACCGAAACGCTGATCATTGCACGGACGGATGCGCGGCAGCCTGAAGGATTTGAAAGTGCGCTTGCGCGCGGCGTTGCCTATGACGAGGCCGGTGCTGATATCGTGTTCATTGAAGCTCTAGAAAGTGAGCAAGAGATGCGCGAAGCCTGCGCTGCGATCAAGAAACCGATGCTCGTCAATATGGCGGATGGGGGGAAGACGCCAATTCGTCCGGCTTCGGAATTGGCCGATATCGGGTATCAAATCGCAATCTTCCCGGCGCTTACGAGCCTAGCGGCTAGTTTCGCGATCGAGAAAGCGCTCAACCATTTAAAGACCGAAGGAACGTCTATCTCGCCCGAAATTCCGCTGTTCAGCTTTGATGAATTTAGCGAAATGATCGGATTCCCAGAGGTTTTTCGCTTGGAGAAAAAATGGGGCAGAATTAAAGACGACTAGAGCGATTGCGCGCCGCTCAGGGCAGCCAGCTACTCAGACGCAATGCTTCGAAGAATTAGGTTTGGAATGTAGGCGTTGTCCCATGGCAAATCTTTCGGGGGCGTT
>JBCDBM010000031.1:0-20694 GCA_039183665.1 Pseudomonadota bacterium | reverse complement strand
CTGAAAGGCGAGCCCATTGACGTCTTTGGCCATGGCGATATGGGACGCGATTTCACCTATATTGACGACATTGTTGACGGCGTTATCGCCGCTTTGGATCGTCCGCCCGGTGAAAAAGACGGTCATCACAACGTATACAATTTAGGCGGCGATCATCCAGAAGCGCTCATGACGCTCATCGAGACCTTGGAACAAGCGCTCGGCATTGAGGCGAATAAAAAAATGCGTGGGATGCAGTCCGGCGACGTGAAACGAACGTGGGCTGACATTTCGAAAGCAAAACGAGATCTTGGGTTCGAAGCCAAGACGCCTTTGAAACAAGGCATCGCCAATTTTGTGGCATGGCGAAAGAATTTGCCTAAGGACGTTTATTAGGGGTATGACCCCTTAATCGTTAACAACTGTTAACGCGTTTCGGACCACGGGCGCATCTTATTGGCGAAACGCCAAGCAGACAGATGGCGCCGTGATTGCATATCATCTTGTATCGGCATTAATGGGTCGGCAAACACTCTGCGGTATCGATAGACGATTATGGGCCTTTCATTTTTCATCATCGCCACATGCCTGATTTTCGGGTTCATTGCAGCGGTCGCGTCCTTTCGGCCGAATTTGATCCCCGAACTCAACGAGCATTTGCGCAAGGTTGATCCGGTGAAAAAGTTTTCGCCGCGCAAAACCTTGTTTCTGATCGGACCGAGCGCCAATCACCCCGCCTGCCGCATGCAGCGGCGTCTTCTTAAGCCTGCGATCCCCGCGCTCATTCGCGATGATGTTGCGGTCATGGAGATTTACGGCGAGGACACGCCGCGCAAGAATGGCGAGCTGATGGATTGGCTTGACCCATCCCTGCTGCGCCATGCGCTGAATGCGGAAGATGGATTCTACGTGTTGTTTGTGGACGATGCGGGACGCACGCTTTTCAAAAGCGAAGCGCCCATGGTGACCGATGATCTTTTGCATCGCGCGCGACTGAATATAGACGCCCCAAAACGCGATCAAACCAACGCGGCGCCCCAATCCTCTATCCTGGATAAATTGCGCGCCGCCTAGGGTCTCTTATTCAGACGCAGGCTGCGGTCGGCCAATCGAAATATACTCTATGCCGTTCTCGGCCATCTCTTCGGGCCGATAAATATTACGCATATCGACCATGATAGGCGCGTTGAGAAGCTCTTTGACGCGATCGAGATCCAGCGCCCGGAACTCATCCCATTCCGTCACGATCGCCACGGCGTCCGCGCCGTCCAGGGCTTCATAGGGTCCTTCTGCATAATCGAGGTTTTCGAAATGCGGCTTGGCTTCGTCAATTCCGACCGGGTCATAAGCGACGACCCGCGCGCCCGCATTTTGGAGCGCCGGAATGATGTCTAAAGACGGCGCATCGCGCATATCATCCGTATTCGGTTTGAAGGTAAGCCCGAGCACGGCGATTTTCTTCCCGTCGATTGATCCGCCGCAAGCCTCGATCACCCGATCGGCCATTTTTCGTTTGCGATCATCGTTAATGTCGACGACGGCTTCAACGATGCGCGTGGGCGCATTGGCGTCCTGGGCGGTGCGGACCAGCGCAAGCGTGTCTTTGGGAAAGCAAGAGCCGCCATAGCCGGGGCCTGCGTGGAGAAATTTGCCGCCGATCCGGCCGTCCAAGCCAATGCCGCGGGCGACTTCCTGGACGTTCGCGCCAACTTTCTCGCATAGATCCGCCATCTCATTGATGAACGTGATCTTGGTCGCGAGAAACGCATTGGCGGCGTATTTGATGAGCTCTGAGGTCGCGCGATTGGTGAAGACGATCGGCGTTTCGTTAAGATAGAGCGGCCGATAGAGCTCGCGCATGACCTTCTTGGCGCGCTCATCCTCAGTCCCCACAACCACCCGGTCGGGACGTTTGAAGTCGTCAATCGCCGCGCCCTCGCGCAAAAATTCCGGATTGGAAACCACGGAGAATTCGGCGTCGGGACGGCGCTTGCGCATGATCGCGGCGACTTCGGCGCCGGTGCCCACGGGCACCGTGGATTTCGTCACGACGACTGTATAGCCGTTGATATGATCGGCAATTTCTTCGGACGCTTTATAGACATAGGTGAGATCGGCATAGCCGTCGCCGCGGCGAGACGGCGTCCCAACAGCGATAAAGACCGCTTCCGCTTCGGGCGTTGAGGCCGCCAAGTCGTCGCTGAAAGAAAGGCGACCGGCCTTTACATTTTCGGCGACGAGCTGCTCGAGACCCGGCTCATAAATGGGGATCTCGCCATTCAATAATTTGTCGATCTTGGAGCGATCTTTGTCGACACAAACGACCTGATGGCCGAAATCGGCGAAGCAAGCGCCGGAAACCAGTCCAACATAACCGGCGCCAATCATCGTCACGCGCATGGCAAAATCCTATTCTGGGGTTCTTAAAGGCGGCCGGAGAGAGAGCCGCCGAATACGCTACACAACTCCGGTTTAATTGGCGTTCTTCGGAAACACCACCGCCCAAAAGGTCATAAAGAGGATTTTGAGGTCAAACCATATGGACCAATTGTCCACATACGCGAGATCGAAATGAACGCGCTGTTCCATCATTTGGTTTTCTGACGTCTCGCCGCGAAAACCGTTAACCTGCGCCCATCCAGTGATGCCGGGTTTAACTTTGTGGCGACCTGAATAGTTCTCCACTGTCTGCGCATATTTATGGTTATGGGCCATGGCGTGCGGGCGCGGGCCGACCAGCGACATATCGCCGAGGATGACGTTAAAAAGCTGGGGCAACTCATCAAGGCTGTAGCGGCGCAGGAATTTGCCAACCCGTGTTACGCGCGGGTCATTCTTCACCGCTTGAGTGATCTCATCACCGTCCTCGGCAACCGTCATGGTCCGGAACTTAATGATCTTAAAGACCGCATGGTTAAACCCATGGCGCTTCTGGGTGAAGAAGATTGGCCCTTTGCCTTCAAGTTTGATGGCGATGACCACGGCGAGCATGATGGGCGCAGCTGCCAGTAAGAACAGCCACCCCAAGATCCAGTCTTCGAGTGTTTTGAAGACGCCGCCCCAGCCCTCTAGAGGTCGCCGGTAAAGAGACAAAACGGACGCGCCGCCGATTTCTGAAATGGCGCCGCCGGTATGGTGCAGCCAGTGTTCGTTTGGACAAATCGAGATTGAAACAGGCAAGGCCGACAGACGGCTGATGAGGCGATCCATATCCGCGCGACTATCTGGGTCTGCGGCGATGATGATGTCGTCAATCTCGCCGTGACGCGCGGCCACCTCAAGGGCAACCAAATCACCGACAAATGGCGATGACGGCGCATCGCATCCGTTCGCGCCGCCTGCATCGAACGTTCCGATAATCGAAACACCCGCCGTGCGTCGACGGACATGCTCTACAAATTGCGCGGCAAGGGGCGTCGCGCCAACCACCGCAACGCGGCGCGCGAAGGCGCCGCCCTCTTTGCTCATGGCTTTTAAAATCGACATGGCCGCGAACCGCGCACCCGCCATAGCGCTCATCGCCGCGAGCGACCAAACGAACAACCAAACACGCGAAAAATTGTCTGAGATCTTGAGCGCGAAGCCAAAAGCAATCAGTCCCATGACGACTAACACCCACCGATACAGGATCGGACGCAGCATTCCTGTGGGCGAAAGAAGTTGATCGAAATCGTAATAATCGTCACGGCGCAAAAGCGCGGTCAGTCCCGTTGCGCCAAAAATCCCCGCCGCTGCATAAAAATGAAATTCAAACGGCGTGCGCAAAATGAGCACATGATAAATTAACGCAACCGCGACGGATGTGGAGATGATGAGAACAAAGTCCGCAAACTGTACAATGTCGCCGAACAGCGCGCGCGCGATCGGGCCCCGGCGCTTAACGCCCTCGCCTCCAAGATCGTCTACATTTGTTAGTCTCGTCTCAGCCATTACGCGACAGCCCCCGTGGGTCGACCCTAACTTCAAGCAAAATGCTTAAAAAATGCCGTAAATAATCGCTATTTTGCACGTCTAGCGTGCGCCTTCGTTTCGCGCTCAATCTCTTCGCTTGTCTTGGCCCGGCGCAAGCTTTGCGTAAAGCGAAGGTTGAACACCATATTATTACAGTTCAGCAAGAACGTCTGTATCATGTCGAAACAGTTTGCTGCATTTCACGTTACCTGGCGCGACGCCTCTGACGCGCCGTTGGGACTTTTTGCCGACGAACGCGCGTTGGGAAAAGCCGCAGCCGCCGCCTTACAAGATCAACTCAACCGCCTTGCCGATGAAGGGTGGATTATACACGACATTTTCCCCGCATCCGGCGTTATGCCGAAACACGCCGCAGCCTTTACGATTGTCGCGTTTCGCTGAATTGACAACTGCGGCGAACGCTACCTTGCACGCGAGTTAATCTTCATGCATGTCGATCAGATGACAGCCGATATCAATACAGACGAGGCGCTCCTCGAACAATTAAGCGCAATTGCTTTAAAAGCGGGCGAAAAAGCGCTTGAGATATATCATTCCGACTTTGAAGCGCAGACCAAAAGCGACGATTCGCCCGTAACTGAGGCAGATCGTCTCGGTGAAGAAATTATTCTCGAAGGACTCTCAAAGGTTGCGCCGGCGATCCCAGTTCTCGCGGAAGAGGCCGCCTCGGAAGGTAAAATTCCCGAACTCGGCGCGGAGTTTTTTCTCGTCGATCCGTTGGACGGCACGAAGGAGTTCGTCAACAAGACCGGCGAATTCACCGTCAACATCGCTCTTGTCCGTGATGGCGTAAGCGTGCTCGGCGTTGTCTTTGCGCCGGCGTTGGGACGGCTCTACGCGGGCGCGCTGGGCGCTGGAGCCTGGGCGCAAGATATCGCAAAGGACGGGTCGCTAGGAACACGGGCGGCGATCAGCGCGCGTCCCGTGCCCGAACAAGACCTTGTGGCCATGGCGAGCCGGTCGCATCGCACGCCCGAGACCGATGCGTTTTTAGAAACCCTCAAGCTCAAAGACTTTGCGGCGGCCGGTTCATCGCTAAAATTCTGCCGGATTGCTGAGGGCGCGGCCGATGTTTATCCGCGTTTCGGGCGCACCATGGAATGGGATACGGGCGCGGCCCACGCGGTGCTGTCGGCTGCCGGCGGCGCCGTTAGGACGTATCCGGAGGATGAACCCCTCGCCTACGGCAAAAAAGAGCGCGGGTTCGATAATCCCTATTTCATCGCTTGGGGCGCCGGTAAGGCCTGACCCAGGCCGGTCAATAGATTTCACTTGTAAGCGCGGCAAGCGGGCGTTCTATTGATCAACCCCGATATATGCGTATTGGCGTAGACTTGCAGTGGGCTTCAGCTCAAAATCTCACAAATGAACTCGAGGGCTCAACCGTCCTTTGTGTGGGCATCCCAAGCCGGCCCGTCTGCTGCTATCCTGAAAGCATGAGCGTGCACAGCTATTCGATAGCGATCCTGAAAAACGCAGCTTGTCCAATTCTTGGCGCCGACTTTGATCGTGTTTTATCAAGAGCGCCGCTTACGGACGAGGCGCGCGAAACGGTCGATTATGGCGTTTCGGATAAGGACTTCATCACAATTTGGGAGTCGATAATTGACGCCGCCGGGGACACTTACGATCCGATCTTTTTGGGTCGAATGATGGCCAACGGACCTGTCATTCCTGTTTTTCTCGCCTTTTCATGCGCGCCAAATCTTGCGACAGGACTGAAACGGTTTGCACGCTACAAGGCCATATTCGGACCGATTGTCCTTCGAATCGAACAGACGAAGCGGAGCTTAAAGGTCGACATTCTTTCAGAAGGCGACAACATTCAACTTCCAGCCTCGATGGTCATTCCGTTCGCTGTTTTCATGGTTGAAAAAGCGCGCAGCCATTCAGCGAGGCATTTAACGCCAAAACGCATTGCGTTTCCGTCAGGGGTCATGGACGGCGCGATTGCAGCGGCTTATTTCGGCATCACCCCGGGCGTCGCGCGGATTTGCAGCATAGAATTCACCGCACATGATATGTTTCGACCCTTCATCTCAGAGAACACCAAGATTTGGCGCGAAATTGAACTTGATCTGAACAGCCAGCTTCTCGGTCGAAACCACGATCTCGCCTTCAACATCCAGGTCGAAACGGCGATTCGAACCGCGTTATATGGTGGTGAGGCGCATGTTGAGGCTATCTGTCGTCAACTGGGAACCAGTCGATCCACTCTTCAACGGCGGCTATCGACGGAAGGCTTCACCTTCCAACAGATTTTCGACCGCGTCCGCTCGGATCTCGCGACCCGGTATTTGACTAAGAGCGACTTTAGCGTCGTAGAGATCTCCAACATGGTCGGATTCAAAGATCCAAAGTCATTCCATCGCGCATTTAGAAAATGGTTCGGGCAAACACCGATGGAATACCGCGCCGATCACCGAATATAGAAATTCAGCGATGGAAATGGGTTGTTACGTCCTGACGAAACATCAACGCAATAGCGATCACTTGGCATACCATGAAAAAGCCAATCCCGCCATATACGGTTGCCGCTGAGGCCATCTCCTCAGGCATGGGGGAAACGTATTGCGCAACAAGCCCTTGCGAATAGTCGAACGCGCCAACTGAATTATAGGCGACGAGAATACCCCATATGCGCGGACCTCTTCGGGTCAAAAACAAAAAAACCATCGGCAAGACCAACAGTCCGAGAATGAAATCGCTCAGCCATGGCCCCAGCCACCCATTCGGCGATATGCCGTCAAACAGCTCTAGGGTCGGCAAAAAGAATATCGTCTGTACTCGAAATAAAGTCACCGCCATCAACAGCGCGATCGTCCATTTGAGCAACGTGTTCATAGCCATCTCTATGCGTGGGAGATTTCCGATACCAGAGACGCATATGCATGAGCGGTAACGCTTTGTCGTGTCGCTAATTCGGTCTTGCACTCGCCGATTGGGTCACGAGCGCTACGACGAAGATAAGGAGAGAATTATAAATTCAGCGATATAGCCCCGACGGGGCCCGCGTCGGGCGGCTGGATGAGCACGTGCGCTATGGCGCGACGAAAATATCCGCCAATTCCCCCTGGCCGCGCCGGATCCAGATCTCCCACAACGCTGTTTTCTCAGCTAGGCGGAATTCGGTGATAAGGAGCGCCTCGCTGCGCCCTTTGGCTTCGGCGGCGCGATCATCGAAGTCGAGCCGCGGAACAAAGACAACTTTCGCGGCGTTAGCGGCCGTCGGACCGTCGGCGAGGCAGTCGCGGTCATCCGCGATCACGCACGCCGTATCAGCGCCGGTGAGGATCGCGACTTTATGGCCTTTGGCGGCGATCGGTCGCGCGCGCGCGGCCGCCTCTAAAAGCATTGCGGACTGATCAATCGGCGCCAGCGCGAAGAGCTGGCGCGCTTCGGGCGTTGAAAACCGACCTTCTTCGACCCAACGGGCGATTGTCGGCCCGCCTGGCTGGACCAGCGCAAGCTCTGTGCGGATATCTTCTTGCGCTTCTGTCGCCGCGCGATGCTGGAGCGCGAATTGACCACCCGCATGGACAACGATTGCGACGGTCCAAAAAAGCGTCAGCGCGCCGGCCGACAACGCGGCCGAAACGCTTGCGCGGTCATGATTTCGGAATATGCCGTCGTAGAATGGCGACGCGACAGAAAAACAAGCGATCGCCGCGGCAACGATCAGCGCCGGTATGGCGCTCGCCCCAACCAGACGCGCACAAGCGAACGCCAAGAGCCCGAGCACGCTTGCGGTGAGCCACCCGCGCACATGCTCGCGCCCGCCAAATATCGCGGCGGTGGCGATCACTACGATCGCACTCACCGCCACGCCCCCAACACCAATCGCGCCTTCCGAGCCGGCAAAATCTGTCGCCAGCGTTAGCACGCCCGAGGCGGCATCTGCGCGCGCTAGATTAATTCCAGGCGCCAAATACTCCGCAAGCCCCCCAAACAAAGCGAATGCGAAAAGTGTTGTCGCATACCGCCAGAGGCCGCCGCCGGTCGATAAAAATGGGCATGCGGACAATACGGCAATGCCCGCCAATGCAAAAACGGGATTGAGAAGCCAAAGCGCGTAAAGCGCAACGCCTGCAGCCAGCCCTTCGCCGCGGGCGCGACCTGGCGATTTGTCGGCGGAACCGGAGATAAAACAGATAGCGCAGACAAGGAATAGGGCGAGCGCGAGCTCTGCCGATCCTGCAAACGGCGCGGCCACACTCGCGGTGATCGCAGCGGTCAGCATGGACGCTTGAACCAATGGCAGTCGCGTTGACACAAAATAGGCGAGCGGATAGGCGACAAGCGTCGCGCCTAGGGCCTTCGCAAGCAAGTGAATGCGCCCTGGGGCGTCAGCGAAAATATCCCCGGCCATCAACAGGACAAGGAAGAGCGGCGCACCTTGATCGGCAAGCGACGCCTCGCCGGCTTTCACCGCGCGCGCCTCGGCAATGGGCGCGATGATGTCGATGGTGGGCGTTAGGCTGAGCAGCGCCGGCGCCCAAAATGCGGCGATAATGAACGGCATCGCAAGAATAATAGACCAAATGAATGACCAGCTTGGATCCTGCCAGGAGTACAGAGCGATCCCCGCGCGCCGCGCGAACGGCGCCGGACGGCGCCACGCGAAGTCGTCTACCAATGTCGCTTCTGCATCAATGACAGTCATAAGCGTCTCACTCAAATTCACCACGACCGCTGTGCCATTACGAAGCGGTCCCGTATCCTGCGCGGTGAGCGATGCAAAGGATTTGCCGAAAAGCGTCTCGCGTGCGCACAATTCCCCGATTAGGCGAACTGGCGCATTAACGTTGTTTGTGCAGCGACCAATTTACGCTACGGAGCAACAACGAAAATCCGCGCAGGAGAGCTGGCGAGCACAGGCGTGAATGATAAGGCGACATCAGCGTTGGTTAATGATATCCGCGAGCGCGCGGCAGCGCTGGGGTTCGATGCGCTTGGGATCGCGCCAGCGCAGTTGCCGCAGGCCACAGGCGAGAAATTAACCACATTTCTACAAGAAAAACGCCATGGCGACATGGCGTGGTTGGAGACCCGTGCGCAGGAACGCGCGCAACCGCAATCACTCTGGCCCGACGCCCGATCCGTCATTGTCCTGGGCGCGAATTACGGCCCGGACCGCAACCCGCTAGATATTCTCCAAGAACCGCGCGCGGGCGCAATATCCGTATACGCCCAAAACAAGGACTATCATGACGTCATCAAAACGCGCCTAAAAGCCCTCGCGCGGTTCATCGCGGATAAGGCCGGCGGCGATGTGAAAGTCTTTGTGGATACGGCGCCGGTTATGGAAAAACCTCTCGCCGGGCTTGCAGGCTTGGGGTGGCAGGGCAAGCACACGAACCTTGTCTCAGATGATTACGGCTCTTGGCTTTTTCTCGGCGCCATATTCACAACGCTCACGCTTCCCGTCGACACGCCAGACATAGATCACTGCGGATCCTGTCGTGCGTGTCTAGACGTTTGCCCCACCAACGCGTTCCCCGCGCCCTATCAGCTCGATGCGCGACGTTGCATTTCTTATCTCACCATTGAACATCGCGGGCCCATTCCGCACGAATTTCGTGAAGCGATGGGCAATCGAATTTATGGATGCGACGATTGTTTAGCCGTATGCCCTTGGAACAAATTCGCGGAGAAATCCCGCGAGAGCGCGTTCCAAGCGCGAGACGATTTGCGCGCGCCATCGCTTAGCGATCTTGCCGATCTTGACGACGCGGCGTTCCGCGCGCTCTTTACCAAATCGCCCATCAAACGCACCGGGCGTGATCGCTTCTTACGCAATGTGATGATCGCGCTCGGCAATTCGCGTGATCCGTCTCTACTCGATAAAGTCCGCACGCGTCTTACGGACGACAGCCCGCTTGTTCGGGGCGCGGCTGTCTGGGCGTTCGCGAAGTTAAGCGAGCCTGTGGAATTCGAACACGCCGCTCAACAAAACGCTCCCGCCGAGGACGACGAGAGCGTTTTGCAGGAGTGGTCCGCTGGCCGAATAATGAGCCAGCGACAGGGATCGACCTAAGCTTCAACCGTCACCGTGACCAGCGCCGAGGTCATGTTGCCCATGTCATCCTCGGCCCAGTAGGTGAAATCATCTTGGCCGACATAGTTGGGGTCAGCAGTGTAGGTCACTGTTCCGTTGCTGTTCACCGATACGCTGCCATGAGCGGGATGCAAGAAGCCGTCGACGCTCAAGGGATCGCCGTCCGGATCTGAATCATTTGCCAGAACATCAATCACGACCGAGCCATTGCGCGATACGGTGGCCGAGTCGTTCGACGTGTTCGGCGCGTCGCTCGAAAGATCGAGCTGCCCATGATAATCAGCGTTGCCAATGGAATAGTCTTTCGTCTTGAACGAGATGAAAGTCGATTCCTTAATCACTTCAGACGTCACGCGATCTTGGAAATAGCGTTCGACGGCCGTGACATAGGTGCCGTCATCCAGCGTCCAATACCCTTCAGCGTCAATCGCGCCTTGGATTGAGTTTTCCCAGTACGCAGCTGTGTCCCAAGCATTCGAGACTTCGATGTCGCCCAGCGCATCGCTTTTAACGCCGTTCAGTTCGATATTGCTGCCGGCGTTTTCAGGCGCGGCGATGAAGTCCGCCACAAGCGACTCAAACGACAAAGCTTGATTGACCAAATCATCGCTGGATAAGACGCGCGTGAACCCGCCCGTCTCGTCTTTATAGTCTTGCCCATTGTTGAGCATGGTGACGTCAATCAGGAAGCGTTGATAATCGCCGTCAAATTGTCCGGCGCCGAACGCAGCGCTATCTTTCGAACGGACGCCGATATCGAAGCCATCGATCGTTGAGTCTTCGACGACCATATCAACCGACGTGCCGGAGAAGTAGACGCCGAGCGTTTCAAATCGCGAATCAGCGCCAACCAAATCCAGATCGTGGAACGTGTAATGCGCTGTGTACTCTACCAGGACGCCCGCACGCACTTCCCAAGCGGTGAAGTCTTCAATGACCGAGCGCATATCATGGCGCTGCTCAGGATTACCCTTCACGACCATCAAACCGACATTCGACGTTAGCGCTTCGTTCCCTTCAAAAAGTGAGATGTTGGCGCGGTCCATCTGAGAGTCGATATAGCGTAAGCTCTCCGCTTGCGGCGCGGTATCCACGTCGATATCGATTTCAAATTCGTCGGGCATGCGATGGAAATAAACAAAGGCTTGGCCGCCGGGCGTGCTCGCGGCAACGTTGTCGACCACTTCAACGACGCGGCTTTGCATCCAAAACCCAGCGCCCGTGCGGCCCAAATCGAATGCATCCACATCCGCTTCCGTTTTCGGAATGTTGTGCGTGCCGCTATAGCTGATGCCTTCAGATTTGATGGCGATGTTGTGGGACCAGGTCCCTGTCTCATTGCCAGTCTCTGACACGAATGCAGAACCGAAGGCTTCATAGACGGCGTTATCTGCGAGGATAGCGTGCGAGTCGTGATGCACCATGCCCCAGCCGGGCGCGCCCCAAACCGTGTTGCCGACGAGCATTGCCGGGGAATCCTGATCATCAACACCGACGCGGTGCACGTGGACCGGGTATCGGCTTTTGATGTTGGTGTCGGACTCGACGTTGTTTACGGACGAGACATCGAAGGCCCGCTCGGATTTATCCGTGCGGCCCAGCTCTGAAAATTCCGCATACCGAACATCGACGTCGTTCGAATGCATGAACATGGTGTGACCGCGCTGGGACGGCGGCAGATCATCGGCGTTCTCTGTTTGGATAACGACATTGCGCGAATAGTTAGCGACATAAGCCTTCAGATCATCGCGTGGCGTGTCGTGATCAAACTGAAGCGGCGGCGAGAACTGAATGGTGTTGCCACTGATGCCGGTAATCGTAATCTCTTCATCCTGGGTCTCGACTTCATTGAAGCCAGGATTGCCCGCCGGCGAACGAGAGGGGTCGCCGAACTCGGTGCCTGTGAGAACCAGCTTGTCGCCGACTTGCCACCCTTGGGGCGCCGACTCCAAGGTCATGGATGTGTCGCCAGCTTGCGCGTTGACCTGTACTTTCAAGAAAGACGTTTTTTCCGCGCCGTGAATTTCGATTTCGCCGTGACTGACCAAACCGCGCGACAAAAGCATCGGATCCCAGTCAACGTCGATCGGTCCATTGTCCGCGATTTGAATTACCGCGCTGACATTCGCATCTACCGGGTTATTGATCGTCCCGATTTCCAGCTCGCCAGAAGGCGCGACGATGAAGGTGTCTACCTCCATAAAGGTGTCTTTGTCGGTGGCAAATTCTAGTTTGCCGTCGACGCGCACGGTGAAAAGCGACGCATTGCTTTCGCCATCATACTCAACGGTGAGACCATGAGGAATGTGAACCTTCGCACCAGAGGTCGGCACATCGCCGCCCGCCCAGGTGCTTGCATCAAACCATGAGCCATTGTTGACGGCGACATGTGTTGCTTCGCTAACCGGAACAAGGTCCATGAGCGCAGAATGCTCGCTGGCCTTTGAAGGGTCGTCGGGATGCACATGGGCGCCGTCATCGGAGGCAGGGTCATGAGCATGCGGATCATGCGCCGAATGATCCATTGACGAATCATCGCCCATACCGTCGTCGTGGCCAGAGTGATCCATGGAGGAGTCGTCGTCGCCCATACCGTCGTCATGGCCCGAATGGTCCATGGACGAGTCGTCGCCGCTCACGCCATCGTCCGTACCATGATCATCGCCGGAGTGACCCATCGACTGATCGTCGCCCATGCCGTCATCATGGCCCGAATGATCGTCCCCCGAGTGGTCATCCATCGGGTCTTCAACGGGCGTGGTCGTTGCGTCCGGCACTGGGTCTGACGCAATTTCGATTTCGACCGTCGCCTGTGTTATCTCGCCGTCGCTATTTTCAACTTCGTATGTAAACTGCGCGACGCCCGAAAAGCCGTCATCGGGCGTAAACTCGACCACATCGTTCTGCAGAGAAACAGAGCCGTTCTGCGCATCGAAGACGCGCACAACCTGCAGCGAGCGGCCGGCGCTGTCTGAGTCATTTTCAAGAATTTCAGAAACAGGAATATCTATTGTCGAATCGCCGGTGGTGGCGAACTGATCATTTTGCGCCGACGTTGTTGCGTCGCCAGGCGTTACAGCGCCGCCGGACGTTGAGCCGCCCGATGTGGAACCGCCAGATGTTGACCCACCGCTGGTCGAGCCGGACGTGAATGCATCCTCTGCGCTGTCGAGCGTAGTACACGCTTCAGCGGCGAATGCGAGGCCAAGCAGGCTTGCTTGCGCCATGCGCTTGGCTTTTTCGCGTTTGCGCGAGCTACGGCTCTGTGCGCGGTTGTCGCCGATTAATCCGAGCTTTGCCGCAGACAGGGCGTCCCCAACGCCAACTGCGTCTGCAAGGCCATTGCTCGACTTCGGATCCCCATCAAAACCCATACTCGACCTTCGCTTTCCTACTGCAACCGCTCAGTACTCTATCAGCGGCTGAGGATCTAATTACTCTTTACGCAAAGTATTGCGACATGCACCGACGGTATGGCTCCATACGCAACAATTACTTGCGGGAGTATTTCAAATTTTCCCATAGTGAGGGAAAATTGCGACGATTACGGATTTTTTAGTACCAATCGTCCGCCCCGCCTTAGCAAATCGGCAAGACATAGGACTAAAGAGTAAGGCCCAGGCGGCCAAATTACATAATGTTTATGGGATTATATAACGAACCGACCGCAGACGGATTATCAGCCTAACAAAGCGGTAATGTTCGTTCGGCGATCCGACGCGAATTATCGGCGCGTAATCTTATTGAGTCCGCGGACGACGATCGGCGGTAAAAGATCGTCAAGCATCTCTTTTCGCTTCACGCGCCAATCCACCGAATCCTGGGTGCCAGGACGGGCTTTAAACGTCGTCGTATGGCGGCGTTTAGAGTCGTTCCAGGTGGATGTGTAGTAGTAAAGGGCAAGCGAGCGGCGCGGCGTATTGTCCGGATGGCTGATTGGCGTTGGGTGGCCGTGATAGCTCATCTCGCTAGTCGCAAAAACAACGCAACGGTTGAATTTCGGCGTAACCCGATGCACGCAATTTTGCACGTCGGCGTCCCACAATTCGAGGGATCCGCCATAATCATCATGCCAGTCTTTATTGAGGTAAATCAGCAGGTTGAGCCGACGTTCAAGTCCCAATTTGCGATGGAGATTGAAATCCACATGGACGTCAAGATGGCCGCCTTGGCGGGTTTCATGGAAGCCCCCGCCCATAAAATATGGATCGGGAACCAGACCATCGATGCCGGTCATATTCTCCAGGAACTGGATGAACGGACGCGAATTGAGTGAATAGAAGAACGACCGCAGATTTGGCGCCAGGGAGTCAGGTTTGAACTCCGTTTTGAAGCGTTCTTGCTCGCGATCGAAGCTGCGCGACTGCGTTTCTTCAGGTTTTGGAAACGCCTCTAAACAAGCCTCTAACATATCGGGCGACAAGAAGTCGTCGATGACGATATGGGGAAAAGGATCTGCGTTCACAAAAGTGTCGTGAAGATCATGGCCTTTTTCTTTGACAACATTCACGTCGAAAAAGCCGTAGGCCGAATCGGAGACTTCGATATAGCTCATCGTCCGCACATCCTTAAAGTAATCAACGCGTTACGCGGGTCGCGAGGGTACATATACAAAATAGGTGTCAATCTTTAGTGAAAACCGCAATCGGCCCTTTTACCGCAGGGCGTCGCCTACCGCCCATGGGATCATGACCCTTCGGATTCGCTTTCGCTGCGGCGAGTTGGCGTCCAGCTTTGCGCGGATTTTCGTCCGTCAGCCCCATAAACGCTAAATTTTGTCATCAAGAACCGCTTCGCGCCTTCCAGATAGCGCCCGGACTGGCGCGTATCAGCGCATTTGATAAACCCTGCGACAATAGAGCCCGCAGCGAGCACCGCGGCAGCGAGGGCCAGCGGCGCGCTTGTCCCCGCCCCTAAAAACCAGACAACGCTTGATAAAATGACCATTGCACCCGTCGCAGCAACGAGCAGCGCAATCGGCGGTATGGCGATATCAAGCGCCAAGCCCATCAGCGCCCAGTTTCCTGACTTTAGGCCGGAAAAAAATGCGGGAACGGCGCGGCGCACAGCGAGGCGTCGCGATCCGTGCTCCCAGCGCGCCCGCTGTCGAACGCGCGCCTCTTCGTCGGTCGGGAATGTGCTCGTGACGAGCGCATCGGGCGCGATGAGCGGCGGCTTGCCCATAGACGTCAGGTCTAGTGTCAAAGCGAGATCTTCGACAATCTCGCCCGCGCCCAGCGATAGTTTTTCTGCGATGGCCCATGGCAACGTGAAGCCTGCGCCCGTGATGCGGCTGACGCCAAAGAACCGGTCGAGGCCGCGCATCCGTACGTCATTGATGAAGGCCCACGCAAACTCCGCGATCAACACGCTGGGCGGCGCCGTCTCGGGCGCGTTCATTAAGTACATTGCCTGCACAGGCCGCGCTGTCGCCTCCGCGCGCGCGGTCAACAACTCAAGAGCGCCATCCTCAAGGTGACAATCAGCGTCAATAAAAAGCACCGTATGCGGAGGGGTGTCGACAATCGCATCAAGCGCAAATTGAAGCGCGTATCCCTTGCCGCGTCGCGTCTCATCATGTCGCTCAAGCGCTTCAGCGCCCGCGGCGCGCGCAACCGACGCGGTTGCATCCGTGCAATTGTCCGCCACAACAATCAAACGATCGCCGTCGCGCAATTGCGGTAAGACGGACTGAAGCGTTTGGCTGATGATATCCGCTTCGTTATGGGCCGGGACAATGACGGCGACAGGCCCACGCGGCGCTGTTGCGGGGGCGGCTTCGCGCTTCCGAAGATAGGCGCCGAAGACTTCCAACGCCAGAAACGCTGACAACGCCAATAAGGCGCCGCTAGCGATGACAAGCGCTGCGTCAATGATCAGGAGCATCATGTCGACCCTCGCCCGCGCGATGCGCGTCTATAGCTCGCCGACGCCGCGGGACGCTTAAGCGGTGCGACGAACGCGTTTGCGGCCAACCATAAAGCGCAAAATCCCTAAGAATTCGGCAAATGCGCTGGCGACAGATCCTAATGCCGCCGCCCACGATCCACTCTTCAAGGGCCCGCGCGCAACGGCGCCGGCAATGACCTTCGCAACATAGCCAGCAACACCCAACGCGATGACCGACCCGGCCGACACGACCGCGGGAATGGCCGGGGCCATGTTGCCGCCGATGATAGCGGCGGCGACCGCGAGCACCGCAATCAGCGCCGGGAAGCCAAAACCCCAAAAAGCTGACTGGGTCGTCTCGCTAAGGCCCAGCCGCTCTGGCGGGCCGCCATAAATCGACGCGCAGTAGGCGTTTTGATAGCCACGGCGGTAGCTTTGCGACCACAACGCGCTCAGCGTACGTTCCGCCGAAGGCGTCACCGCCATGGCGTCTTCCAAGCGCCATACACACCCATTGCGCCGTCGCAACCGGATGCACAAATCTTCGGTCTCCGCCGTAATTAAATCGCCGCGAAAACCGCCAGCGGCTTCAAATGCCTCAACTCTGATAAGAACTGAGCCACCATCCGCACACTGAACTTCCTGCTCTGATACGCCGCCCTCTTCGTCATCTGACATCGGTTGCGGCAGGAAGTCGTCGGTATCGCCCACATAGCGGCCTTCGACCACTGAGACTTCTGGACGTCGCTCCAAGAACTTTTCCGCATTGGCGATCCATTCGGGCGCCAATTCGCATTCGGCATCCATGAACTGCACAAAGCGCACATGAGGCGCGATTTTCTTCAGCTGTCGATAGCCCGCATTGCGCGCGCGACCACCAGTCGTCAGCGTGCGTTCCAACCCCTCGACAACGATAGCGCCGGCGTCGCGCGCCTCAGCGATAGCATCGGGCGCAGCGCCAACTGCGACAAAAACGATAGCGCGACCGTCACCGGCTGAGCGAATAGCCGCCGCGGGCGATACGGCTTTGTTTTGTCCCACGACGACCACACCCGTGATCGCCGACGCTTCAGAGACAGCGGCCGTCGAATGCACCTTCTCTCGATCAGATTCTGCGATGACGTCGGGGACCACCGGCGCCGTCGCGGTTTCAGGCTCCATCGCTGCTTGGGGCCGTTCGAGTTCCGCAACCGTCTCGTCGCTGGCGGCGAGCGCTGCGGCGACGGCAGGCTTTTCACTCTGTTCGTTGCGCGCGGGCGCATCGGCTTCATTTTCGTCCGCCTGCGGAGAAAAGGCCGCAATATCGTTTTGATTGGGCGTCGGCGCGTCGTCTTTTGACGACTGGTCGGGAACGGTAATGACAGGGTCGACAACTGGCTCGGGCATCGGATCGGCGCGTCCGGCCGGTTCAGGATCGACCTGGGTCGACTCGTCGGCGCCCGCCGCAACCTCATCGCGCGCGGCAAAGGCTGCTGGCCGCGAAGATTTGGGCTCTGGCGCTGCGTCCGTCTCTTGGGCGTCATCGGACGCGCCTTTTCGACGGACAGACTTCAGCAGGGGCGCCGCGCGGGCGCGCAGCCCCCGTTTCTCGTCGGCGAACTTGTCTAATTCACTTTTTTTTTGAGGGGCTGGCGCGAGGCTTGCCCCGCCGCCCGACGGCAGCCCGAAGACGCCGTACTCAGATTTGTCATGCATGACCGACCGAACGATGTCGGCGTCGACATGCAACTCGCCAGCGGAAAATGCGTAAACCAGCGCCGTATCAGCAAGAATGTTGATTACGCGCGGCACGCCCCCTGATTGATGAGCGATCAGATCGACCGCCTCATCCGTGAACACGTGCTCTCGGCAGCCGGCGATCGCGAGCCGCGTCGACAAATAGTCGGCGACCTCCTCGGCGCTAAGCGGCGATAGGTGGAAGTCGGAGCCCACCCGCTGAGCGAGCTGAAGCAATTCCGGACGGCTGAGTTGGTCTTTGAGTTCGGGTTGGCCCACCAAGATCAACTGGAGCAGCTGATCTTTGCCAGCATTGATATTCGAGAGAAGCCGCAGCTCTTCGAGCATGTCCATGGAGAGGTTCTGCGCTTCATCGATGATGAGAACGACACGGCGGCCTTTGGCGTATTCGGCGATAAAAAAGTTCTGAAGCTCGGAAAAGAGCTCAACATGAGACTTGCCGGAGAACGGTTGACCAAAGCCCATGAGGACCCAGCTCAACAAATCTCCTCGGCCTTGTTGGATGTTCGAAATCAACGCAACCGTGTGCGAATCGGACAGCTGATCCAGCAAACGGTGAACGAGCGTCGTCTTGCCGCAGCCAACTTCCCCGGTCACCACAGAGATGCCCGCGTGATTCAAAACGCCATATTCCAGCATCGCATAGGCGAGCCGGTGCGTTCGTCCCCAATACAAGAACGTCGGGTCTGGTTGGATGGAAAACGGTTTTTCGGTTAATCCAAAAAACTCTTCGTACATTTTTGCCGACCCATCCGTCGCCCCCCGGCGACGGCGTTAAAGTTTACAGTTCATTCCCGCCCGCTTCGATTTCCTCAAGCAATTCTTGTGCTTGACCTGCAAATCGAAACTCTTGTCCGCCTTTTTCAAGCGCCGTTTTCAGTGTCGCTGCGCCTGAAGCAAGATCTCCAGCCGCCACTTTGGCCGCGCCTAGATGATAGAGAATCTCCCCATTTTCCGGCGCGCCCGCGGACGCTTTTTCTAAGATCCCCCCTGCTGTCGCGTATTCACCGATTCGGTAATGCGCCCACCCCAACGTATCCTGAAAATATGGATTATCAATATCCGTTAAGATCTTCGCTGCTTCAAATGCGCGCTGGGCCGTTTCGGGATCAGTACGGAGCTCGCCGGCGAGGCTTGCAAAGTTGTTCGCGACGATCGGATCGTTGGGCATGCGCGCCCACAACGCCTCATAACGCGTAAAGGCCGCTTCGCGGTTTCCAACGCTCAACAAGTAGTCGGCGCCCAAAACGCCCATGGCGTCGCTTTGCGGATTAGCCGAAAGTCCCTTTTTGACGATCTCCGCTGCATCTTTCTGCCGGCCCTTCACCATATAATGATTGTAGAGCGCGCCGAACGCTTCAATCCGAGACGCATCGACGTCCGTCGCATTGATGAGCGCCGCTTCAGCTGCGGCTTCAGCATTGGTCGCCATATGCGCGCGCGCCAATAATAATCGCGCGTCATAGTTGTCCGGGTCCGATGAGAGAACGTTTTTAAGCGTGTTGATCGCTTCGGTTGCGCGCCCCGCCTCAATATAGGCGTCTGTCAGCGCGGCGAGCGGACGGCTTTCCAGCGGGGCAAATTCCGGGCGCGCTGTCAGGGCGGCGATCAGCCCGTCATAGTCATCCATGCCCGCCAATGCGCTCAACCGGAGGGTTTCAGCGACCGGCGCGGCATTTCCCGCATTGAGCGCCTGAAGGATCTTTGCGACTTCCTGGGCGCCGTGCCAGTCTTGCTGATCGAGCCGCACGCGCCCCAACAGGCTTAGCGTTTCGAGATTGCGCGGATGCGCCGCCAACGCGCCGACAAGGATTTGCTCGGCGCGTTCCAGTTTTTTACTCCGTACCAAGAATTTTGCAAACGCGCTCGCGACCACCGGTTCTTTGCCGCTGGCCTCATACGCGCGCACGAGCTCGGCTTCCGCGAAGGCTGTTTCGCCTTGCTGTTCGAACGCGGCCGCCATCAAAATCGAGGCTTTGAAAGCGTCAGGATTATAGCCCAAGGCGGCGCGCAGATCGCCCACCGCTTCGTCGTATGCGGCCTGATCGATGTGCAAGGCCGCACGGCGAATGTAAGCGTCAACATTGCTCGTATCCGCAGCGACGATAGCGTCCAATATCTGTCGCGCGTCTTGATACGACCCATCCGCGTACAACAGCGCGGCGCGCTTGTTTTTGGCCCTCAAGGCAAGGGGTTGATCCTTCGATGCTTCTAGTCTGTCCAACAAAGCAAAGGCGGCGTCCGCACGGTCTTCCCCGCGCAAAAAGTCGACCAAAGCGAGGTTCAGCGCGCCATTTTCAGGATCATCTAAAATGTAGTCGCGCAGCATTTGTTCCGCCGCTTCCGACCCTTGCGTTTCATAGAGGAAACGAACCACATCGAGCTTTGCATCGGCGCTATCAGGCTCCAGGTCAGCAATGGCGCGAAGCTGTTGTTCAGCGTCCTCCAGTGAGTCTTGCCGGATCAGCTCAAACGCATAAGCGCGCCGAAAAGCCGACACTTCTGGCAAGCCCCGCACCAAACTTTCAAAGGCGCCTAGAACCTCTGTGGGCCGATCAATATTGTGTAAGATATTGATGCGGAATATGTGCAGAACCGCGTAGGTGGGGTCCACAGCGAGGGCTTCTTCGATCACAGCTAAAGCGCCGTCATAATCGCCCGCATTGGCCTGCGCCGTTGCCACCACCGCCGCAGCGTCGGGATTGCCCGGATCATCAATCATTACCCGCTGAGCCAGCGCCAAGGCCTGATCGCGATCCCCCAACTTTATGAGAATGGCGGCTTTGAGGGCGCGCGCACCGATATGATCGGGATCGCGCGACAAGGCGGCTTCGGCTTGGTCAAGGGCGGCCGCAGGGTCGCCGCCAATCATATAGAATTTGCCCAGACGCGCGCGCGCATCAATGTTGCCGGGATCTAACCGGGCAATGCGCTGCGTCAGCGACAACAACGCCTTCATATTCTGACGCCGCTCTGCGATTTCCGCTAAGCCGATGAGCGCCGGCAAATGGTTCTCGTCAATTTTTAAAACATTCTGGAACTGGACATTCGCTTTACCG
>JBCDBM010000030.1:0-21168 GCA_039183665.1 Pseudomonadota bacterium | reverse complement strand
TGCCGCCCCAAATTCCTTAATTCAGACGCATACGCACGGGCTCGAAGTTGAGTTTCGGTCAGAGGATAGGATGCTAAACGAAATTATCGGAAATAATCGGGCGTCAACGACTGCGCCTAACGGGGACGCAGGTTTCAGTCTCGATCAATTGCTGGTCGGAGGTAGGGGCTTTGCTACTGGTGCGGCCGCTGGCGGACTTGCGGCGATGTTACTGGGCGGGGCAAAACCCAAAAAGCTCGCCAAGAACGCGCTAAAAGTTGGCGGTGTCGCCCTCGTGGGCGGGCTCGCTTACAAAGCCTGGAATAGTTGGCAGGCAAACAAAAACGCGACGTTCCAAGACAACCCTGCGTCGACACCGGTGTCGCCTGCGCCGACGGATGACTTTTTACCTAAAGACGAAGCGGTGCAAATGTCGCTTGCCCGGTCTCTCATGCGCGCGATGATTTCCGCCGCTAAAGCGGACGGCCATCTGTCGCAAATAGAGCGTCAGCGTCTTCAGGCCGAATTGAATAAACTGGATCTTGATGATGATGATCGAGCGTTCGTTCGAGGGTTGCTCGATGGACCGTCCGATCTTGAAGCAGTCGTGCGCGATGCGCGGACGCCAGAGCTTGCGGCAGAGCTTTATACCGCCTCGCTACTCGCGGTTGACCCAGACGGCGACGCGGAACGGGGATATCTGGCACTGCTTGCCGTGCGGCTGAAACTCGACCAGCATCTAGTGGTCCAAATCCACGCGGAGGTCGCCGAGAGTATAACAACAAGCGCTGATTAGACGACGTCTGCGAGGATTACACAGATGGCATTCACGCTCACCTATTTGTCCGCGATCATGCTGGCGTTACCAGTTTTAATCGCCATGGTCATGGCTTTCCGCAGGCGGAGAGCAGTCTATGTCTATCATCAACGCTTGGACGCATTAGATGGATTCAATGCGCGTCAGAATTTCGGCGGCCCTGGGATTCTGAACTTAGAGCGCGCATTCCGTAGGGGCCCAACGCTTTAAGCAGTGCGCCATCGCGCACCCAGCCATGCGCGTGGCGTTAAGGCCCCCTACGACCGCATGAACGCCCGGCAATTTGGGCGAAGGTTTTTTTGCTGGGCTGAATTCCATCAACACACGCGCCAACTATCTCCAGAGTTACAGACAGCGATATGCGTCCGGGAATGGCCTTTGCGTGACTTTCGCTGTCAAGAACAACCTAGTGCAAACCTTGCCTGTGCAAGCAGCGCATCCTTATTGAGGCTCCTGCGCCGGGACACTTGACGCTTCTCGCGAGCCCGATCAAGGTCGGGCCGTCGCAGTTATGGCGCAAAAAGGGTTTCGCGAGACTATCTATCAAGTGACACGCAAATTCGTTGGCGCGCCATTAGCAAAAATACTTGGCGCGAGAATTTGCCAGTCCCGCTGACCTGCCTGCTCCACAACGAACAATAAGAGCGCGCGCTACGGACGGCGCAGGGGGCGGAATGGCTTTAGAAACACTCGATATCGCAATTGTAGCTATCTATGCGGTGTTGCTGATGGCGATCGCCATCACCGTTTCGCGAGAAAAAGCAGGACACAAAAAGGATACGGAAGACTATTTCCTGGCTGGCAAGGCATTGCCCTGGTGGGCGATCGGCGCATCGCTCATCGCGGCAAATATCTCGGCTGAGCAGATCATCGGGCAATCCGGCCAAGGGTTCGCGGTGGGCTTGGCCATCGCTGCCTACGAGTTGCAGGCAGCTGTTGTCTTGCTTGTCGTCGCAAAGTTTTTCCTCCCGATTTTCTTGAAGCGCGGCATTTTCACGATGCCGCAATTTCTTGATCAGCGTTACGGGCATGGGGTGCGCACCCTCATGTCGGTTTATTGGATCGTCCTGTATACAGCTGTTAATCTCACGACCGTTCTTTGGCTGGGTGGCCTTGCGGTAACCTCGGTCACCGGCGTTGCGGTTTTTCCGGCGATGGCTGGCCTTGCCGCTTTCGCGGCGCTTTACTCCCTTTACGGGGGGCTTAAAGCCGTTGCGCTGACGGATATCATTCAGGTCGTCATTTTGATTTTTGGCGGGGCGGCCATCACCTGGATCGCGCTCGACCTTGTTGGCGGTGATGCGGGTGCGATTGCCGGTTTCGCACGGATTAGCGAAGAGCTGCCGGGCCATTTCGAAATGATCCTGTCGAACGATCATCCGGCCTATGGCGATCTTCCTGGTATCTGGACATTGCTCGGCGGACTATGGGTGCTGCACTTTTCCTATTGGGGGTTTAATCAATATATCATTCAGCGCGCCCTTGCGGCGGAGAGCTTGCGCGAGGCGCAAAAGGGGCTCGCGTTCGCCGCGGCGCTTAAGCTCTTTATTCCTGTAATCGTCGTTATCCCGGGCATTGCGGCGGTTATCCTCGCCCAGCAAGGCCAATTGGACGCAGCCGCGCTTGCTGAGCGATCAGATCGAACATACGGCGAGTTGATGACGTTAGCGCCCAGTGGGCTGCGCGGTCTCGTTTTCGCTGCGCTCATCGCGGCGATCGTGTCCTCGCTTGCCTCTATGATGAACTCGATTTCGACTATCTTCACCATGGATGTTTATCGCAACATGCGCCCGCAAGAGACGCAGGCGCATTATGTCGGTATCGGACGAATTACCGCTTTTGCGGCGATGGCTGCGGCGCTGGTTCTGGCGCGACCGTTCCTTGGCGGTTTCGAAAGCGGGTTCCAAACAGTTCAGGAATATACCGGCTTTATTGCGCCGGGCGTTGTCGCCATATTCCTACTAGGATTCTTCTGGAAACGGACAACATCACCAGGCGCCTATGCGGTGCTATTTGGCTCCGTACTGATCAATATCGCAATGAAGTTTGGCGCGCCTGATATTCCGTTTATCATCCGAATTTGGGTTGTCTTCTTGTCATGCATGGTCGCTGGAGTCGGCGTCTCGCTTATGACGTCTGCATCCCCCGCCAATCAACCGGTAAAACTGAATGATATTTCGTTTTCCACTTCGCGCGAGTTTAATGTAATCACGGCCTTGATTGTCATCATTCTCGCCGCGATTTACGTGTATTATTGGTGATCGGCCGCCTCGCGGCGCATTCAACCTGGCCCGGTCGTGGCGAAGAAAAACGCTCTAATGGACGACGCGTACAAGTTGTTTGCCTAAATTGCGTCCTTGCACCAATCGCATCAGGGCTTCTGGCGCGTTTTCGATGCCCTCAAGAATGTCTTCATGCAGCGGGATTTTCCCCTCGGCATGCCACTTTGCGAGATCGGATAGTGCTTTCGGAAATAGCGCTTCGTAGTCCCCAACGAGCAGACCCTTCTTCATCAAGCGCTTCACGATGAACGCATCAGTATCGCGCGGTCCGATATCTTGCGCCGGGTCCGCATGTTTGGCCGCGGCAATGCGCCCGCAGCCTATAATCCGCCCACCGATGTTCATGACCTTTAGCGCTTCGTCGTAAATCGGTCCTCCCGTGTTATCGAAGAAGACGTCGACGCCGTTGGGACATGCGGTGGCCAGTTTCTGCGGAAAGTCGGGCGCGTTTCGGCTAACGGCTGCGTCATAGGGGAGGTGCTCGACGCAGTGTTTTACCTTTGCTTCGGATCCTACAACCGCAACTGTTTTACAGTCTTTCACCTTGGCAATTGCCGCGGCGACGGTGGCGACTGCTCCGGCGCCCGCGGATATTAAAACGGTTTCTCCTGCGACCGGGCGGCCGATCTCCAACAAACCACTATAAGCCGTGAGGCCGATTAAGCCTAACAAGGTAAGGGACAAGCGTGGCGAGCCCAGCGCCGCATCTAGCACCCGCGACACTGTCTTGGGGCCGTCCACTGCGAAACTCTGCATACCGAATTCGCCCATGACGGCGTCGCCAACTTTTCGGTCTTCTCGGTTTGATTCGATGACTTCGCCGACCGCGAGCGCTTGCATGACGTCGCCGATCTCCACGGCGGCGTGATAATTCTCCCGCGCTTTAATGCGGGTAATCATATATGGGTCGACCGAAATCCAATCGATGCGAATTAAAGCTTCGCCTTCGCCGAGGGTCGGACGTTCGACAGTTGTGTAGGTGAAATTTTCCAGCGTCGGTTCGCCAGTCGCCTTAGACGCTAATTTGATGCATGCATTGGAAGTCATGGTCCGGCCGTCCTAAGGTAATCAATAAAGCTCACGCTACCTAATGCATGCAATATAATCGTAGTTCAATAGCGGAGGCGGTCACTGTGCCGGAAAACAAACGTGTCTCTTGAAATCATACCTAGTCGTTTTCGTTCCCGCCGCGCCGCTTTTTATCAGACATGACTTCTTTCATCTCCTCGCCGATCAGATCAAACACGAGGCGTATCCGTTTGCTTGTGTGGAGCTCGCGATGCGTAACGAGCCAAATCGGAACGGGTACGGGTTCGAAGTCCGGATAGACGAGTTCCAGATCGGAAAAGCGGGAGCCCATATCCTCTGTCAGGAAGGTCATGCCAAGACCTGCGCGGGCGAGCGCGACGATGACGGTGCCGCTGGTGGATACGGCGACTATTTGCTCTTCGCCCGACGACAGTCCGAAGCTTTTCAAATAGGGCAGGACGCGTTCCACAGTTTCAAAGCCGACAAGCGGAAGCGATGATAAATCCTCAATCGACCTCGGTCGGCCGTGGGCGTCGAGAAATGACGCGGACGCATATAGGTTCGCCGTCGTTTCGCCAATAAGCCTGCCGATGAGATCAGGTTGTTCGGGTCGTGCGTGTCGGATCGATATATCCGCCTCGCGTTGGGTCAAATCTTGAACGGCATTTGACGCGATGATGTTGACGCATATGCCCGGTGCGATCTCTCGCAAGCGAACAAGAATTTTCGGCAAATAGAGCGTCGCGAATATGTTTGTCGCAGTGACGCTTACCATGCCGGATAGGGTCTCGGACTGGCCTGTCGCGGTCAGTGATACGCGTGATGCGGCCTCGCCCATGACCCTGACATGCTCCAGCACCTCCCTGCCCGCATCCGTCAAGAGGAGGGTTTTGGCGCCGCGCTCGAACAGAACAACGCCCAGTGCTTCTTCAAGCCCCAGAACTTGCCGGCTGACGGTAGGTTGGGTGAGGCCGAGCGCGCGCGCCGCTGCGGAAAGCGATCCTTCTTCGGCTGTGGCTAGGAAAGCGCGAACTTGGTTCCAGTCGAAGGATATGGTGTCCCATTTCATTCATTTTCGTATACCCGACCCAGAAATTTCCGCAATTTGCCCAGCTGGTTCGAATAGCTAGGTAAGCCCCGACATCAACACCAACCGAAGGTTTGCGGAAAATGCCATCTTCCGATGCGGCAAATACGATACCGTTCATCAAAGGTGCAATGGGCTCCTGGCGCGTTTCCGTGGGGCGTGTCGCATATAGCGGCGACGATCTGGCGCGCCTTTACGATTCGAAAGCGAGACAATGGTCAAGGTCATTGTCTCGGCTCGGATTGCACGCCGCCTATCAATCGGCCGCGCTATGGTCAATTAATCGCTACTTCGCCGGTCATGCGGGCCGGCCCTTGCGGGTTCTTGATTGCGGCATCGGCGATGGCGCTTTTGCGACATCCTTTGCCCGAGTTTGGCGCGGCCCGCTGGATTTTCACGGGATTGATCGGTCTAAAGAAATGCTGGCGCAGGCGCGCGCTAAACTGGCTGCGCAGGGCGTCGAGGCGACTTTGTGGTCGGCAGACGCTTGCGATTTACCGTTCGAAAATGGCGCCTTCGATATCGTCTTGTCGGCGCATATGCTCGAGCATCTGGCTCGGCCAGAACTGGCTGTCTCGGAAATCTATCGGGTTTTAAAGCCGGAGGGGATATTCGTTGCGGCCCTTACCCGACGATCATTGTTTGGGCGCTTAATCCAATTGCGATGGCGCACCCATATATTTGACGAAGAGCGCGCCGCCGTACTTCTCGGATGCGCTGCATTCGAGACAGTACACATTATTCCGCAACATGAGCATTTCGTATCTAACCGGCTGAGCATATTTTCTGCTGCGCGAAAGCCGGCGCCAAAACAGATATTATCCGAAGACAACGGGACTAAGGAGGTTCAATCATGAAAAATGAAGTCGTATTTTGGGATAAAATGGCCGGGCGCTATTTCGAGAAGCCCATAAGCAATATTGACGCTTATGAGGAGAAACTTCGTATGACGCGAGAGCTTTTTACGTCGGATTCAACCGTGTTGGAGTTTGGATGCGGCACGGGCGGCACCGCACTTCGTCACGCGCCGCACGTGAAGCGTATTCTTGCAACAGATATTTCCAATGGACTGTTGAAGATCGCGCGCGAACAGGCAGCGGACCAAGGCGTATCGAATGTCGCCTTTGAACAGGCCAATATTGTGGACTTTGACGCCAGCCCAGAATCCTTCGATGTCGTGTTAGGTCTGAGCATTCTTCACCTGCTCAAAGATCCCGCCGTCGTAATTGAGCGCGTCCGAACCTGGTTGAAGCCCGGTGGTTATTTCGTTTCAAGTACGGCGTGTCTCGGTGATAAAATGGGCTGGTTTCGATATGTCGGTCCAATCGGCCGGGCCATCGGGAAAATGCCGTACGTCAACGTTTTCTCGACAGACGATTGTATACGCTATCTGACGGACGCCGGCATTAGAATCGAAACCCATTGGCGCCCTGAAGGCGAGCACGCAGTCTTTATCATTGCGCAAAAGCCTGCGCTGGACGCTTAGTCACTATGCGTTATCAGAACGACCCAGTCCTCGTCGGGATCAGCGGGCGGCGCGCCCAATGCGCGAAAGTCGCCGCCCGCCACTGATCCGACAGATCCGGACGAGAGCCCGCCGCCGGATCTGGGGTTAAACCAACGAACGGCGAAGCTGCCCGCGTGGTCTCTAAGATCCAAAACCTGACTGTCGGCGTCATTGGCGAGATAAGCCACGTAGATTTCACCGAGTGACGCGAATAGGTAGTTGTCTGCATCAGCAACGCCCGCCGCGGCGCCTGCGTTCGCGCCGCTGCTGGTCGGCGCCGTCGTTATCGACGTGGTCGTCGAGCGGTTCGTTCCTTTGTTGAGCGTCATCCGGTCGAGGTGAAACTCGGTCGAGCGTCCGGATATCTCAATGCGGTATTGGCCTGGCGTCAGTTCATAAGTGGCTGGAATTTTCACGCCGTCTTGTCGATCAAGATTAGAGGACCACGTCCATTCCGTAAGACTGCCGCTAAAGAACATTTTCCACCAATTCTGTCCGCTCTGGCCGTTCGGCTGGATCTGATCTCCGGTAGCGATAGATATGACCCGCATCCAGATGTCATTATTGAGATCTGTGCGACCGTCCGTGCGCGATATACGCCTTGCGCGGAAGACGTAACGATAATCGCCGCCCTCTGACTGGGGAATTTCTACGACATAAGACAGCACGCCCTGGCCAGCTTTATTAATGTTGAATAGATCCGGTCCCGCCCATCTGTAATACCCGGTCCCCGTGAACCCAGGTTTGTCGTTTTCAAAGACCCAGTCGTCAGGAGGGGTGGGGCCGATATCTTCGGCTTCGATCGCGATCGTTTGCGGAGACGAAGACGGTAATACGTAGACGCCAGACGTTGCGCTCGTCGCTCCATTTCCCGTCGTCAGCAAGACGTCCGCCGCCGACATCGACAAAGCGGCTGTGCTGATATGGTTATCGAAAAACGAAATTGCATGAGCCGCGTCCGACCATTTCTCCGCGCGCGTTCGGTGATCTTGGCAGTCGAGATCATCGCATCCGGTTTGATACCCATAGTAATATTCTACCCCGCCGGAACCGGCCGTTAAGGCGTTCCATAACACCCGCCCGCGGACACGACGGCGGTTATCCGTTTCGTTGCGCGCCTCAGGCAACAAGCCGTCCGGATAACTGGCATCGACCGATACACCGCGCGAAGCCGACCCCGGTTCATCGAGCGCGACCACCCATGGCGCTCCGTCATTTCGAGATCGGGTTACCCATTCTACGAGACGGGACCGGACTTCTGTGAAATTGTTGTTGCTCGTTTGGATCGACGCACCCGTCATCGCCGACTGATTACCCGTTAACGGGCCATAGCGTTGATCCTGTTGTCCAGGGAATGTGTGCATCACGCGCAGGTGTCCATAGGGGTCCGTTTGTGCGATATAGTCTAGCGTCGTTCGCGCAACATCCGTAGACAACGTATATTCTTCGCCGATATTCCAATTCAATGCGAGATGATGACCGAACCGCGCAATAAGTTCGCGGTAGTAAATCTGACGCTCACGTCCAAACGCGCCGCCGTCCATCAGTTCATCGTTTTCTGTTTCCATGGTTTTGAAATGGAGAAAAAGGCCTAGTTGGTCGGCATAAGAAAAAACCCGGTCCCACTGCGCCATCTTGGAGACATCAAAACGATCCCGGTAAACGCCGTCTTGCCAGCCGCGATTATCCGAAAGCGCGGTAAAGTCTGCCTCGTCGTTGCGTAACAAGTGGGGAAAGACGTTTTTATCATCCCCCTGCAGACTGAAAGTGAGAAACGAGAACGCATTGGCGTTTTCATCGGCGAGGTATTTTAGTGCGCCCAATAGGTCCTGGCCGTCTCCGCCGCCCCATGTATATTGGGCCGCCTCGTTAGGCGCATAATCGCCGCGGTGCGGCGCCCAGGATTTGCGTCGGCCGCCTTTATTCGGGGTAGCGTCGAAATCCTCATAGGCCAGCGCGTTTTCCGGGGCGTCCGCCCCGGCTTTGAAGAACGGCCGCCCATCGGAGAACTGCAAATAGTGCTGGCCGGTGTAGCGGAGCCGACCGTTTCCGGGTGCTCTAAAGTCCCGCCCGATCTTATCGCTTGCCGCGATTGTGACCGTGCCGCTCGCGCCGTCCAAGCCCGCAACGGGGTCTCCATCGCCGCCGAGAGCGACATCAGCGCCTTGCGTGAACGAAATGACATAACTCCAAACGCCGGTTTCGTTCGGCGTGAAGATCACGCGCCATTTATCGCCGCTCGTGCATCCCGTATTCGCCGCGTCCTCGCACGCCGCGAAAAAACCTGGAACGGTGAAACTCTGAGCGTCTTTTTGGAATGTCGCACGGAGTCTATAATCCGTAAACGGATTTGGCGACCCTGTTTCTTCAGCAGAAGGACCATCAAGCGTAAGTGTTATTGGGTGCCACTGCATGGCCTCGCCAGAGAGGGCGATGCCAGCGGGTGTCGATGGGGGCGGCGATGACCCGGGCGGGTCAGTTGGCGTCGGCGGCATGGTTGACGATGGCTCGCCACTCGCAGGACCAGCGCTGTCGTCAGCAGGGGTGCATCCAGCCAACATAAAAAGGGCTAGGCAGACGATGGGTGCGCGCGCCATAGGTCTATCCATTCCTGTGCGATACCGATCACATCACTAGGACCTCATAACCGCGACGAACGAACGAAAGACTGCTGAATCCGTGTCGATTTTGCACAGATTTAAATTGTATTTTGCAGCGCAAACGCGAAACGCCGGGTCTTTTATTTGCGAACTAGTCGCGCGTGGTCTGAATTGTTGGCTGGCTTGAGACTGCCGGACGGTTTTGTGCTTATGCCGGGATCAATCTGCGACCCCATCACGCTGCTAAAGATCCAAAAAGTGAGTTTGGCACGGGCGCGATGCATGTTACGCATCCCCCCGAGAGCCAGTCATTGGCGACTGTGTTTGGGGGAATCATGGTTGAGGGGCGACTAGCTCGGGAGCAACATTTTGTTGAAATTTTGCTCGATCGCCCGCGGGTCATCCTGTTCCTGGCGCTCGCAATTGTTGTTGTTTGCGCAGCCGGTCTCGCGAAAGTTGAAAAAGATCCGTCGGTTGATGCATTCGTGCCGAGCGATCACCCAGCGTCTTTGGCGCGTGATGAGGCCATGGAGACCTTTGGTCTAGAGGATCCCATCATTGTCGGATTGCAGGCCGACAGTGATCAAACTGCTTTTACCCCGGCGACGCTAGAAGCGTTGCGCCGCATTGTTGCGGGTGTTCGCGAGTTGGACGGCGTCAAGAAGAACGACGTTATCAGTCTCGCCAGCGAGAACGCGATACGCGGTGACGACGGTGATCTGATTGTCGATCCCATCCTTGAACCGGGACCGCTGACGCCAAGTTCTGCCGAGCTCGCGTGGGCGCGTTTCCAATCCATGCCGATGCTCGAAGGACTCTTGAGTTCTGCCGACGGCTCGATGTTGATTATCATCATTCCGGTTGAGGAACCCAATGACGCTTACGACACCGTCCAAGCAATCTCGACGTTGGCGGATGCGGAAGTCCCCGAGGGCGTAAGGGCGCACGTCGCAGGCGTTGCGGCGATGAATGCGAGGCTCTCATCAATGGTGGATGGGGACACGCGCATTTTCGTGCCCGCCGCCATCTTGGTTGTCTTTGGTATTTTGCTAGCGGCGTTGCGTCGCCCGAAAGCTCTATTGGGTCCATTGTTCATCGTCGCCGGGTCCGCAGGCGTCGCCATTGGCATGATGGGATGGTTGGGCGCTCATTACTATCTGATTACAACGGCGCTGCCGGTGGTCATCATGGCGATTGCAGTTGCAGACTCACTCCACATCAGCATTTTTTATCTCCGTGAGCGGAAGAAAGATGAAAGAATTTCGGCGGCGGAGGCTGTTAAAGCAGCCTTGGCCCAGACTTGGCTGCCGGTCTTTCTCACGAGCGTTACGACAATCGCCGCATTTTTCGGTATGTCTTTTGGCGCGGCGATGCAGCCGATCAGCGAGTTTGGGTTGTTCGCCGCTCTTGGTGTGGCTGCGGCGTGCGCGTTGAGTCTCACTGTGCTGCCGGCAATACTGGTTCTGACGGACCTGAAGCCGTCGGCTACTGGAAAGTCTGTCGCGTTTGAGCGGCTGATCGACAAGGGCATATCAGCGCTCACCGCCGGCGCGTTCAAACGTCCCGCTATCGCTTTGGGCTGCGTCATTGGTTTGTTGGCAGGGCTCGTCGCGCTCGCGCTGCAGGCGGAATTTGATTATGAGCGCCAGCGGTATTTCGTGGCCAACGACACTGTGCGTGTCGCAGACCGCGCGATCAATGCTCAGCTTGGCGGCATCAATTTTCTCGACGTCGTCGTAAAGGCCCCCGAGACGGGCGGCCTGATGCACCCTGAGGCCCTAAACGCAATCGCCGACTTGCGTCAGCAATTGGACAGTCTTCCTCTGGTCGCCAAATCTACCGGTATTGATGACTACATTGCGCTAATGCACGGCGTGTTAACCGGTGCGACGGACAGCCGTCTTCCGACCGCCCCGCGCGCGCCGGGACAATATATGTTCTTGTACGAAGCGTCTTCTGCACCGGAAGATTTCAAACAGGAAATAGACTATGATTATACCACTGCGCTTATCAGAGCGCAGCTTTCCACCGACAGCTATTCTCAAACGCTGCCGACGGTTCGGCAGCTAGAGGGCATTGTCGAGTCTTGGGAAGCGCGCACAGGTTTAACCGCAGACATTAGCGGCCGTGTCGCCGTTAATGATGGTTGGATGACGCAATTGTCCGAGAACCATTTTCGTGGGCTGGGGCTAGCCATCGCTTTGGTGTTTTTGACAACGATTTTTGTCTTCCGTTCCTTCGCTTATGCCATTTTCGCAATGACGCCGGTGGTTGTTGGCGTGGTGTCAGTCTACGCAGTGATGGGCGCCTTCAATGTTGATATCGCGCCAGCGACGTCGATGACGGCGGCGATCGCAACAGGGTTGGGCGTTGATTTTGGGATCCACCTAATTTCCTTTATCCGGGAGCGTCGAGCGGACAATGCGAGCGTGCTTGAAGCCGTGAGCGGCGCCTATACGGTTGTCGCCAGGGCCTGCTTTTATTCCGCCATCGCACTAAGTTTTGCGTTGTCCGTCGTGTCTCTCTCGTCTGCGCCACCCCTGAGGTGGTTTGGATTGCTTGTCGCGTTTGGCGCATTCGGCTCGCTGCTGGGCGCTCTTGTTGTTGTTCCAACATTATGGGCGGTCGTAAACCGCATACAGGGGAAATCTAATGATGTTTCGATGGCTTAAGATTGCTGCCTGCGTTGGCGTAGCGGCGCTTGGTATGCCGTCTGCTATGGCGGAGGATCCAGCGCCTGTTTCGCTCAACGCCCTCATCCATGATGACGCGGATGCAGTGGCGAAGTTGATCGCAGAGCGCCGATCGAATGAAGGGCGTGCGGCGACCATGCATTTCCATTTGCAAAATAAAGCGGGTCGCGTCCGTGAACGCACGGCGTTGATGGTGCACTCAGATGTCGAGGATGTGGAGCGGATTGCGATCTTCTTTAACAAACCCGCCATGATCGAAGAAACGGCGTTCCTCAGTCACAATCATGAGGCCCGTGACGATGAAAACTGGTTGTTCTTGCCCGCGACCGAACGCGTGCGCCGGATTCCTGTGTCTGAACGCGGCGACAACTTCATGGGAACGGATTTGACCTATGGCGACGTCAACGACAATTTCAAATTTGGCCTAGATGACTGGACCTTTGCGCACGGGGGCGCGGAAATCGAGGGCGACAAAACCTATGTTTTTCTGTCCGGATCGGCCAAGACCGAGGCGGTAAGGAATGAGTTGGGGTATGCCAGTTTTGCTGCAAAGATTGACCTCAAAACCGCTTTCCCGGTTCGCGTTGAGTACACGGACAAAGATGGCGAGCCGCTAAAGATTGTGCACGTACACGAGATTGATGTTGTGGGCGACGCGCATACCGCAATGCGATTTACTGCAGAGAATTTGCAGACCGGGCACAAAACTGAAGTCCACTTTACGAATATGCGGTATGTGCCGAACCTTGATCAAAGCGTCTTTGATCCAAGCGCGCTGTCGTATGGCGTGCCCGAAATAGGCTAAACACATGCGCTTGATGATTTGTTTGCTCATCGCGAGTGTTGTGGGGGCGGGGGCCTCCGCGAGCGATATTTCTATCAAGCCGAAGTTAGAAATAGAGCAACGCTCGGCGGTCGGTTTGGAAAGCCGCCGCGCGGACCAAGCGCTTTGGATTGTTAAACCGCAAGCCCAAGCTCGGTTCTCGCGATCGTGGTCAGCGGATGTTTCGGTTCGTGTGGAAACTGCCGTGGCGGATACGGGGCTCGGCTCGCGCCAGACATATGCACGAATATCGAGGCCTTTAAAGATCAGCTCCGAGGCGCGCTTGGAGATCGACGAGGCGGTTTTAACTTGGCGCCGCAAAGGGGCGCGACTTCGTCTGGGCAAGCAAACCGTCGCGTGGGGCGTGCTAGACGGTCTTCAAGTTACAGACCGGTTTGACGCTGTGCGCCGTCGCGAGAGCGTCTACATCGAAAATCGGCCCGATAGAATTTCTCGGTGGGGTGCTCGGGGAGAGTTTTCTACTGGCGGCGTTCGATGGGACGCCGCCGTAATGTTGGACGGAACTGGCGATCAGTTAGCAGCGCGCGGCGACACGTTTGAGGTTGCCGCGCCGCGTTTTCGCGGCGGATTGCCGGCGGGAACCCCCTTGCCGCAGCTGTTATTCGATGTCCCGAAAGAGGCGACGATAGGGCTCAGAGCGACGCACACATTTGGTTCGAACGACGCGTCGCTTTTGGTGATCAACGGTCCCGACACGGAACCCGTGATCGCGCCAGCGGGTCTGGGCGCTGTCACGCTGAACTATCGATCTCGGACACTCATCGGCGCTTCGTGGCAGCGCAGTTCTGGATCGCGAGTTTATCGTACGGAGATCGCATGGATCCCCGAGCATCCGGTCAATACAAGTGCGCCCTTACTTGGATTTGATCGACGCAATCGACTGCTTGCTGGCGCCGGGCTTGACTGGAGCCTGCCGGCGAGCGTTTTTTTGAACGCGCAATTGGGCGTTGATTGGGTTGAGGGTGATCGCCTTATACGGCCGAACACCGATGTTATTTCGACACTTCGCGTCCAAAAATCCTGGGCAAATGATGAGTGGAAGGCGGGTTTAGAGACAATCGCGTCACTCAGCGACGGCGACGGGACGGTTCGTCCAAGTATCACCTGGCAGCTAAACGATCGTTTGCGTCTTCAAACGGGCGTCGACGTCGTTTGGGGGTCAGATGACGGCTTATTTGGTCAGCATGCAGATCGAGATCGAGCATGGACGCGCGCACGGTTGAACTTCTAGAGTTCGGCGCGGAAAGGTCTGTAACGACGCCTTTGACGGCTTCTTTATAAGCTCACTCGCTAATGGCAAACCGGGGGTCGTCAGCACAGGCTTGATAATCCGCCCGCAACAAAGATAAGCGATCTTCGATCGCGGACATAAACTGCGGATGGGTGAATATGTACATCCGATCCGCAAGGATGCTCTCCGCCGTCCAGTCTCCAACGACTTCCGGCGATAGACCAGATCTCAAAACAGTGTTCATCTGCTGAAAATAGGGCGATTGTAACGCCGCCTCCACGTCTACACCGGCGCTCGAGGGCGCGCGGAAGGCGCTTTTGTGGATATCGGTATCGACCCAGGCGGGGCACAATACGCTGCAGCCGATATTCTCGTCTGCGAGTTGCGCCCGCAGGGTTTCCGAATATCCGACCACGGCGAATTTGGTGGCGTTATAAGGCCCGCCCGTAAACGCTCCAGCCAAGTGTCCCGCGAGTGAGGCGGTATTGACAATATGGCCGCCTTCGCCGTGGGCTTTGATGAGGGGAACAAAAGTCTCAACGCCATAAACGACGCCCATGAGATTAATGTCCACAACCCAACGCCAATCTTCAAGTGACGTCTCGCCTGGCGCCTGACCGCCGCCGACGCCAGCGTTGTTAACAAGCACATGGACTTTTCCAAATTTTTCGACGGTCTTCTGAGCCGCGGCTTTAACAGCGCCTGGGTCCACAACATCGCAGACAATGGTGATCGCTTTGTCGCCAAAAGGCGCGGCCGCCGCCGCGAGGGCCTCATCGTCGATATCGGCAAGCGCCACATTAGCGCCGCGATCCACCAGTGCCTTTGCAATACCAAGGCCGATGCCTTTCGCGCCGCCGGTGATAAACGCCGTCTTTCCGTCGAATGATGTAAGCGCCATTACGGCCTCCCAAATATGCGCCGCGTTAAGCGCCTTGCGTTTATTTCTTACGCTGATTGCATTCCGATGAACGAAGCGACAATGGCTCGGCGCTAATCCTCGATATCGAAGGTTAGCCCTGCATTCGCCACCAGCCGCGTTCGGAGTTTTGCGCCCATAGCGGCAGCGGGCGTATACACGCCGCCATCGACGTTTGCACATTCCTGCACAAGGCAAATCGCGGCTTCAGATATGATCTTTGACGTTGACCCATATCCTGGATCTTTATCGCCGGTTACCGCGGCCGTCAGCGTTTTTCCGTCCGGTGCTGTGCCAATCGCGGCATAGTCATAGTGACCCGCCTCTCGTTCCTCTTTAGACGGACCTTCTCCAGGTTTAGGCGCATCTTTTCCGCCCAAGCCTGACTTCATCATCTCGGTAATCGCTTCAGCCGTTGCTTTGCCTTTTTCGCCTGGCCCCGCAAGCGTCATCTCATCGTAAACGAAATCCTCGCCATATGGATGCCCCATCAGCGCGTTTGAGCGATGAATATTCTTCGTGTTAATTGACGCCATAACGAACGGCGCAAGCCAGATCCCGTCTTCTTCCACGATCTTGTCGCCCGGCGGTTGTTGTGGCCCGGAAAAGCCGCCAGCGAGCGAGAACGGATTGGTCAACGCGCTAAATAGCGATGGGTCTTTTTTTACTGCCGCCATCGTCGCCGCGCCGGAGGCTGCGGTGCCTCCTGAGAATGTACCCAGCATCTTGCGCATCCGCCCTCTCACGCGCGGCAATGGCGCCCCAAAACGCGATGTCGCTTCTTCTTGGAGATACTGAACGCCGAGATCGAAGGGGATGGAGTCGAAACCACAAGAATGAACGATGCGTGCGCCGGAGGATTTTGCCGCCTCGCCGTGAGATTCTATCATGTCTCTCATCCAAAGCACTTCGCCGGACAAATCGACGTAATCGGCGCCCGCGGCGACGCACGCCTCGACAAGCGGGCTGCCATAAAGTGTGTAAGGCCCCACCGTAGTAAGGACGCATTTTGCGTTCTGCGCCATCGCTGCAAGGCTTTCCGGTGAAGATGCGTCGGCGACGATCAATGGCGTTTCGGTTGGTGCGCCTTTTTCGTCGCGTATGGCGGCGAGCTTCTCCTCGCTGCGTCCGGCCATGGCCCAGTTGACGCCAGAGCCTGCCGGATAGCGTTCAGCCATGTATTCGACAACCAATCGACCAGTGAACCCGGTTGCGCCGTAGATCACCACGTCATGTTCTGCTGCCGGGTTCATCACGCGTCCTCCATGTTGTGTCCGTGGACGACCACAGTGACGGACCCTGCTGCGAAGGGCAATCGTGGACAGCAGTAGGCGTATCCGGGAAGTCAACGGCGCTCTTGCGCGACCAGCATATTGGTCGAACTCATTTCGCGCGCGCTGACTCAAAGACTGTTCAAAAAGGCGGAAATGGTATGGATTGTGTTCCTGTTTCGCTCGATGCCCGATGCGCGCGAGCGAGTTGTCGAGGCGCCCGAAAAGACCGCGCGCTCCGGTTGTCATGCGCACCGATGTGTGCAGTGCAAAAAAGGAAAGTTGCGATGGATTTTGCGCTTACAGAACGCCAAGCTCGTTACCGGGATCGCGTCCGCGACTTCATCGATGAGCATGTGCGTCCCCGCAATCACGACTATCATGCCGAAGCGCAAGCCGAGCCGCGTTGGAAAGTTATCTCAGTTATTGAAGAGCTAAAACCAAAGGCAAAACAGGCAGGCCTCTGGAATCTCTTCATGCCGCCGTCTTCCGGTCGCCCGCCCGCGGACGACACGTTCAAATTCGACGGCGAACAGCTCACAAATCTGGAATATGCGCTTTGCGCCGAAGAAACCGGCCGGTTCTATTGGGCGCCAGAGGTGTTTAACTGTTCGGCCCCGGACACCGGCAATATGGAAGTCTTATTGCGCTACGGAACCCGCGCGCAGAAAGACGAATGGCTGACCCCGCTGATGAATGGCGATAGTCGGTCTGCTTTTTTGATGACTGAACCGGACACAGCCTCCTCGGACGCCACCAACATTCAAACGTCCATTGTTCGCGACGGCGACGAATACGTTATCAATGGGCGAAAATGGTGGTCCTCCGGCGCCGGCGATCCGCGCTGCAAAGTTGCGATTCTCATGGGAAAGACAGACCCCACGGCGGCCGTCCATGCGCAACAAAGCATGATCTTGGTGCCGTTGAATGCGCCCGGCGTTGATATCAAACGGATGCTGCCAGTTTTTGGGTATGATCACGCGCCGCATGGGCATGCGGAAATTGAACTCAACGATGTGCGTGTCCCGGCGTCAAATCTGCTTTTGGGCGAAGGCCGCGGGTTCGAGATTGCGCAAGGGCGGTTGGGACCAGGACGCATTCATCATTGCATGCGGACCATTGGCGCCGCGGAAGAAGCATTGGAGGCCATGTGCAAGCGGCTCGTCTCACGCATCGCATTCGGCAAGCGAATTTCCGATCATTCGCTTTGGGAGGAACGGATAGCCCATGCACGTATAGATATCGAAATGACTAGGTTGCTTTGCCTAAAAGCGGCGGACATGATGGATAAGGCGGGCAATAAGGCGGCGAAAAATGAAATCGCGATGATCAAGGTGCAAGCGCCGACCATGGCCCTCAAAATCATCGATGACGCCATACAGGCCCACGGGGGAGCAGGCGTGTCCGAAGATTTCCAGCTCGCTGCGGATTGGGCGAACATCCGTACGCTGCGTTTGGCGGATGGGCCTGACGAGGTGCATTGCCGATCTTTGGCAAGATCAGAATTTCGAAAATATGCGGACTACTCGGCGGCGCGGCCAGAAAGACGATAGGCGATGTCAGACGATATTGAGCTGGAAAGACTTGCTGACTGGGCCGCCAACAATGCCCCAGAAGTCGGCGCCGTGACGGCGGCGGAAAAGTTCCCCGGCGGCCAATCGAATCCGACTTACAAGCTGACAGCCGACGGGCGTCCGCTCGTACTGCGTCGCAAACCGTTCGGCAAACTTCTGCCGTCCGCTCACGCTGTCGATCGAGAGTTTCGTTTGATATCAGGATTGCACCCCACAGGTTTTCCGGTGCCCAAGCCCATCGCCCTGTGCGAAGACAAAGAAATCATCGGCGCTGAATTTTACCTCATGGAAATGGTCGATGGCCGCACCTTTTGGGACGGCACGCTTCCCGACGTTGAAAAACAAGACCGTCGTGGCGTTTACGAAGCGATGACCCGCACGCTCGCTCAGCTTCATAATACTGATTACGTGCAAGCCGGACTTGGAGATTTTGGCCGACCCGGTAATTTTTTTGCGCGCCAAGTAGACCGATGGACGAAGCAATACAGGGCCGCCCAAACAGACGATATTCCCGAGATCGAGAAACTAATAGACTGGCTTCCGAAGTCTGTCCCGGAACAAACGCACACGTCGATCATTCATGGAGATTATCGGATCGACAATCTCATCTATGCCAAAGATAGCACCAACGTCATCGCCGTTATCGACTGGGAACTGGCGACAATTGGCGATCCATTGGCGGACTTCGCATATCTTGCGATGAATTGGGAAATGCCTGCTGAGGGGAACTCGGGCCTAAAGGGCGCCGATATCGTCGCGGCAAACATTCCAACTCTAGGCGACGTTGTCGATCTTTATTGTGCGCTAACAAATCGAGATACCATTCCCGATCTCCCGTGGTATTTTTCGTTCAACATGTTTCGTTACGCCTCAATTGTGCAAGGGATAAAAAAGCGTAGTTTGGACGGCAACGCGTCGAGCGAAAAAGCCGATAAAACGATCGCACTGTTGATGCCGCTCGCCGAGGCTGCTTGGGAGCAAGCGCAGATCGCCGGAGCGTAATGAAAACACTCATAAAAGGCGGTCTTTCAACTCGCGAAAAGTGCGATCGTGACTAAATTCGCGGTTACTGCTGCCTCGGGAACCCTCGGGCGCGCATGCGTCTCTTACCTTTCTGAGCGCCAAGGCGCGTTGAATGTGCGTGCGGTGGCGCGAACGCCATCAAAGGCGAGCGATTTAGGTGTTGAGGTGCGCTGCGGGGTTTACGGCGATAAACAAAGCCTAATGTCTGCTTTAGCCGATGTAGACGCCGTATTGGTCATTTCCAGCAACGACGCGCCGGAAAATCGCCGAGAACAACACAAGTCGGCTTTCGAGGCCGCACGTGATGCTGGCGTTCGCCGTATCGTATACACCAGCGTCCAAGGACCGGAGCGTGGCGGTGGATTTGCGAATATCGTTGAAAGTAACCGTGTGAGCGAAGACGATTTAAGGCAGTGCGGCGTCGAATGGGTGATTGCTCGCAACGGGATCTACATTGAGCCAGATCTTGACTATATCGACACTTACAAAAGATGCGGCGTCGTTCAAAACTGCGCCGGTGAAGGCCGGTGCGGATACGTGGCGCGGCCAGAACTTGCCGCGGCCTATGCGCGCCTTTTGTCGGAACCCACATTGGCGGGCGGCATCTATAACCTCCACAATGAACCCATATCGCAAACTACACTAGCAGCGTTGCTTTCAAAGGCGTCCGGCGCAGCAATTGAGTATCAGTTCGTGGACTCTGATGAATTTAGAAAAGGCCGCGTTGCCGAATTAGGGCCATTCTATGGTGCGATTGTCGCCGGTATCTATGAAGGTATCGCAAAAGGCGCGTTTGATGGCAAAAGTGATTTTGCGCAGGTCTTAGGGCGGCCCCATGTGCCTTGGAGAGATTACGTGCAGCAATATATTGCGGCGAAATAATCAGCATTAACTAAGAATATAAAACGTATACTGAGTGAATGTACTATCTCAGCCTGCGCCAACATGGCATAGCAGGTATGGTTACGCGCGTCGCGGAGATCTGGCGGGACACGGCAAGGGTGGGCGTTGCAGGCTCCGCATTTGATCATGAAACGGCTATCAGCCGCGTGTGGTTGCACGCGGACCCGCAAACAGGTGAAAGCGCGCGAAAAATCGATCCTCACACTTCCGCCGATGATTGAAAAATGAGATACAGAATAAGGTGGCCGCATTAAGCGTGGTAAACGTTTTGCGAGCCCTTTAAAGACCCGATCAAAATAAGAAATTGGGCTGAACATATCGAAATTAGAATACGATCGCAGGCACGCTGTGTTTTTGATAGGATTGAGTATTAGTGTCGATAGGTGAGAACGACATTCGAGATATTGCAGAGCAACATCGTCTAGAGACGGGCGGCGTCATTATCGCGTTGCGCGCGGTCCAAGATGCGTTTCGCTGTGTTCCCGAATCTGCGGATCGCATCATCGCTGATGTGTATAATCTCAGCCGCGCCGAAGTGCGAGGCATTATCAGTTTCTATGCAGATTTCACCCGAGAGCCGATGGCAAAGACAGTTATTCGCCTGTGCGTCGCAGAAGCCTGTCAGGCCGCGGGGTCCCGTAAACTGCAAGCATCGCTGACGAAACGCGTTCAAGATATTTCCGGGGCAGAGGGCTGCCCCGACATAGAGCCAATTTATTGCCTCGGCCTTTGTTCAGCGGCACCGGCGGCGATGGTGGGCGAAAAGCTGATCGGGCGCGCCGATGCGGACCGCATTGTCTCCGGCCTCGCGCCGATCTCGAAAGAGGCGTGATATGGGAGACCGCTTGCGCTTATTTTTGCCTCACGACTCGGTTGCTGTCAGTCTCGGTGCTGATGACGTCGCTGATGCCTTGCGGCGCGCTGCTCGGGAAGCCGACATTTCGCTCGATCTTGTCCGAACGGGCTCGCGGGGCATGCATTGGCTGGAGCCGCTCTTAGAAGTTGATATCGACGGAGTGCGGCATGGCTACGGCCCGGTATCACCCGACAATGCGGAGGCGACCCTGCAGGCGATAGCAGCGCGGCGTGATGCGCCTTCAGCGCTGGGGCCAGTAGAGTCGATCCCGTTTTTCCAAAAACAGAGCAGGCTGATTTTTGGACGATGCGGCATTACGGACCCGGTGAGTGTTGAGGACTTCTCAAAGCATGGCGGTAATGCCGGCCTCCGCGCCGCCCTCGAGATGAAGCCTGCGGATATATGCGAAGTGGTCCTCGCTTCCGGATTGCGAGGTCGGGGCGGCGCCGGGTTTCCCTCTGGCATTAAATGGAAAACTGTTTGTGAGGCCGAAGCAGATCAAAAATACATCGTTGTAAACGCCGATGAGGGCGATAGCGGCACGTTTGCCGAC
>JBCDBM010000029.1:0-21185 GCA_039183665.1 Pseudomonadota bacterium | reverse complement strand
TGCGGCAAATCCACGGTCGCCAATCTCGTCGAAAAACGGCTGAGCGATATGGGCCGACACACGTACACGCTTGACGGTGACAATGTTCGCCATGGGCTCAACAAAGATCTTGGCTTTACGGACGCGGACCGTGTGGAGAATATTCGCCGCGTTTCTGAAACCTCCAGGCTCATGGTGGATGCAGGTCTCATCTCATTGGTGTCGTTTATCTCGCCATTTACGAGCGAGCGACGGATGGCGCGCGACCTTTTGGAGGATGGCGAGTTCATCGAAGTGTATGTTTCGACGCCGCTGGAAGTTTGTGAGCAGCGCGATGTGAAAGGGCTTTATGCGAAAGCGCGTCGCGGTGAAATCAAAAACTTTACAGGCATCGATAGCGACTACGAGCCGCCGGAACATCCTGAAATCGAATTCGATACGTCAAAGATATCCGCCGAGGACGCGGCCAATTTGATCGTCGAGTATCTGGACAAGAACGGTTATTTGGGCGGCTAGGACGGGCGGCGCACTCGCTACTGGCCTCAAAGCCGCGCTACCGACGCTGATGTTTCGGTAGCGCACAGCTCGGGTCTAACTCGGGTTTTGCGAAACGCCGGAATTCAAGGCTCTAGCTGCGAAAATCGCTCGCCCGGAATAAGGATTTTAACGTAACCCCGTTTTCCGCCAAGGCGTCGCGTGCGCCCTCCTCGCGATCAACGATCGTAATGACCGTCGAGACGATGACGCCGTTCTCCCGCGCCTCTTCAATGGCGTTCATTACCGAGCCGCCCGTGGTGGTGACGTCTTCAAGCATGATCGCGGTTTTGCCTCTGAGTTCGTCCAGCTCCAGACCTTCAATCCGATCGCGCGTGCCATGCTCCTTCGTCTCTTTGCGAATCCAAAAAGACTGCAACGCGCGGTCGCGCTCCCAACTGGCTAAGGATACCGCAGTGACCAACGGCACCGCGCCCATCGCGAGACCGCCAACATAGTCGCATGGCTCATTTTCGATCTCATCCAACATTAACGACGCGATGGCGTAGATGCCGTCGGGCATCGCCATGGTTCGTTTCATATTGAAATAAAACGCACTGGTGCGGCCCGAAGCGAGCGTTTTTACTTCGCCTTCACTGAAAGAGCGCGTGCGAATAATTTCTTTTAGATGGTCTCGCATATTAAAAAGGCTAGTCATAGGCTCCCGAGTCGTCAAATCACATCAACGCCTTCCATAAGTGTTTCTCTTACGCGGTCGAACCGGTCTTGCGAACCGGAAACGAGAAGCGGCCGCCCTAGTGTATCGACCGCAGTATAGGGTTTGCCTGTGTCGAGATAGGTCGCGACACCGCCAATCTCCCGCAAAATCAAAACGCCCGCTGCGTGATCCCAGGGATGGGATCTGGAGAAAAGTCCAAAGTCTCTGTGGCCTTGCGCCATGCGCAAATAAGCGAAGGCCGAACACCGCGTCGGCTCTGTTTCAAACGCTTCGCGCATGCGATCCGGTAAAAGCGATTTCCAGGGCTCCTTAAAGGATCCGATCGCTCGTTGACCCCGAAGCGGCCCAGCGGGCGGCTCCAAAGCGCTCAGCGCCTGCCCGTCCCATGCGGCGCCGTCGCCAAGCGATGCAACGGCGCATTTTTGCTGCAAGACCGCATACACCCACCCCGCGCGGATTTCGCGTCCTTCAACCAAAGCGACGATGGTGCCGAATTCGTCCCGCTGTTCAATGAAATTCCGCGTGCCGTCAACGGGGTCGACAATCCAAAACGCATCATCGCTATCGAGCCCGCTGACCAAATCTGGATCTGACGCGGCCCGCTCTTCACCAACAAATTTGGCGGCCGGGTAAATGTCGCTAAGCACGCGCGCCAGGGCATCCTCAGCCGCGTGATCCGCCTCGGTCACAAAATCTTGCGGCCCCGACTTTGTGCCGATGGCGTCCTCGGAAAGCTTTCCATAACGCGGCACGATTTCAGTCGCCGCAATGTCTGCAATTGCGCGCGTAACCGCATCCAAATCGACAATCATGCTATTTTTCGAGCCTTCTCAACGGGCGTCTTTATGTCGATATTGGGAAAGGCCTTTGCGAATTGACCTTCAGCCTTTTTTGAAAGGCGCGCAAGAATAGCCATGACCGGGCCGTCAGCGCGTTCGTCTAATACATCTGCGTGCTGATGGAGCCAGGCGCGCGCCGCGCCGTCGCTCATCGGGGTTTCAAACTCTAGGGTCTCATGGGCCGCGGTAAGCGCGCGTTCGATCATCTCCAATAACGCGCCAAGCCCGGCGCCCGTTTGCGCGGAAGTCAGCACTTGCAGCGGCGATTCCAATGTGCCCGCAGCCTCTGTGTCGCTCGCGCGAACCACCGCTTCATAGGCGGCGCGGTCCTCATCATCGAGGCGGTCAACTTTATTCAAGGCTTCAATGACTAACCGATCATCGTCGTCCGCCAATCCCAATTCATTAAGAACGCTCAAGACATCGGCGCGTTCCGCCTCGGTGTCCGGATGCGAGATATCGCGGACGTGGACCAAGATATCGGCTTCCAAGACTTCTTCTAAGGTTGCGCGGAATGAGGCAACGAGTTGGGTGGGCAATTCCGAAATAAAACCCACCGTATCAGACAACACCATGCGCCCGCCCGCGCTCAGCTCGACCGCGCGCATGGTCGGATCAAGCGTTGCGAATAGCTGATCTTGCGCCGTAACGTCGGCTTTGGTGAGGGCGTTGAACAAAGTCGATTTGCCGGCATTGGTGTAGCCCACCAGCGCGACAACGGGATGGGGCGCCCGTTTTCGCTGCGCCCGTTGCAGCGTCCGCGTGCGCCGAACATGGTCGAGATTTTTCTTCAGCCGATCAATCTTGTTCGCAAGCGCGCGCCGATCGGACTCAATTTGACGGTCGCCAGGACCGCACAAAAACCCGGCGCCGCCGCGCTGACGCTCCAAGTGGGTCCAAGAGCGCACAAGGCGCGAGCGCTGATATTCGAGATGCGCCAACGCTACCTGGAGCCGACCTTCAGCGGTTTGCGCACGCTCGCCAAAGATCTCAAGGATCAACGCCGTGCGGTCGAGCACTTTCGCGTTCCAAGCCTTCTCTAAATTGCGGTGTTGAACGGGAGATAGCGCCCCATCAACAATGACGAGCCCGGGCCTTGGATCTAATGCGTCCAGTTGCGCGTTAATGTCTTCAACCTTGCCGCCGCCGATCAGAGTCGCGGGTCTCGGCTGAACTACAGGAATAATCTCCGCGCCCGCGATGTCGAGATCGATGGCCGCCGCCAAACCGGTCGCTTCGGCCAAGCGCGCCTCGGGCGAGCGAACACTTTGGCTATTCGCCAAAGCCGGATGAATGATGATCGCCGATTCCCGTTGGGACAATGACTTAACTAATCTTGGGCTTCCGGATCGTCATCGCCATTCCAAAGCGAAATCGGCTGCAACGGCATGACTGTCGATATCGCATGTTTATAGACAAGTTGAGCGTGGGAGTCGCGCTTCAAAAGCACGCAAAAATTGTCGAACCAACTCACGACGCCTTGAAGTTTGACGCCGTTAACAAGGAAAATCGTAACCGGCACCTTTTGTTTTCGTACGTGATTAAGAAACGTATCTTGTAGGTTTTGTTTTTTATCCGTCATCGAGGCTTAGATCTCCGTCTCGATTAGTGTCAGTTTCACGTCATTTTGCGGCGCAACAATATACTGACCGCTGTTACGCATTTGCGCAACTTTTTTCCACGGCGCTGCAACATTCGTCGCAATTCACGACATCAGCCAGCGTCGTAATCAATTGATCGGGCTTTTTTTGTCTTTTCTATCAGATATTTATATTCTTAATTTAGACTTTCCGCTGAGAGGTTCAGGCTGTTTACATAAGCCTCGCGCAATCGAATTGCTACGGGACCGGGCGCGCCATCGCCGATTTGTACGCCATCAATGCCGACGACTGGCATCACAAGCTGCGTTGCCGACGTCATGAACGCCTCCGCAGCGCCCCTGGCGTCTTCGAGGGAGAACGCCGTTTCCACAATCGGAATTTGGAGCTCGGCCGCGCAACGGACAACACGCGCGCGCGTGACGCCGCCTAAAATTTCATTGGTCAAAGGATGGGTGTGGATGGCGCCGCTGTCGTCGACAATCCACGCGTTGCTGGCGCTGCATTCGGTGACCGCTTCGTCGCGCACTAGCCAAGCTTCTGCGGCGCCCGCTTGTGCGGCGGCCTGCTTTGCTAAAACGTTGGGCAGCAATGACAGGCTGTTAATATCGACGCGGCCCCAGCGAATATCGGGCTGGGTGATGACGTTAACGCCGCGCTTTGCAGTGGCGTTGGACACCGCAGGATCAAAGCGCCGCGCCGTCATAACCAAAGACGGCGGGACATCACCGGTCGGAAACAAATGGTTTCGCGGGGCAGAACCGCGCGTCACTTGAATATAGACGAGCGAGTCTCGCAGGCGATTGCGTCGAAGGAGTTCTGAAATCTGCCCCTCATGCGCTTTGCGGCTCATGGGGGCGGCGATCTCCAGCGCTTTCAATGATCGCGCCAAGCGGTCAAGATGGGCGTCCATGTCCACAAACTGTCCGCCTAAGACTAGGCAAACCTCATATACTCCGTCTGCGAACTGATATCCGCGGTCTTCAATATGCACGCCGGCGTCAGCGAGCCTTACAAAAGCGCCGTTCACATGGGCGATGCGCGACATAGACTTAGGGCCTCCAAAACGCGCGGTTCAATAACACCAACGCGACGGCCGCCTCAAGTCGACCTAAAATCATGGCGCCGGCTAACAACCAGCGAACGGGCTCACTGAAAACGGCGTACCCATCTGCGTCGCTGTCGGCAAGACTGATAAGCGGCCCCGTGTTGCTCAATGCGGAGGTCGCCGCAGCAGTCGCGAGTTCGAAGTCCGCACCGCTAATCGCCAACCCCAACACCAACGCCGCAAGAACAATCGTGAACACGATAAAGTGCATCCAAACGCCAAATTCAATCGATACCGGCGAAGCGCCAGTCACGATATTTGGCACAACAAGACGACGCAGTTCCTCTCGCGAGCGACGCATGATCACGAGCCAGCGTAGGATTTTGAACCCCCCTGCCGTCGACACAGCCGCGCCGCCGATAATTGCCGTGACCATGGCCACGATAAGTGTTGGTTTTTCGCCGATAATGAAACCATTTGTAGACATGAGCGATGCGGCGTTGAACATCTCTTGGACGAGCGCGGCTGCGCCTGCGCTATCCGAAAGCAGCCAAAATAAAACGCCGACGCTTAACAGAATAAGCAAATAGGCGCTTGTCTCGACATCACGACCGCGCACCGCAAACCCGCGGAAAAGCCGCGCTAACAAAATAAAATTCACGCCGCCCAAAATGATAAAGGGAAAGGCGGTCCAGGTGACAACCGCCCCGAAGCCGACGATCCCGTCTTCATGGGGCGCAAACCCGCCCGAGGCGACCAGCGACAGCGCTAGGATCAGGGCCTCGAATGTCGATGCGCCGGCGATGGCGAGCGCCGCGAACGCTATCGCCGTAATGAGCGCATAGACGGATGACAACGCAGCAATGGCGTTGCGCAACGATCGCAATGACGAGTCCGCTTCGCCGCGCGAAAATGGCGGCAGCAACGTATCAATCCCGATGAACACTGGGCGGATAAATATGGCCGCAGCAATGCTGAGGGACGCCAAACCGCCAAGCCATTGCAGTTCGGCTCGCCATAATGTTCCGGAGTAGGTTTCTATAGCGTCTGCGTGCGACAGCCATCCGCCCGTCGTGGTGACGGCGGCGACGGCTTCAAAGTAAGCGTCCGCGAATTTCAGATCTTCGGCCAAGAAAGGCACGGCGGCGAAGGCGGGCACCGCCACCCACCAAACCAAGACGACGACAATCGCATCTCGAAATCCGGCCGAACCGCGATCGCCTATCCCCGCCGCATAGGCGCCAGCGCCCGCGATGACGCACAAAATCGAGCCGAACAGAAAGGCGCCGGCGCTATTCTCCCCTGCGGCCACCGCCACAAGCATTGGGAATATCATCGCAACGCCGACGCCGATGAGCATCCCTGCGACGCCGCGCAAAACGCTGGCAAAACCCATCGCGCAAGACCTTCCGACAGATGCGCTAGAAGAACTCGATGCTGACGCGGAACATCTGTTCGACCTCTTTGACCGACTCGCGCAGCGCCATCAAGACGACCCGGTCTCCTACTTTGATGACTGTGTCGCCGGCGGGCATCAGCACCTCATCTTCGCGCACAATCGCGCCGATGATGACGCCTTCGGGCAAATTGGCTTCCGACAACGGCTTATTCACAAGCGGCGAGGTTTCAAGCGCGACGGCATCGATGAGCTCGGCCGCGCCGTCAAATAAGGAATAAACGCCTTTGATCCGCCCGCGCCGAACATGTTGCAAAACTGTGGAGATGGTCGTCGCGCGCGGGTCGACAAATCGATCAACGCCTACGGCCTCGGAAATCGGGCCGTAATCTCTGTCATTGATAAGCGCCATGGAGCGTCGTGATCCTTCGCGCTTGCCGACGACGCTTGTCAGAATATTCACCTGATCATTATCCGTAACCGCAACAACGGTATGGGCTTCGGCGACGCCGGCCTCTCGGAGTATCGCGCGATCAAGGCCATCGCCTTGCAGGACGATTGTTCGCTCCAGTTCCTCGGCGATGATTTCCGCACGCTCGCGATCGCGCTCGATCAAGCGAATCTTTGCGCCGCCGATGCGCTCCAGTCCTTTGGCGACGAATAATCCAATATTACCGCCGCCAACGAGTATAATCCGCCGCGCCTGGCTCAGGGCCGCGCCCATGATTTCAAGCGCTCGCGAGACATTGCTTCGCTCAGCAACAAAAAAGATTTGATCGCCGACTTGCAATTGGTCTTCCGAATGGGCGCGCCAAAGGTTCTCCTCTCGACGCACGCCCACAATGGTGATCTTTAGATCAGGAAAGAGTTCCGCGACTTGGCGCAGCGGCGTGTTGATAATCGCGCAGTCCTCGCGAAGCTTAACGCCCACCGCCCAGACGCGCCCTTCCGCAAAGGTTTTGACCTCGAAAGCGCCGGGCGTCGCCAAACGTTCAATGATCGCATGGGAGACTTCGCGCTCCGGCGAGATGATGACGTCAATGGGGAGATTGGTTCTAGAATACAGATCCGAATACCGGGAATCCAAAAAGCCTTGCGCCCTTATGCGCGCAATTTTCGTGGGCACATTGAAAAGCGTATGCGCGACCTGGCACGCGATCATATTGACTTCATCGGAATAGGTGACCGCAATCAGCATATCCGCTTCACGCGCGCCGGCCTCTTCCAGTGTTTCGGGAAACGCGCCGTTTCCGACTATGCCGCGCACGTCATATCGCTCGACGACGATCCGCACGAGATCGCGATCCTGGTCGATCACCGTAACTTCATTGTTTTCGTGGGCGAGGCGTCTCGCAATACCGACGCCAACGCGGCCCGCGCCGCAAATGATTACTCGCATAGTGACGGCACCTTATGCGCGCTCGCGTATGGCGTCACGCGCTTTCGACGCGCGCCTGTCCGCTGACGCCCAGTGCTTTGAGCTTGCGGTGGAGCGCAGACCGCTCCATGCCAATGAACGCTGCTGTTCGAGAAATATTGCCCCCGAAACGATTAATCTGCGCAATAAGATATTCGCGTTCAAATCGCTCTCGCGCCTCGCGCAGCGGAAGCGAGATGATTTGTTCCAGCCCCTCGCCGGCGGGGATCGCAAGCCCCGAATCAATGATCTCCGAGGGCAAATCGGAACAGCTGATTTCCTGCGCCGCGTCGCGTCCCATCAGGATCAGCGTGCGCTCCACCACATTGCGCAATTGGCGCACATTGCCTGGCCAATGATAGGCTTGCAGCGCGGCGATCGCCTCGTTGGAGAATGCGCGTTTGGGCAAGCCCGAGGCGCGGGCGATCCGATCAACAAAAAACGCCGCCAATGCCGGAACGTCGTCGCGCCGCTCATCCAGGCCAGGTGCGTTGATCGTCACCACATTTAAGCGATGGAACAAGTCCTCACGGAAACCGCTATCAGGCGCGTCAACCAAATTGCGCGAGGTTGAGGAAAGGATGCGCACATCGACCTCGACGGCTTTCTCACCGCCCACGCGCTTGAACCGTTGGTCCACAAGGACGCGCAAGATCTTGCCCTGCGTCTCTAACGGCATGTCGCCAATTTCATCGAACATCAGCGTGCCGCCATGCGCGCGCTCAAGCAATCCGATCATGCGCGGCGTGCCGTCCTCGCCCTCAATTCCAAATAGCTCTTCTTCCATTCGCTCGGGCGCGATTGAGGCCGCGCTCGCCACGATGAACGGCCCCGCCGCCCGCGGCGATGTGGAATGGATAAGCCGCGCGATGACTTCTTTTCCCGACCCTGAAGGTCCGATGATCATCACCCGAGAGCGGGCGGAGGCGACTTTTTCAATAACGCCGCGCAAGCTCGCAACAGCCGTTGACGATCCGACCAACCCCCAATCTGGCGCGTGGCCCCGAAGCTCGGAGTTCTCCCGTTTTAATCGCGTCGCCTCAAGCGCGCGATTGACGGCCAGAACCAAGCGGTCGGCGTTGAACGGCTTTTCTACAAAGTCGTAAGCGCCCTTTTTGATCGCAGCGACGGCCGTCTCAATTGTTCCGTGACCGGAGATAATCAATACGGGTAGATCTGGATGAAGCTTTTTAAGTTCGGCGAGAATCTCGATCCCATCCATTTCAGAGTCGCGCAACCAAACGTCAAGAATGACGAGTGCGGGCAATCTATTGCGCACCTCGGCGAGCGCGGATGCAGAATCGGACGCGGTTCGTGGCGCAAACCCTTCATCTTCGAGTATTCCCGATACGAGTTCGCGAATATCCGCCTCATCGTCGACGACGAGAATATCGATCGGCATGGCTTGGTCTATTCTTTTCATTATTGTTACTCCGCAGCCGTTGCAGGTTGAACGTCTTTGCTCACGTGGGTTTCCTCAACTAGGGGCAATCGTAAGGTCATGCGCGCGCCGGTGACCCCCAACGCGTCATCATCGACGAAAGACAAGCCGCCGCCATGTTCTTCGGCAATCTTCTTAACAATCGCCAGACCGAGACCGGTGCCTTTGGATCGCGTCGTGATATAGGGCTCCGCCAGTCGATGGCGCTCCTCGATCGGCAAACCAAGGCCGTTGTCTACAATGTGAATGGCTGCGCTCATCGCGCTCCGGTCAAGCCGCACTTTAATCACGCCTGCATGCGCGCCCTCCCCGTCCGCATCTGCAAGACGGGCGCCGATCGACTCCCCGGCGTTTTTGAGCAAATTCGATAGCGCCTGAACGATTAACCGGCCATCGCATTCAGCCAAAACGGGCGCGTCTGGCGTCTCCACAACGAAGTCGATTTCGGGAAACGCGACCTTTTGCGGAAAGACAGCCGCTTTGATCAGCTCGCGCAGATCTTCAACATTAATTACCGGCTTCGGCATCCGCGCGAAGGACGAGAATTCGTCCGTCATGCGACCAATATCGCTCACCTGGCGCACGATGGTTTCAATGCATCGATCGAAAACCTCTGGCGATGTTTTGATCTCGTTGATGTATTTCCGGCGCAGGCGCTCGGCGGAGAGTTGGATCGGCGTCAGCGGATTCTTAATCTCATGAGCGATCCGCCGCGCCACATCCCCCCAAGCGGCGTTTCGTTGTGCGGCGATGAGCTGCGTGATGTCGTCAAACGTTGCAACGTAACTCTGTTCGCCTTCGACTTCGTCCTTCACAATGCGCACGTTAACTGTCCGCCTCTGGCCCTGGCGCGTGAGATCAAGTTGATCGCCGACTTCGCGCTCAGCCGAATGCGCGGCGCGCTCCAGCACCGGCATCAACTCGGGCATGATATCTTTAATATTGGCGCCCGTAAGGCGAGTGCTCGGATTTTCTAAGAGATCAGCGGCGGATTTGTTGGCAATGGTAATGCGGCCATTCTCGGCAAGGCCGATCACGCCTGCTGAAACTCCGGACAGCACCGCTTCAGTGAACCGCCGTCGCCGGTCAAATTGCCGGTTTGTATCGATGAGATCATTTCGCTGCGTATGGAGCTGCGCGGTCATGTGGTTCATGGCCCGCGCAAGCACGCCTAGCTCGCCGTCATCTTTATAGACCTCAACGCGGGCATCTAACGCGCCGCCAGAGACGCGCTTGGCCATGTGCACGAGCCGGCCAATGGGCTGCACCAGACGCGTCGCCGCCCATAGCGACAACCAAATCGCACCGAACAGGATAATAATCGCAAGGATGATGTACCCAGCGAGAAAAACGCGCTCTAGACGCGAGCGCGCCGCTTTTGCGTCTTCCCAGTCCGCCACGACCTCCCGCGCCGCCGCGATACGCGCCGAGGTTTGTGCATCAATTGGGAAATAGGCGATCAAATAGCCCTGACCGTAATCCTCAATGCTCAAGGCGCCGCGGAAATAGTCGTAACTTTCATCATCATTGACGCCGAAGACAAACTGCGCCCCGGGCGCCGCGTCTTCATGCAGCGCATCCAGAATATTGCCGGACGGCAAATTATAGCTGTCAGACACAAGCTCCGCGCTCACCAACATATTCATATCGCCGTCGAGCAAGTAGAGCGCCGCAAGGCCGCGGACCCCCGCTTGGGTGAACATATACTGTCGGAAGCTAATGGGCGTTTGCTCTAAGCCAATGCGCGCTTCTTCCTGACGACGAATGTCAAACGCAATTTCGCGAATCGTTTGTTCTGCTTCCAATCGATTGAACTCGATAAGCCCGCGTGCAAGATCTCGCGCCGTGTTCTGGTAATTATCAATCCGCTCACTGAACACGTCATTGAGGCCAGCCCGTAAGATGGTAAACGCAAATAAGAAGGCGACGACCGCAGGGAATGCAGCAATAAGGGAGAAAATTCCGACGAGCTGCAGCTGCGTGCGCGAGCCAGCGATCTGATGCCGGCGCCCCGAGATCACATGCCAAAGACGAACGCCGATCAGAATGGCGAACCCCGCCGCGATCACCACATTACCGACAATCATGCCAATCAAGAAAGATCGATCGACGGAGCCGGCGAATGGCGACAACAAAAACCACGTCGAGAAAAACGCAACAGTCCCCGCCCCGATCAGCGCGGCAGCCGCGATCGTGTTGGACATTGCCCATTGCGGAAGGAGACGCCGCACGCCGCGATCGTCAGGAGCCGCGAACATGTTGTCCCGGTACGGCGCGTCGCGGTCTGTCGGCGATTGCGCCCCAGTGGTGTTTTCGCTGTTGCTCAACTCTACGCTAGCCTTGGGGTCGACCTTGAGACCGACCTCGGGGTTAAAACGATGACGTCCTCGCCGCCCCCCGCGACATCACTCAACTCATCAAGTCGACAAACCGCCTCGAGTCCGACGATTCATCTCATCTTGGCGTCGGGGCCGACGCAGACCTAAAGCGTCTGCAAGCCGCGAACCACCGTCGATGCTGCGCCGTTTGTTGCCGAAAATCAACACTTATGTTGCCAAAAGGAAACAGCCGGGCTCAAGCCGCGAACCGATCGACATTGTCGAAATCGCCGCGATAAAAAGCATCCAAAGCCTTCACCACATGGTCGGGCGCCGCAATCTGGCAGATCTTCGCCCTAAAAGCGCGCCGCACAGCCCGGTCTACATCCAGCGCAGCGTGATCCACATAAGCGGCCAGGTGCTTCCGCGCCATGCGCACCCCAAGCGGCGCGCCGTAAAATGCAATGATCTCTTCGTAGTGTCTGATCGCTGCTTCCGCTTGTTCCGCCAGCGCTGGCGGATCGCCAGCTTGGCCGTTTAGGGTCGCCGCTATATTGCCCGGCAGCCAGGGGCGGCCCATTGCGGCGCGCCCCACCATCACGCCGCATGCGCCTGATTGCGCCAACGCGTTGCGCGCAGCCTCGCAACCATCGATATCGCCATTAACGATAACCGGGATCGACACCGCCTCGACGACTGGCCGCACCGCCGCCCAGTCTGCAAGCCCGTCGAAGAACTCATTCCGGGTGCGCCCATGGACTGTGATCAGCCGCACGCCCGCCGCTTCTGCCCGCGCGGCGAGTTCGGGCGCATTCATCGAGCTACGATCCCAGCCAAGCCGCATCTTCACCGTAACGGGCGTCGGCGTCGCAGCAACCGTGGCCTCAATGAGCTCAAGCGCATGATCCAGATCACGCATCAAAGCCGATCCAGAGAGCACGCCCGTCACCTGTCGTGACGGGCACCCCATATTGATATCGACAATGTCCGCGCCGGCCTCAGCCGCAAGCCGCGCGCCTTCAGCCATCCACTTAGCCTCGCGACCAGCCAGTTGCACAATAAAGGGGCGTATAGAATGATCTCCCGCCACCCGACGCACCACATCTGGGCGCTGCCGGACCAACTCTTCGCTCGCCACCATCTCAGAAACCACCGCGCCCGCGCCAAATCTTGCTGCGGCCAGGCGGAACGGTAAGTCGCTGACCCCAGACATGGGCGCCAGCATCACTGCGTTGGGCAGACTTATGGGACCGATCGACAGCATCAATTCCGAACTCTTTGCGAAACGCGTTTTTACCCGTTAGACCCGCAGCTTACAACGCAGGGCCCTTAAGAGGCGCATGGTTTATATGCAGACGATTGCCATTCTTGTCGCCGCCGGCCGCGGCGTGCGCGCCGGCCCCGGCGGGCCGAAGCAATATCGTCCTCTCAACGGTCGCGCGATTTTGGCCTGGGCGAGCGAGGCTTTTGCACACCATCCGCAAATCGACGCTGTGCGAGTCGTCATCCACAAAGACGACTTTGACCTCTATGAAGACGCCATGCAGGAACTGACTGCGCATCCCAAAGTGCTGCCGCCAACAACTGGCGGCGCAGAACGTCAAGACTCCGTTCGGCTGGGTCTTGAAAGTCTCATTCAAGCGTCGCCAGGGCGTGTGCTCATCCACGATGCGGCGCGCCCCTTCATTGACGCCGCAACGATTTCGCGGGTCGTGGACGCGCTCGATACGCATGACGGCGCCATCGCCGCCCTGCCCGTATACGATACCGTCAAACGAGCGGCTGGCGACGCCGATACGCCAATCATCGCAGATACCTTACCGCGGGACGCTCTATGGCGGGCGCAAACACCTCAAGCGTTTCATTTCGACGCCATCTTAGCGGCCCATCGCGATGCGGCGGGCAAGGCGTTAACGGATGATGCGGCGGTCGCAGAAGCCGCCGGTCTATCCGTAGGGCTGGTCGCGGGCTCGCCCAACAATATGAAAATAACGCAGGCTGAAGATTTTGGTTTGGCCGCATCGCTTTTGTCTGGAAAGGCGACGACAATGGAGTATCGCACGGGACAGGGTTTTGACGTTCACGCGTTTGAGGAGGGCGCGCGTATTACGATTTGCGGGATTGAAATTCCACACGTGAAGAAACTCAAAGGCCACTCAGACGCAGATGTGGGCATGCACGCCCTCACGGACGCCCTGTTCGGCGCAGTGAGCGAAGGCGATATTGGCGACCACTTCCCGCCCTCAGAACCCCAATGGAAAGGCGCGCCTAGCCGCATCTTTCTGGAAAAAGCGCGTGAGGTTGTTCTGGAGAAAGGCGGACAGATCACCCATTGCGACATTACGCTGATGTGCGAGGCGCCGAAAATAGGCCCCCATCGCGCCGCGATGCGCGCCGCCCTCGCCGAAATTCTCCAGATTGACGTCGCGCGGGTGTCCGTGAAAGCAACGACTACGGAGCGCCTTGGCTTTACGGGGCGCGAGGAAGGCATCGCTGCGCTTGCAACCGCGACGGTCGCATTGCCCGGGAGCTAACGCCATCGTCCAGACCCATCGCATATGGTCGCTCGCAGAAGCGGTTATCGTAAAAGCCGGCGCCGACGGCGCGACGGTGGCGACTGCCGAATCGTGCACGGGCGGGCTCATCGCAGCGGCGCTCACGGACGTCCCCGGATCATCCGCCGTCGTCGACAGAGGATTTGTCACCTACTCCAATGAAGCCAAGATGGAGCAGCTTGGCGTACCGGCTGACCTTATCGAGACCTATGGCGCGGTCAGCGCGCCCATTGCGAAAGCTATGGCTGCGGGCGCGCTCGTGCACTCCGCTGCGGATATCGCGATTTCCGTAACAGGGATCGCAGGCCCTGGCGGGGGCAATATTGACAAACCCGTAGGCCTTGTATGGTTCGGCGTCGCTGATCGCCAAACGTTGGCGCGCGCGGAGCGACGCGTTTTTGCTCGCGGGTCTCGTAGTTTTGTGCGCGCCAAAGCGGTGGAAACGGCGTTGCATCTCGTGCTTTCGCAACTACGCGGTTGACCCGTAAAGCGCGTCCGCCCGCGCGATGAAGGCTTCGGACATACGCGCAAAAGCTTTTTCAAAAACAGTATGCGCCAAGGTCCTCAAAATTGGATTGTTAAATTCAGCGTCAATATAGAAAACGACCGTTGAGCCGCCGTCCTCTTCATTGATGAATTTCCACTGATTTGTAAGCGTACTAAATGGACCATCATTATAAGCAACATCGATGACGCCCGCTTCGGTGTCCAAGCGCACCTCACTTTTAAATCGCTCTCGAAAGACTTTGTAAGCGACGATCATCTCTGCAAGCAGCGTGCGGGCGGCCCCGTCCTCTCCACGGCGCAAGACGCGAAGCGCTGTGCACCATGGTAAAAACTCCGGATACCGCTCGACATCGGCGACAAGGTCGAACATTTGCTGAGCGGTATACGGGACGCGCGTGGTCTTTGTTCTTGTCGTCACGCAACCGTCTTTGCTTTGCGGGCATAACCGTCAAATAAGTCGAGCATGCGCTCTTGCCATGCGCCGACCGGTTGCGGTGTTTCATAAGGCCCCTCGCCGATCACAACGCGCTGCCAAATGAACGGGGCGAAAGCCGTATAGTCACACAAATTGGGATTGTCGCCGCCAAGGAACTTGCGACGCGTCAAGGGAAGCGCCAGCATTTTAAGCGCCGTTTCGGCCATAGACTTTGCGTTGGGCGTGGCGCCGTATTCCTCGAGCGTCATGCCAATCCGTTCTTCGCGCGACGAACGGAAATATTCATGATCGTCAGGGTGCGACGCAAGAAATACGTGGGGGATGATCATCGGCCCAAGCGCGGGAAACAATGCCAAGGTCACCCACCCGCTGAGAAAATCCGCCGCCGCATATTCTCCCTTCGTCGCTGCGAGTGGCTTATCTCGATACTCCGCGTCGAGGTAGGCAATGATCTTGCGGCTGTCACAAATCAGTTCGTCGCCATCTTGGAGCATGGGAACGCGACCATGCTCTGGGTCCGGATATTTTTCCTTTTCAGCCAACCGCAAGGGCTGGGTTTCGAACGCCAGCTCCTTGTGGAGAAGCGCAAATTTCGCGAGCCAACAAAACGGGCTTGGGCGAATGTCCTCATCTGCCATTGCGAGGTCGTAAAGAATGCGGCTCATAGGTCTCTGCTCTGCTGGTGATTTTCCGACGCTTCTGCGATACCTCAGGACGAGGCGCCGAGCGCCTCGTGGATCAATTAGCGGCGCCGACTAGAATAACCAGGCATACGCGCGCTTTTCTCACTGACTGGGATGAAATGCCGCTAAACGCTATGCGAATCAACAAAAACCACAACCAAGAGTTTAAATCTGTCACCTACGCTGAGGTCTGCGGGGAAAATACGCCGATCAAAGGATCTTGGCTCGCCGTTCGCGCTTATGCGCCTTTGGCGAGTCGCGCGGCTTTCAGCTTGGCGAAGTCCTCGCCCGCGTGATGGGAGGAGCGCGTCAATGGGGATGCCGAGACCATAAGAAAGCCCTTGGCGCGCGCCATGGTTTCGTATGTGCTGAACTCATCCGGGTGGACGAAGCGGTCCACCGGCGCGTGTTTGCGCGTCGGCTGCAAATATTGCCCGATCGTGATGAAATCAATGCCGGCCGAGCGCATGTCATCCATCACTTGCATGACTTCTTCACGCGACTCACCCAGCCCCACCATCAAACCAGATTTCGTGAAAATCTGCGGATCGCGATCCTTCACTTTTTCCAATAGGCGCAAGGAATGGAAGTATCTCGCGCCCGGGCGGATCGACAGATAAAGCCGCGGCACCGTTTCCAAGTTGTGATTAAAAACGTCCGGGCGGGAATCAATGACTTTTTCCGCAGCGGCTTCTTTGCGCAAAAAATCTGGCGACAAAATCTCAATGGTCGTTTGGGGGGCGGCCGCTCTGATAGACCGCACCACATCCGCAAAATGCGTCGCGCCGCCATCTGTCAGATCGTCTCTGTCGACAGATGTGATCACCACATGGGACAGCCCCATCTCCGCAACCGCCTCGCCCACATGTTTTGGCTCTTGCGGATCAAGCGCCGCCGGCAGCCCGGTCTTGACGTTGCAAAAAGCACAGGCGCGCGTGCATGTGTCGCCCATGATCATCAACGTGGCGTGTTTCTTGTCCCAGCACTCGCCGATATTCGGACACGCGGCCTCTTCGCAAACCGTATGGAGGTTCTTGGTGCGAACGATGTCGCGGGTCTGCGCGTAGCCTTTTGAAACCGGCGCTTTGACACGAATCCAGTCAGGCTTGCGCAACACCGGGGTGTCCGGCCGCGATTGCTTCTCGGGATGGCGCGGACGGCCCGCAGAATGGTCAATCAGAGTCGCCATAGGGCCGATGTAGCAGTGCGCGCGGCCAAATCAAAGACCTGGCCCTTGGCGTCTCGTAAACCGGGCGATAACCCTAGGTTTTAGAGGAGCCGTTGGACTGAGTCTGCGAGTTCTCCGAAGGGACGATGAATAATCGCGCCGTCTAGGGGCTCGCCCAGCGCCACATTGATGGCTTCATAGACATCAATGGATTCAATGCCCAGCGCGGGTCCATCCTGGCTTAACTTTGTGCCCTCGGTGGCAAATTTAACGACTTCGCGTGATACGGGAAGACGAAGCCATCGCCAAACGCGTCTTTCCAACGCGCCGCTGGTGTAAAGCGCCCAGCGGGGATCATCCTCATGAGCGTGGATGTCGAAGAACAACGTCTTAAAGTCGCCGGCGTCTGCAAGAACGATCACCCCTTGATCATATTCGAAAAAGCGTGGCGCGCGCATATTGTTCAAAAAACAAGACTCGCCGAAGCCGCAACGCAGGTCTGCGACAGCGCGGCGTTTGGCCATCGCATGCTCTTGGAACGACGCAACAATATTGGGCCATTCCACTTTGCCCACGAACAATAAGCCGCCGAGCAACATGCCCGCCAACAGGCCGGCCACTTCCAGCGTCGGCATCGCGCCAAGCCCGCGATAAACAAACGCGATGGCGAGCGGCGCAACAAGTGCGAAGGCCGCAGCGATCGGCCTTTTGAAGCCGATCAAATCGTCCCGGGCGTAATCATTGACATTGTCCGAAAGCGCCGCCGTCGCCTCTAAACGCGCGGCGATGGGCGCCGGAATCTCTACGCGGGCGGTGGATAACATCTTCGCCTCTCAACTTGTTTATAGAGATGAAAGAATGGCGAAAATCTTTTGCCGCGCGTTTAACGCAATATGCGCAAGTTTAAGGGACGGCGCGTCTTAGTCGTTAATCCGGAGAATATTCCGAAATGAGTTCCGTTAGGACCGGCCGAGCACGCTCGCGCGGCAAATCTCGCGCGGTTCCGATATAGATATAACCGGCAACCCGTTCATTCTCGCCAAGACCCAACGCATCGCCAACGTTTTCATCAAATGCGTACCACTCGGTTAGCCATTGGGCCGCAAACCCATACGCTGATGAAGCAAGGAGCAAATTTTGGCATACGGCGCCGACGGTCAAAATCTGTTCCCATTCCGGGGTTCGGCTTTCTGGGTTCACGGATGAAATGACGGCCACGACAACTGGCGCGCGCAAAAACCGTCGTCCTTCAAGCGCTACCCGCTCGGTTTCCGCGGCCGGTTCATTGTCACGGTAAGCCCGAGCCAAGACGTCGCCAAACTGGGCGCGCGCGTCGCCGCGGAACAGGACAAACCGGAAAGGCGTCAGGCGGCGGTGATCCGGCGCCCGAGCCGCGATCGCGAGCATCTTTTGCAGCGTCGCGTCATCCGGACCAGGCTCGCCCAGGCAGTCCGCCGTCGTGGAGCGCCGCAAGCGCAGCATGTCGATTGCCTCGGCGCTGGGATGGGCGGCTGCCATTTCTTGGCCAAATTCCGGCGCGGCGGCGTCATCCCTCATTTCCTGTCTCCAATCGGACTCGCGACGAACAGACTAACTCTCGCTGCGTTTTTCGGTAATGGGTTGAACCACGCGAATGTGGATTTCTTTAAGCTGTTCGGGCGATGCATCCGCCGGCGCATCGAGCAACAAATCCTCGGCCTGCTGGTTCATCGGGAACATCGTCACTTCGCGAATGTTGTCCTCATCCGCGAGCAGCATCACGATGCGCTCTAGCCCGAGCGCACAACCGCCATGCGGCGGCGCGCCGTACCGAAACGCATTGAGCATGCCGCCGAATTTGTCTTCGACGACTTCCGGCCCATAACCCGCAATCGAGAACGCTTTTTTCATGATGTCCGGCCGGTGATTACGAATAGCGCCGGAGCCGAGCTCATACCCGTTGCACACGAGATCATATTGAAACGCTTTGATCGCCAAATACTCTTCGTCTGTGGACGCCGCTTCCAACGCCTCTAATCCGCCTTGGGGCATCGAAAACGGGTTATGTCCAAATTCGACTTTCTTGTGTTCCTCATCCCACTCATACATCGGGAAGTCGACAATCCAAGCGAGCTTGAACTGATCTTTGTCCGTGATCCCCATTTCCTCGCCGATATGAACCCGAGCTTTCGCGGCGACGCTCAAAAACTCTTCCGGCTTCCCTGCCAAAAAGAACGCCGCATCGCCCGCGCCGAGCCCCAATTGCGCGCGCACCGCGTCGGAGCGCTCTGGGCCTATGTTCTTGGCGAGCGGGCCCTTGGCCTCATTTTCATCGAAGATCATATAGCCCATGCCGGGCAGGCCTTGTTTTTGCGCCCAGCCATTCATGCGATCGCAAAAGGCCCGGCTCCCACCCTTGGGTGCAGGGATCGCGCGAATTTCGTGCCGCGGATCGGCGTCTAGAATCTGCGCGAAAATTTTGAAGCCCGACCCGCGGAAATGATCAGAGACCACTTGCATTTCGATCGGGCAACGAAGATCGGGTTTATCCGTGCCGTATTTCAGCATCGATGTATCGAAGGGAATTTCCTCAAACGGGTAGCTACTTACCGCGCGATCGCCGGCAAAGGCCGAAAAGGTGTCGCGCACCACTAGCCCTACCGCGTCGAACACGTCTTGGCGCTCCACAAAACTCATCTCAAGATCGAGCTGATAAAACTCGCCGGCGGAGCGATCCGCGCGAGCGTCTTCATCGCGGAAGCAGGGCGCAATCTGATAGTATCGATCAAAGCCCGAAACCATGATCAGCTGTTTGAAGATCTGCGGCGCCTGCGGCAGCGCATAGAATTTGCCTGGATGCAGCCGCGAGGGCACAAGAAAATCGCGCGCGCCTTCTGGCGATGACGCGGTCAGAATCGGCGTTTGAAAATCCGTAAAGCCAAGCGCTTCCATACCGCGGCGAATTTCACCAATTACTTTCGAGCGCAGCATCATATTCGCGTGCAGCGTCTCGCGGCGCAAATCCAGATAACGATGACGCATGCGGATATCTTCGGGGTAGTCGGGCTCGCCGAAGACGGGCAGCGGCAGCTCTTCCGCCTCCGACAGCACTTCAAATTCTCGGATACGGATTTCCACCGCACCGGTGGGCAGGTTCGGGTTGATGACATCGTCGTCGCGCGCGACGACATCGCCGCTCACGCTGATGACGCTTTCTTGCCGGACGCGTTCAACCGCACCAAAGAACGCCGCTTCAGGTTCAACAACCAATTGCGTGAGCCCGTAGTGATCACGCAAGTCGATAAAAAGCAGTCCGCCATGGTCGCGCTTACGATGCACCCATCCCGATAGGCGGACCGTTTCTCCGACATTGTCGCGGCGAAGGGCGCCGCAATGATGGGTGCGATAAGAGTGCATGAAAGTCACCGAAAGTTGGCTGGCTGGCGGCGTAAAGAAGCGCCGGAGTGGCGCCCGTCCACCCACTTGTCAAGTTAGAGGCTTGGGGGCCGCAATCGGCTGTCATAGCTGGTGACGCCGCCTGCCCCGCGACCGATAGCGCGATCGGGGGTGCAGGGGTTTTTTCCCGCGCGCGCGGCGCTATTGTCGAGCGATCTAAGTCTTGGCGCTGCGGGGCGCGCCTTGCATCATCACCTTTCAGGTTTTCTCATATAAAACAACGAGACCTAGACAAAACTTCATGAGAATAATTACGACAACATCCGAGCTCGAAACCTTCGCCGCAGCGCTCGCAGAGCGCCCCTTCGCCGCGATCGACACAGAATTTATTCGCGAGAAAACCTATTGGCCGGTGCTGTGCCTGATCCAGGCGGCGGCCGACGACTTGGAGGCGATCATTGATCCTCTAGCCGAGGGGATCGACTTGACGCCTTTCCTCGAGCTGCTGGCCGACAAAAGCGTGGTCAAAGTTTTCCATGCCGCGCGGCAAGACGTGGAGATCTTCTATCAGCTGATGAACGCGGTGCCTGAACCACTCTTCGATACGCAAGTTGCGGCAATGGCCTGCGGCTATGGCGATCAGATCAGCTATGAAGCGCTGATGCGCGGCGTGTTGAATGCGAAGATAGACAAAGGATCGCGCTTCACCGATTGGGCGCGGCGACCGCTATCGGACCGACAGCTTTCTTATGCGCTGTCAGACGTGACGCATTTGCGCGACGCCTACCCCACTTTGCGCGACCAATTGGAAAGCCAGGCCAGGTTGTCTTGGGTAGAAGAAGAAATGGCGGCGCTTGTCGAGCCGTCGCTTTATTTTATTGAGCCTGAAAACGCCTGGAAGCGACTCAAAACGCATGCGTTGAAAACGAAAGAAATTGGCCCCTTCATCAAGTTGGCCGAATGGCGCGAAGCCCAAGCGCAAATGCGCGACGTGCCGCGGAACCGGATTTTGAAAGACGATGCGCTGATGGAGTTGGCCCGCGCGCAACCAAGCACGCCGAAAGAATTAGGTCGGGCGCGCAGTGTTCCGAGCGGCTTTGAACGGTCAAATGCAGCGCGCGGGATACTGGAAGCGATTGACGCGGGCCAGACGATTGCACGCGAAGATCTCCCACAATTGACGAAGGCGGACCGAAAAAAACCGCCCGCGGC
>JBCDBM010000028.1:0-21590 GCA_039183665.1 Pseudomonadota bacterium | reverse complement strand
GCCCGTGCTGACGGATTTGACATCCGTGACCCCATCGACGGCGCGGGCGGCGACGTCATCAACGGAAGCGACAGTCGCGCCGAAGCGATCCGGATGCTGAACGACGACGGTTTGCATGCCGTCTTTATAAACATCAAGCGTGAAAACGGCTTGGCCTGTCGATTTGCCAGGCGTGTCAAGCTTGGGCACGTTTTTGTCGATAAAGATGAATTGGTCCGGCGTTTTCAATGTCGGGTTTTCGGGGGTGGGCAACGCGCTCGCGGCGTCTGCAAACTCGCCAAAGCTGCCGCTGCGCCCGCTACTTGTATCTTGAATAATCCCCTTTTCAATTTTCAGTTGCGCCGGTTGAACGCCCCATGCATTGGCGGCGGCGCTCAATAGCATTTCACGAGCCGCAGCGCCGGCCTTTCGCATGACGTCAAAAGAGGACGCCATAGCAGTTGACCCGCCTGTGCCTTGGGCGCCCAATAGGATATTTGCGTATATCGCGGTATCTGAAGGCGCATGCTCAGCGCGAATTTGCGCCCAGTCCGCATCAAGCTCGTCAGCCACCAATGTGGCGAGCCCTGTCCAAGGGCCTTGCCCGAACTCAATATGCTTGATCAGCACCGTCACCGTATCGTCAGACGCAATCCGAACAAACGCGTTCGGAACGAAGGCATTTTCACCTGGCGCGCCGGCGCCGAGCACCGCTTCGGCGCCTGATTGCGCGCGGGTTTTCAACGGCAACGCAACGCCGATTACCAGACCAGCAGCGCCGGTAAGGAAACGCCGACGGGAGGGTTCGGTCAGTGCTGAAAGGCGAGCAATCGTCATGGCCTATCCCTGGAGTTTTGCAGCAGCGGATTTCACTGCTTTGCGTATTCGGACATAAGTCGCGCACCGGCAAATATTGCCCGCGAGAGACTGGTCTATATCCTCGTCGGTGGGGTTTGGATTGAAACGCAATAGCGCCTCAGAGGACATAATTTGTCCAGACTGGCAGTAGCCGCATTGAGGCGTGTCAAACTCCGCCCAAGCTTCACGCAACGCATCGGCTTGTTTGCTCGCAAGCCCTTCAATCGTGGTGATCTCGGCAGACGCCAACGACGACACCGGCGCAACACAGGATCGCATCGGGCGACCGTTCACGTGCACCGTGCATGCGCCGCACTGAGAAACGCCGCATCCAAATTTGGAGCCCGTTAGTCGCAGCTCGTCGCGCAACACCCACAGAAGCGGGGTATCAGGATCGACGTCTACGTCGCGCGGCTCTCCGTTCACCGTCAACGTATATTTCATCCCAGTCGTCTCCTTCTTCAAACTGCCCGCGCGAGCAACGGATACCATCTTAAAGGGTCGATCTAAAAAGACGCAACGCCTCGATACCCAGACTCAACCAAATGCTCAGTGATCGGTCAGACTTTTTATGCGGCTTTCGCAATCCCTGCCGCGAGACACGCAAGAACAGACAACGCTTCCGCATCGGGACGATAAAAATTGAGGTATGACAGCGTTTATTCGCAACGTCATCATTGGCAAACACCGCTGTAGACACTGTCGAGTTCGGACGGCTTTGTCCAACCAAAAAATTGTGATCGGACGAGCGCTGCGTTTTGCCAAGGACAACTGGCTGGATTTCCCGCGGGACAAATCTGGGAATCGTCGTCGCAAAAAACGGTGTTTAGAAATTGCGACGCATTTGCATTCATTGCGTTAAATCAGGCGTAACGAAATTGGGAGGTACCGGCGTTCGAATGCGTTGCGTTCTGTTATTGGCGGCGCAAGAAATGGTTTTGGCGTTGTGCAATAGGGTCGATGTTGAAGACGGGATTATGATCTCCGGGACGCAAGGCCGCTACGATGCGCCGGTCAGCGCACAAGCGATCTACGATGCGGCCGGCGACACCTCCGGACACTTCTCTATGAATGGTGCTGATATGGCAGCTAGCGGCTAGGGCGTCAGTACATTTGGGGCGTTCAAGGATATCGTCAGGGAGCTTTAAGTTCTCAGCATCTGCAAATATTACGGACACGGATGGTGCTCGCTCGCTTACGGCGGTGCGGGATGGCTTAAACAAACCTCCGGAGCGAGGATCGCATTGACGCGTCTTCGCGTCACTCGGTTTCGCGTTCGTCGTTGCAAGATGGGTTCGAATGGTACCGCCTCCCCGGTTCGAACGGGGGACCTCTAGATCCACAATCTAGCGCTCTAACCGACTGAGCTAAGGCGGCTCTTTTTCCGAAGGCCGGGAACCTACGCGGCGCGCCTTGGAAGATCAACCCAAGATTGTCGCCTTAACGGCGCGCTTGGATTAGGCCTGCAGCAGGGCGATTTCGCGGCGTAGCTGGGCGATGCGCGTGGCGTCGCTAGGGTGGGTCGACAAGATTTCCGGCGGCGCATTGCCCGACTTTTGTGCAGACATACGCTCCCAAAACCGGATCGACTGATTCGCGTTGTAGCCAGCCCGGTGCATATAGCGCACGCCGAATCGGTCCGCTTCCAGCTCGTGTTTGCGCGAGAACGGCAAGATGACGCCCAAGGTTGCGCCCATGCCCAAAACGCCCATGATTTGATTTCTGTACTGACTGTCCTGCGTCGCCACTTGAGCAACCGTTAATCCCGCTTGCGCAAGCGTTGACTGGCTATACCGCTCGCCAGAGTGATTGAATTTCACATGCGCGACTTCGTGGCCCATGACGGTTGCGATCTGATCGTCATTTTCCATGAGATCCATGATGCCCGTGTAAAAGCCGATCTTTCCGCCGGGCAGTGCGAAAGCGTTCAGCGCGTCAGACTGGAAAACTTGCACTTCCCATTGCGACGGATTCTCGCCCGCTGATTGGATGATACGCGGCGCAACACGACGCATGCGGTCTGTATATTTTCGGTTCGTGGTGATGCGTTCTTGTTGCTTTAGATCTGTCCAGGCGGAACTTGCGAGCTGCGCCATTTGGCCTTGGGAAACGAACAGCAGTTGATTGCGCCCGAGTGTTTCGTTGTAGGTGCAGCCCGGCGCGATAACCACGACGCTCCCGGCGGCGAGGCCGCGAATAATCTCACGGCGTGACATTGTAACTGTTTTCATGACCCCAGAACCTTCGTTGGTTTTGCCCCTGGAGATGAACCTTAAGCCATTGAACAGGCTCAGACAATGACGCTGCCTGTTCATGCGAGTAGATAACAAAGCCTAGGGCTCGAGTTCTGAGTCCCAATACAAGAAGTCTTGCCAGCTCTCATGCAGGTAGTGCGGCGGGAAAGCGCGCCCGCGTTCGTTGAGCTCAAACATCGTCGGACGTTTGGGCGCTTTCGCGGGAAACATCTTTGCTTCCGACGGCGAGCGGCCGCCTTTTTCAATGTTGCACTTGCTGCATGCGGCGACAATGTTCTCCCATGTGGTGCGCCCGCCGCGCGAGCGCGGCACCACATGATCAAAGGTGAGCTGCTCTCGCGCGGTGGAGCCGCAATATTGGCACGTGAACCGATCGCGCAAAAAAACGTTAAAACGCGTAAATGCCGGCGCGCGCGCATGGTTGACGTAATTGCGCAGCGAGACGACCGAAGGCAAGCGCATTTCAAACGAGGGGCTGCGCACTGTCGTTTCGTATTGCGCAACAACATCGACGCGATCGAGAAAGACCGCTTTCAACGCATCCTGCCAGGACCATAAAGATAACGGGAAATAGCTCAGCGGCCTAAAATCGGCATTTAAAACCAAGGCCGGACAGGCGTCGGGCGCCCGAAATGCGAGGTTCATCGCTCATCTCCTTCAGAGCGGGCCACGCAACGACAAACGGTACTAAGCGCTATGGTGAAGGCAGCATCTCCTTATTCCGTTCATACAAACAACCATACTTGTCATCGTAAACCCATACCCGATTCCCCGTGACAGATATTTGACGTGGGTGGGGTTTTTTCGTCACAGGTGCGGAAAACCCTATATGGGGGTTCGTCCGCGAATTTTCGCGTAATACGTCCATAAGATATGCGCGGCCAGTCCGCGATGGGGCGCCCAGCGTGCGGCCCGCGCATCAAGCGCGAGCTGAGAGATCTCCCGTGACCGTCCGGGCCCTTGGGCGCAGGCGTGGCGGTAGGCGCCCAGCAGCGCAACGTCGCGCGGCGGCCAAATATCAACGCGACCTTCGCAAAACAGAAGATAGATCGCCGCTGTCCACGGACCGACCCCCTTGATCCGCTGCAGCGCAGCGTCCGCAGTGTCGTTGTCGGCGCGCGCAAGCGCGTCGAGATCCACGTCGCTTTGCTTTACAGCGCTCGCCAAGCCGATCGCGTATCGCGCTTTTGGCCGAGACAGACCGCACGCGCGCAGCCCATCTTCGCCTAGCTGCATCGCTGCCTCGGGACACACCGGCGCCATCACGGCATGGCAACGGGCCAAGATGGCTTGAGCGGCGGGCACCGAGACCTGTTGCTCGACGATGATCCTGAACAAGCCTTCAAAACCGCCGGGGCGCCTTCTGATATGCGGCGCGGTGATATGTGAAAGCGCTTGGTTCAGGCCCACATCGCGCCGCGCCAAGGCGGCGCATGGCGCGGATGTGTCGCCGAAGACGTCAACGCCGCCAGCGTGACGATCGTCTTTAGAATTTGAATTCGTCGAAGAGCGCGCGCGCGTCGCCATTCATACTGCCTTCAAACATGTCGGCGATTTTCTCGCCCATGGTGACCCCGCTTTCGGCAATCTCTTGCAGCGGATCGAGATAGTCAGTCTCATCGGCGTCGCGCTTGCCCGCGCGGGCGCGCCGGCGCAATCCATCCCGCGCGATCTCAAGGACATCGAGGGCAATCTCTTGAACAGTTCGGTCTTGGATTTGCGCCTTCAATCCGAGACGCGCTGCATCTAAGCGCAGCGCTTCGCGTTCTTCTTCCCGCCAGTTCTTGGTCAAATCAAGCGCGGCGGCGAGCGCCGTCTCATCGTACAGCAACCCCACCCAAAAAGCCGGCAACGCGCAAATGCGCGCCCATGGGCCGCCATCGGCGCCGCGCATTTCCAAAAAGCGCTTCAGACGCACCTCAGGAAACGCCGTGGACAGATGATCTTCCCAGTCTTCCATGGTTGCGCGCACGCCTGGCGCCGCCGGCAGCCTGCCCGCGATAAAATCGCGAAAGGATTGCCCAGACGCGTCGATATAGCGTCCGTCTCTTCGCACAAAATACATGGGTACATCGAGCATATACTCTACATAACGCTCAAACCCGAACCCATCTTCGAATACAAAGTTCAATAGTCCCGTGCGATCCGGGTCGGTATCGGACCAGATATGGGCGCGGTAGGAGGCGTATCCAGACGGCTCCCCTTCGATCAATCCTGAGTTTGCGAACAGCGCTGTTGCGATTGGCTGGAGCGCCAACGCCGCGCGAAACTTGTTCGCCATATCGGCCTCAGAGCCATAGTCTAAATTCACTTGCACCGTACACGTCCGATGCATCATATCGAGCCCGAGGCCGCCTTTCGTCGGCATGTAGGCGCGCATAATATTATAGCGGTCCTTCGGCATGCGCGGCATTTCATCGAGCGCCCACGTTGGCGCGAAGCCCATGCCCAGAAAGGCAACGCCAAGCGGCTCGCATACAGCTTTCACCGCAGCCAAATGTCGATGGACTTCATCACAGGTCTGATGAATGTCATCGAGCAGCGCGCCGGACAATTCGAATTGTCCGCCCGGCTCCAGGGAGACCGTCGCGCCCTCTCCTTGCAGACCGATCGGATGATCGCCTTCCATGATTGGCGTCCACCCCGTATGCGCGCCGAGCTTCTCCAAGATGGCGCGAATACCGCGCTCACCGTCATAGCCAACGGGGCCTAAATTGCTTTCGCAAAAAACAAACTTTTCGTGCTCGGTGCCAATGCGCCATTCGGCAGCTGGTTTTGAGCCACTCTCCAGATAGGCTGTTAACTGATCAGTTGACTCAATTAAGGGCGAATCCGGCGAAGATTCTGAAGCTGTCGTCACGTTTTCGCTCCCCAGTTTTTATTCGAAGCGCTTCGTCTATCCCTCGCCGCAGCGCGCGCCAAGAAAAAAATAGTACTTTACGCCTTCTGTCCGCCGCGCCAATCACCCTGAACAGCCTGAAAAAGCGCCAGCGCTGCGATGGTCGCGGTATCCGCCCGCAAGATGCGCGGGCCCAATGTTACAGGCAAAACACTTTTCCGCGCGCGCAAGGCGTCGCGCTCAGCGGGAGAAAATCCGCCCTCCGGACCAATGAGAATACCCCATTCATTAGCATTGCTATTGCTAGCTGATAGAGCCTCTAATGCCGGAGCAGCGCGCCCCTCGCCGCCGCCCCACTCGGCGTTCGGATCATCGCCGGCTTCATCACAATACATCAACCGACGTCCCGCAGGCCAATCAGCGAACAAATCGGCAAAAGGCATTGGTTCGTCTACAGATGGAATGGAAAGGCGACCACACTGCTCGGCCGCTTCCAGCGCGATCGCCGCCAAGCGCTCGCTATTGATCTTCGAGACAACGCAGCGCTCGGTCAGCACAGGGGAAAATTTCGATACGCCTAGCTCCGTGGCCTTTTGAATGATCGTCTCAAGAGGCGTCCGCTTTACGGGAGCAAAAAAGAGAATTGGCCCCATTTCATTTGACGGACCGTCTTTGCCCCGTGAGCGTTGCGGCGCCGAATTTTTTTGCAAGCGCAGAAATCTCGCCCTCAAACTCGCCGTCGCGCCCATTGAACAAACGCACAGTGTCGCCCAGCCGGCGACGTAACACGTCCTTCAAATAATGGGTTTGGTTCCCATTGAGCATAATTTCCGCGTCGATCTCGAGCGACGCGTCAGTGTAGAGGCGCGGTATCATCAGGATGGTATCCGCCCGGCCGCGGCGAATGGTCAACCCGTTGTCGCATATGATAGCGCGCGCGGGCGGGCTGGGATAAAATGCGCTCCATGGATATCGGCGACACCATGCCCAATGCACGCCCCGCTGACGCCATCCCTGACAGTTGGGTGGAGCGCATGCCCGCGGTTGCGCGCCCCTATTTGCGCTTAATGCGCGCTGACCGGCCGATCGGCAGTTGGCTGTTGGGGTTGCCATGCTGGGTCGGCCTAAGCCTCGCCGCGGCAGACGGATTTGCGGCATGGTCACTCTTTTGGCTGGCGTTGCTTTTTGCAATCGGCGCATTTGTGATGCGGGGCGCGGGCTGCGTTTATAACGATATTGTTGATCGCGATTTTGACGCGAAAGTTGCGCGTACAGCGTTGCGCCCGATTCCCGCGGGGCAAGTAACGGTTCGCCAGGCCGTCGCATTCATGGTTGTGTTGTGTTTCATCGGGCTCGCTGTTCTCGTTCAATTCAATCGGCTCGCCATCCTCATTGGCCTTTCCGCGCTGGCGCTGGTGGCGATCTATCCGTTCATGAAACGCATAACATATTGGCCTCAAGCGTGGCTTGGACTCACTTTTAATTGGGGCGTACTCGTCGCTTATGCGGCAGCCGCGGGGACCTTATCGGCAACCGCGCTTATCGCGTATGCCGCCTGCCTGTGTTGGACCCTTGGCTATGACACGGTCTATGCGCTCCAAGACTCGGAAGACGATGCGCTTGCTGGCGTTAAATCCACGGCGCTCAAATTCGGCGAGACATCCCGCCAATGGATCGCCGGATTTTATGGTCTGACGATCTTAGGTTTTGGCGTCGCGGGTTTCGTCGCTGACTACTCATTGTTCTACTTCCTCGGTTTGGCGCCCGCCGCCGCGCATTTCGTTTGGCAGGTGCGCCGCCTTGACATGCATGACGGTCACAATTGCTTGATGATTTTTAAATCGAACCGCGAAGCGGGGCTTTTGCTCGCCGCGGCGCCGGTTTGTGAAGCGCTGCACACTTTGCTTTAACCCGCCGCCAGCCTATTTTTTCGCTGAACTTGACGCATAGTCGCGAAAGGAAACGGCTCATGATACATCTCGATAGACGCCGCGCGCTTTTTGGTTTGGCGAGCGCCGCGACGTTAACGAGCGCTCGAGCAGAGGACACATCAATGGCGAACAAGAATCCAGATCCGGCGACCATTCCCGATTATGACAAATGGCAATTAGCAGAATCAGAGTGGAAAGAACGCCTGACGGATGAGCAATTTCGCGTGCTGCGCAAAGAGGGCACCGAGCGCGCCGGCACGAGCCCGCTCGACAAAGAGTACCGCAAGGGCGTGTTTGCCTGCGCCGGTTGTGGATTAGAGATTTTCAACTCAGACATGAAATTTGATTCCGGCACAGGTTGGCCCAGCTTCTTTAACTACATTCCGAATACTTTGGGCTTCAAAAGGGACTTCAAACTCTTCCTTCCGCGAACGGAATATCATTGCGCCCGATGCGGTGGTCATCACGGCCATGTGTTTGAAGACGGCCCCGCCCCGACGGGACTGCGCTATTGCAACAATGGCGTCGCGTTGACCTTTAGACCAAGCGAAGAGGCGGCTTAGCGCTTTCGCGGATTTGCCGATGCTTTTGTTCGCGCGTTCAGCCGTTCGATAAGAACCGCTTGTATCTCGACTGTTTCCACCAAACGCTGGATCCACTCGCCTGTCGTAAGCCCTTTTTTGGGATCGTAGGTCGCCTCATTGGGCATCGACGAAAGGTGGCGTTTTTCCCGCCAATGTTTGGCGTATCCATCGAGCGTTAAAGGGTCATTGGCTGTTCCCGCTCGCGCGCGGAAGGCGCGCATGGGTTCATGGCGTCGCGGAATAGTTCTTTGTTCTGCGATGATCTTTTCTTCGAACGCCAATATTTCGTCGATGATGTCGCCAGTCTTCTCATCGCGGACAACATCAACCACGCGCGCGGTCTTTTCAGTTTCTCTCGGAACGACGCGATCGGGCACTCGGTTGTCCCATTTTGCTTCATCAATGGCGCCGTCGAGCGCTTGATCGAAGACGTAACAAGACAACAAAGTGTTATCGTCATAGATGGCTTCAGCGTTGATCGCGCCAGTGCCTTTGTCGCCGCCGGTCGGGTTGCCGCACTGAACGCCGCCGCCGTCGATATGCAATTTTGAACTCGGGGTGTTTTCGCCAATACCGACATTGTTGTTTTCGTCGATACGAAAACTCTCAGTCGGCGCGATGGCGTCCTGCGAACCAGGGCTAACCTGCTCATCATTGTAAATGATGACGGAGCCCCCATTGAACCAGATGTAAGAGGACCCACCCCAATTGCCTTGGGTATAGGTCGTCCCGTCATAATCAAGGTTGTTTGATAGCGCCGTTGTTCTCGCGCCCCCATTGTGTCTATTGATGATGCGAAATCCGCGATCATTTGAAGAGTGCCCCGCCAGCAATTGAGTAATCGCGTTATTGGCGGCGCTCGTATTGAGCGTCACCAATCCAGCGCCGCCGATCAGCAGTCTATCCGTGCCGCTAATTTTTATTTTAAAGTTATCATCTGTATCGGCCCTAATTGATGTATCCCCATTCGCGTCCAGGATAAGCTCATTTCCATTGAAATCGACGGTCCCGCCAAAGATCGCTTTTGCATCGTCTTTATCGAACCTAAGCGCATCTATCCAAGACGAACCATTGGGACTGACCTTGATATGAAAATCATCATCGCCGGCGAGCCCAAATTCGGCGCGTCCGGAGAATCCGGTCTGGAATAATAGGGACGCATTATCTGCTGTCGCTTCTTTATTGATTTTAACCTGACAATCGCCGTCGCCGCCCTCGCCCGTGTCGATAGAGTCAAAAAGGACGGCGTTTGATCGCGCTACAAATCGATTGGCGGCGTCGGGCGACGCGTTTACGCCGAGCCGTTCTGGCCCGCCCCATGAGACGCCGTCAAACACCAACCACGCCCCGTCGCTTTCATCCCAAAGGCGAAGCCCTGTCGACGGCGCGAACTCGATCCACACATCGTCTTGAAACGCAGCGACGCTGTGTTGTGAGAAACCGCTCCAGTCGGCGCCGGTGGGACTGGCCGGCAAAAGATAGGCGTCGCCGTCTGCGGGGCTCGCGGGCTGTGCAGACACGATGCGCGACTTCACGGTCATCTGGATAAGCTGATCGAGGCGCCGAAAACTCTCGTTCACGGTGACATGCTTTTGCGCTTGGCTTGGCGCGAGATACGACAATGACAGCCGCGGCGACTGCTCCATAGGGGCCTCCAAAGCACTCAATCGGATTTGCGCAAAACCATAATTGCGCTGCGAGCGCCCGAGATAGCTGTCCACCAAAGCTGGAAAATGTGCGTGTTTTCGCCTCTCGAGATGCATTTCAATCGCGGAGATTCGCGCTATGAGTGCGTCAATCGTTTTTCAATTCGCCGAGGAGATCGAACGAGCATGGAAGAAGACACAGCAACCCCGCAAAATGTTGAGGAGAGCGTGGACTTCGCGCTGAAATTTGCGGAGGGCATGGTCGAGTCCGCCGTGGCGTTCTTGCCCAACGTCGTTGGCGCCGTCTTAGTTTTGTTGATTGGTTTGTGGTTCGCCGGCGCAATGAAACGGCTGACGATCCGCGCCATGAACCGCAGCGGCAAGGTCGACGAAACACTATCAGGCTTTGTCGGCAGTATCGTGAATTACGGTCTTATCGCGCTCGTGGTGATTACAGCGCTCGGGTTGTTCGGCGTGCCGACGACAAGCTTCGCCGCGCTTATCGGCGCCACGGGTCTTGCCATTGGCCTCGCCTTGCAAGGCACGCTCGGCCATGTGGCCTCCGGCGTGATGATGCTGGGCTTTCGTCCATTCGACGTTGGCGACTATGTTGAGGCGGCGGGTCAATCCGGCACGGTGAAGAAAATCGGCCTGTTCACTACGGAAGTCGCGAGCGTGGACAATAAGAAAATCATCATTCCCAATGGGAAGATATTTGAGGACGTTATTACCAATTATGCGGGGTACCCGGAGCGACGCTTAGATCTTGTTTTCGGCGTGTCCTATGGCGACGATCTGAACCGCGCAAAAGACTTAATCCTATCTGAGATCGGCAAAGAGTCTCGGATCCGGCAAGATCCGGCGCCAACCATTGAGGTTGATAATTTGGGCGATTCGTCTGTCGATATTATTTGTCGGGTTTGGCTGGCGGGGAGCGATTATTTTCCGGTCAAATGGACCTTGCTCAAAGCGGTTAAAGAGCGCTTTGACGCGGAAGGGGTCTCGATCCCATTTCCCACACGCACGATCTACACCCACAGCGAAGCATAGGCGCGGTCGCCGCCAGGGCGGCGGTTTTCGTTAATACGGATTAACGCTGTCTAAATTTCGACTGGCAATTGCGCGCCTCCCATCAAAAACCCGGGAGGTGCGGCAATCGAACGGCCCGCCATTAACGGGAAATTTCCTCTCCCGCGGCAGGTTGGGGCGTGCGCGAAGCTCGGTTGCGCGCGAAACGGAGAGTATTGCGTTTCATGCCAGTGTTTGCGCGAAAATTGGGGCGTGCGCTCAGTCCACAGGCCAAAGAGCACCTGTCGGGGCTCCAGAGCTATCCGTCTCTCGATACGTGGATGAATCCCCTGACCCGCGGCATCGCGCGACACTACGCGAACGAGACCTGGCGCAAGAGCCATGACGAGATCGACTTTAAGTTTCGCATGTATGAAGAGACCTATGCGGCGGTGCCCTGCGTTCATTATGAAACGGAGCGCTCGAAACGCAGCAACCGCTTTATTTTCTACGTCCATGGCGGGGGGTTTGTCGCCGGCTCGCCCAAGGTCAATGCGACGACCGTCTTGCCGATCTGCGAATTGACGGGTCTTGAGGGCGTGGGCGTCGATTACACGCTTTTGCCGGAGGGTCGTTTTCCGGTCCCAGTGGATGAAGTTGACGCAGTCTACAAGGCGTTAAAAGCAAAAAATCCAGACAGCGAAATCATCATTGTCGGAGACTCCGCAGGCGGAACATTGGTGCTCGCTAATCTGCTGCGATGGCGGGATGAAAATACGCCTATGCCTCATGCCGCCATTTTGCTGTCGCCCGTCGTCGACGGCGTCGGCGCCAGCGACACGTATATCACCATTGACGGGCATGATCCGCTTATTCGGTCTAACCGCGGGCGGTTGGCGAAACGCCTATTCGAGTTTTATGCGCCCGGACAGAATTTAAAGAACCCCATGGTCTCGCCAATTTATGGTGCGTTTGACGGCCTGCCGCCGCTTCTCGTTCATGTGGGCTCGCGCGAAGTCTTGCTTGGCGATGCCGCGCGGCTTGCAGAGGCCGCGCGATTGGCGGGCGTTGATATCACCTTGCGCGTTTTTGACGGCATGTTCCACTTGTTCCATATGCATTGGAGCTTGGCCGAAGCGCGTACTGCCCATCGCGATATCGCTGACTTTATCGGTGCGCTTTAATCGGTCGCGTCCGCGCCTCGTAGCGAACGCAAATCCGATAGGCTGCGCACGCGCTCACATAAAACAGCTCGGCCTCGAACGCCCGGTTCAAGAAGGCCTGCACCAGAAACGGGCTAGGGCCGATATACGCTGTATAAAGATGATATCCGACAAGCGACGCATGCAGACCAAATAACGGTGTAGGAAACCAACAGACGCGCGAGGCTCGCAAAAAATGAACAGCGATCGCGGCGTCGATCGCAGCGTAGGCGTAGATAAGCACCGCACCTTCTAAACGCATCCAACAGGCAAAGGACAGCGCCCACATGAGGGCCAAAATGCGAGCGGCCGCCGCAATTTGCGACGACCGCGAGAGGTAACTGACGTAAAGAGCGCCGCCGATAAAGGCGACGTAAAAAGCAATCGTTATCCAAGCCCAAGTATCGATGCGACCACCTTGGAAGGCGGAATTTTCGGCAATCCGCCGCCCGCCGCCTCGAAGATCGTCGCGCTGGCTTCGATCGCCTTGGCGTTCATTGCTTCGTGTGCTTTGTCGGTGACTTCAGCGAGCTGCAGCAGCGCCGCTTGCATCTCCGAAAAGGATTCAGCCCCTTGTGATGCATGAAGTTTGCCATCGGCTGCTTTGGCGGCGGTCCCGCATGCCGCCAGGGCCGCCGCTAGGCCCGCAATTTGCTTCTCAAAACGCAACAGAGTCACTTGTTCTCTTCTAAGGTCGTTAGACATCAACAATGCTCCATCTCAAAAATTGTGATACGCATACACACGACACAACCTTACCGAGCAATGAGGCGAGCGCCAGCACTTTTTTCTACTTATTGTTGAAATTTAGCAGTTGACAAATTGAACCTTGCGGGCGGGATGAGCATCGAAGAAGAAAAATACGCAGCGCATATCGCGCGAACGATGTGGCGCATGGCCAAACGCAGGGCCGTAGAGACGCATGGGCGCGGCCGTGATTCGGTTCGACCTAGCGCTTCGGTCCGAATGACCCCGCGTGAAAATAAAGCTGCGTCGCTAAATCAGCCCCGCGGTCGAGCATTGTTGCTGGGGGCGGGGTCGCCGACTCTCGTAGGATTTCTTCGAGAACTGGCCGCAGAGCTTGGTTCAAACGATCAGGACCCTGACGCGTCGTGACTTTTGACAGCGCTTCATAGGTGTTTTCCACCGCTTCGGCCGCCAGGGCGGCCAGGGCTTCACAGGGCGTGTTACTTTGATGGGGCGCGAGATGGCCCAGTACGATCGCCAAGGAGAGCCGCAGCCGATCGCGGTCCAGCCCGTCGCCATTGCCGCGCATGGCGAGACCAATGACGTCGCCGCCCGCCGCGGGCGCGTCCTGCTCGCTATACAGAACCTCGAATGACACTGCGCCGCCGGTCGCCTCGACGATACGCCGCGCCAAAGACGGCTTTGGGTGCTGGGCGCCACCGATGATCCGATACAGCGTTTGGCGGGACGCGCCGACGCGCCTGGCGAATTCTTGAATGGGTTCGTCAACCTCAGCGAGATATTGGCGAAGGGGATGCATCTTTGACTGGCGCCTCTGGTTGCCTTTCAACGCATGCAAGCGGTGCGCCGGACGCACCAGCGGGATCCGAATGGTGCGCGGCGCGCGACAAAATCAGCGCCGCGCCGCATCCCCGGATCGGCCCAATCCCGGATTAACGCGGCCGTTGATTTGGGTTACGATACGAGGAGACGGCGATCTTCTGGGGCGCGTTGGGGACATAAAGGCGCAAAGCGTATGGCGGGCGAAAAGACCAAAGGAAAAGCGAGCAAAACCGGCGTCCTCTCTTGGGCGAGCCGTATTGTATCCCCAAAACGCGAGCCCGCCGATAAAAAGCGCGCGCACCCCCCCGCTAACAAGCCTGCCTTTTCGCCGGGCGACCCCACCCGCGGCGTGTTTGCCGCGAGCGAGAGCGACGCCTATGGTGCCCAGCTCCCCTTGGCTTCTGAGTTGATGGATGCAGCCGAACGGGTCGCTGAAGCTCCCAAAGAGATTGAAGCAGCGAAACGCAAACTGATTGCGGGGCTCGGCGCGCGCGCGGAAGGCGAGGTGATGCTGGCCATCCAGGCGGTGCGCGTATTGATTGGGATTGTATGGTTGGCCGTCGCCATCTGGCTTTATAATGGCGCTCTTGTCGCCGCGGCGGACAATGCAACGACCCTCGCCAACACGATGCCGGTTGAGGACGCGATGATCCTAGCCCGGACATTCTTTATTGTGTCAGCCGTGGGACTTGCCGCGGCGTTCTTTATGTGGGCGCTGTCGAAAGCGTCCGGCAATACGGGCAACCGGCGCGTGCGCGCCCTCGCCGAGGATTTAGGCCGGCAGATTGCGTTCAGAGCGCAGGAATATCAGGGTCAACTGAACAGCATTTACGAATCCTTTTCGGCAAAAGGAGCGCCGCGAGAAGCCATAAGCGTGATATCGCGCGCGCATATTGTGGCGCTTGAAGCCTGCTATCTGCTGCAAGCCTATGGCTTTATCGCGGACAATGACGGGAACGCCGCCCGTGAAGGCTTCAAAGCCTTTGTACGCCCGAAGCCAGCGCAACCCTCCCCCATGGGCGTGTTTGGTCTCGGCCTCGCTTTGGGCCTTTTCATGGGCGCCGCCTATGTGTGGATGAATTTTGTACCGAAGGCCGAACCCACAGGCCCGGCGACGCCGCTCGCCATCGCTCAATACCCATGGGCCTATTTCCTCCTCCTTTTTGGCGGCGTTATCTACGCGGCCGCTAGCGTTTTGGTCACCGCAGTGGCCGGCGTCTTTACGGCGGGCGCCCTATCGCGCGCGCGCGAAGACGCCCTCGATTCGCTGCGCAGCGCCTACACCCAATCGGGCGCGCCGCGCCGCGTTGACCTTGCCGATCAAATTCGGCGGCTCTCTGATGTGTTCGCCGCGAACATTCAATGGCGGTCCGCAACCGGCGTCAGCCATGATGAGCCCAAAACGAATCAGCCCGATCGGGAAAGTACGGACTTTGGCGCCGCCGCCGGCGAATCGCCCTCTTGGCGCCGGCCAGATTCGGGGGCTTCTTTTGTGGAAACTGGCTTCCAGGCGGCGCCCAAATCGTGGCGCGTGGACGCAGGGGCGAAGCTGCAAGACGGTGAACCGGGGTCGAAACGAGGCCTTGGGAAACTCAAAAAACGCTGACGCGCTTAACGTTCCAAGCGCATTGAATGCGCGCCGTTAAGACCTGCTTAACGAAAAAATCTCCCCGATGTAATAACTTCATATTGACGTCGCCGGACGGGTCGATCACTATATCTTGTGTCGGCTCGTCGAGCCGGTGATTCACAAAAAGACAGCGATGCCGCGCCGGAAGCGGCCCTTTTAGGCAATCCGGCGGAAAGGCTCGCGCGCCCAAAAGTCGGGCGCCAGTTGAGAAGGGACGAGGGTGCGAATGTCGTTATCAGAAGCCGCCAAAGAGATGGACTGCCAAGACGAGGCGGCGCTTGAAACCGTTACGAAAAAGCGCCCGGCGGCGGCTGAAAAGCCCGAGCTCAAAGTCGTCAAAGAGATCAAAATCGATCACAGCCGCGACGCCCTGCTTACTGATTTCGGCAAAACCACGATGGAGGATCGCTATCTGCTGCCCGGCGAATCCTTTCAGGACATGTTCGCCCGCGTCGCCAAAACCTACGCCGACGACGCCGACCACGCCCAGCGGATTTACGATTACATCTCCAAGCTCTGGTTCATGCCGGCGACGCCCGTTCTTTCAAATGGCGGCGCCAAGCGCGGCCTGCCGATCTCGTGCTTCCTCAACAGCGTCAATGATTCGCTCGGCGACATTGTCGGCACCTGGAACGAGAATGTGTGGCTCGCCTCCAATGGCGGCGGCATCGGCACCTATTGGGGCGGCGTTCGTTCGATCGGCGAGCGCGTCAAACACTCTGGCCAGACCTCCGGCATTATCCCGTTCATCCGGGTCATGGATTCGCTGACTCTGGCGATCAGCCAGGGCTCGCTGCGCCGGGGCTCGGCCGCCGTTTATCTGGACGTGCACCACCCGGAAATCGAAGAGTTTTTGGAGATCCGCAAACCGTCCGGCGATTTCAACCGCAAGAGCTTGAACCTCCACCATGGCGTCAACATCACCGACGACTTCATGGAAGCGGTGCGCGACGACAAAGACTTCGAGCTGCGCTCGCCCAAAACCGATGAAATCATTCGCAGCGTAAACGCGCGCAAGCTGTGGCAGAAAATCTTGGAAGTGCGCCTGGCGACCGGCGAGCCCTATCTCATTTTCTCCGACACGGTGAACAAGCAGATGGCCTCGCACCAACGCAAGCTGGGCCTAAAAGTCTCCACCTCTAATCTGTGCTCGGAGATTATGCTCCATACGGGCGATGACCATCGCGGGCGCGAGCGCACCGCGGTGTGCTGTTTGTCGTCCATCAATGCGGACAAGTATTTTGAGTGGAAAGACGAAGCGCAATTTGTCGAAGACGTGATGCGGTTCCTCGACAATGTCTTGGACGACTTCATCACCAACGCGCCCACATCCATGGAAAAAGCGCGCTACTCGGCGATCCGCGAGCGCTCCGTGGGCTTAGGGCTCATGGGCTTCCATTCATTCTTGCAGCGCCAGGGCGTGCCGTTCGAATCCGCCGCCGCCAAAGCGTGGAACATCAAACTGTTCAAACACATTCGCATGGGCGCGGACGCGGCGAGCGTGAAACTCGCCGAAGAAAAAGGGCCCTGCCCCGATGCGGAAGAAGTCGGCGTTAAGCAGCGCTTCTCCCATAAGCTGGCGATCGCGCCCACGGCGTCGATTTCCATCATTTGCGGCGGCACCAGCCCGTGCATCGAGCCGATCCCGGCCAATGTTTACACCCACAAAACCCTGTCGGGCTCCTTTACTGTGAAGAACGTGGCGCTGGAGCAACTCTTGGACGAGAAGGGGTTGAACACGGAAGAAACCTGGGCCTCGATCTTGGAGCATGAAGGCTCCGTGCAGCACTTGGCCGACCTCACAGAAGACGAGAAAGCCATCTTCCGCACCGCGTTTGAAATCGATCAGCGCTGGGTGGTGGAACTCGCCGCCGACCGCTCACCCTATATCTGCCAAGGCCAATCGGTGAATGTGTTCTTGCCCGGCGATATCGATAAATGTGATCTCCACATGCTCCATTGGACCGCATGGGAAAAAGGCGTGAAGTCTCTCTATTACTGCCGCTCAAAATCCGTACAGCGCGCCGCTTACGCAAACGGCGAAAAAGAAACGGCGGACACGGACAAAGACGATGAGGGCGAAAGCTCGCTGGAAGACCTCATGAAAGCCGCCGCCAAGACGGACTATGATGAGTGTCTGGCGTGTCAGTAGAGGATTTGAGGGGAGGATCCGTAAACGCGCGAACGGCGAGCATTTCTAGAAGTAATAGGTGAAATACACAGCAACGTCGTAGCTGCTCTCTTTGTATTTTGTCGTCCCGTGATACAACGTCGAAAAGTCGCGACCGGTTTGCCTTTGCTTTGATTGCAACTCAATAGGCGGAAACTGAAAGTCTCGCCGATTTTCTGAAATAACGAATAGTTTGGCGTAACCTACGCCATTGCTTTCCGAACTAGGCTCACCAAACACTGCGAATTTCGAACCTTCCGCTTTCGGCGGAGGATGTTTGCGCAAGAAAATCTCGCACTTTAAGGAGGCGCTAGGACCCAATTCGAACCGTTTTACATCATTGAATTCGGCGCCCAAGGACAGCAGTCGTTCCTGGTAATAAGGTATATCCGCGTCATCGATATTCGTTTTGATCGCCCCTAGGCTCAGAGTTATTGCTCGCAGATGTGCTTGTTCCGGATCCCGACGAATTTCCTCCGCCTCCTTTAGACCTGCTATAATGCCTTCTTTTTCCAAGCGGCGGATATTTGCTCGCACACGCCAAGCTTTTAGGAAAATCCATAGGCTGTACAGAAGGAGCACCATCTGAAGGAGGAAAATCGCGTCTAAACTAAAAATATAGTCGACGAACTCTTGCACCCCGGCCCACCCTTTCGCTGGCATATGTATAGCTAAGCAGTGCTTTGGCGCGCAATCCGACGATCGAGAGGGCTTGACCGAAGACATCTAGAATATCGTTCAGTGAGCTCTGTGATGAGAGTTGGTCCGCTGATGTGTCGGCGAGGATCGCCCGCGGCGTTAACTCTCTACGCCGCGCAGCATCCAAACATCGATTTCCGTCGCGAGCAATTTCGCGTCCCATTCAAGCATAGTCCAACTATTTTCGGTGAGCGGAACACTGGATGCTCTCACCCTATTCATTTGCTCTACACCGCTAGTGCGAACGTCCCAATTTGCCGGCACACCTTTGCCTTCATCATTAAGTTCGAACTCCAAAACGATTCGATATACCGTTCGTCGACGTTTTCCCCGTCTCCGCATTCGTTCTGTTTTGTCAACGCGCGCATCAAGGAATGCAGACAACGGAATGGTCTCCACGCGCCGAGATAATGGTCTACGGCGGCTGATCGTGACACGTCCGATCCCTTTGTCAAAAACGATCCGCTCCCAAACGAGCGTGGCGTTCGCCGCCATTGGGATCCCGACCGCGGCGCAGATTGTCAAGACCAACAACGGGCCCGGTATCGAGTCGAGCTCGGAGAGCAAGTATACCCAAAACACAAACGCGGCTATCGACATTGCGAAAGTCGGGACCAAAACCCAAGATCCGCCAGCGACAACCAAACGCGTCGGCCCTTTTTCAATGATGCGCATTCAAGCTTCCAGCACAGTATCGGCTGCTCTTGTCGGTTCCCCCAAGAACAATGAAACTGCTTTACCGGCAGAATACAACTCAGTATTCACCTCTCCCTCTCTGGACACTCTCCAATTTGTGAGAAGCGCGGCGGCGGCCTTTGCCCTAGAATACCGGGATAATCGTCACGCCAACAAAGGTGCCGCGCTGTCATGTCCCCGATAAACCTTATCTTTTCGGCTTTTGCCGCCTGTCTTCTCGTTCTTGCCCCTGTTCGCGCTGAAGAGAGCGCGCTCGGCCCCGCCGTGGGCGAGGCCCTGCCCCACGATCTCTCCGCCCCCACCGCTTTTGGCGAGGACACCAACGCCGAGGCCCTGATGGGCGAGAACGGCATGGCGCTCTTCTTCTCGCGCTCGGTTGACTGGTGCCCCTACTGCCAAGCCGAAGCCGTGGAGATCAACAACAACTATGCTGAGTTTGAAGCGCTGGGGATCTCGGTCGTCTTCGTGACCTATGACGCACAAGACAAACAGCAAAAATTCATCCAACGCACCGACTTTCAACCGACGCTGCTTTCAGACCCGGAAGCGGAAATCATCAACGCCTTCGGTATACGGAATGAAACGTATGGCCCTGAGAGCAAAGCCTATGGCATTCCGCACCCGCTGGTATTGATCGTCTCGCCCGACCAAATCGTACGCGCCAAACGGTTTGAAGAAGACTTCCAAACCAACAAACGGAGCTATGTGAACCGCCCCACGGTTTCTGAAGTGCTCGAAGCGATTGACGAAGGCTTGAACGCGGAAGCGTAAAATCGGAAGGCGCTTAATACCCGCGACCCCCCTCCCCCAAAGCGCCTTATCCTTGGCCCGGCCCCTTGCAATTTTGCGCGAGGCCGGGTCAAGTGCGTTTCATGTCTGTGCTTCTTATTGCTTCCGCTTTGATAGGGTTTGTCGCCGTTACGCTCGGCGCGTTCGGCGCCCACGGTCTTGCTGATCGATTAGGCCCCGAAGAAACGGGCTGGTGGGAAACCGCAACGCTTTATGCGTTGGTTCACGCGGCTGTAGCGACTGCGGTGGCGCTTGGCGCGCGCGGCGGCTTTATTGGGCCCGCCAGCGGGTGGGCGTTTTTAATCGGCGTACTGATCTTTTCTGGCACGCTCTATCTTATGGCCCTTGGCGGGCCGCGCTTTTTGGGGGCGATCACGCCTATTGGCGGCTTGTCGTTCCTAGTCGGATGGGCGCTGGTGTTTATCGCTGGATTTCGACAAGCCTAATGGGGACGCTCGGGCCCCACGCGGCTAGGCGAACGTAGCCGCTTGCGTTAGTCTCGCCCCCGGATTTAACAAAACGGGGCGCATCATGAAACGGCTCATTCTCCTTCTATCAAGCTTGGCGATTGTGGGTTGGTCGACGGCGTTCGCAGAACTTCGCGTCAACGACGTGGCGCTTGACGAGGAAACCCGCGCGCAGCTCGCCGCCGCGTATGGCGCAGTTCCAGACGGCGGCTACTGGTATGATCCGGCCTCAGGCCTATGGGGCGCGGAAGAGGGCCCGAGCTTGGGGCGCATCTTGCCCGGCCTTCCCCTTGGCGGGCCGTTGCAAGCGGACGCATCCGGCGGCGGCCAAGGCATGGTGACCGGTGTTTTTATCAACGGGCGCGAAATCCACCGGGACGAATATGCGCTGCTGGTTGGGCTGTTTGGCTATGTGAACCCCGGCCGCTATTGGCTCGGGCCGAACTTGGTAGGCGGTTATGAAGGCGGGCCGGCGCTTTTTGATTTGCGCGCGTCGGCCGCAAGCGCAGGCGGCGGCGGATATAACCGCAGCACGCTTTTTGGCGGCCTGATGAGCGATGGTCAGTGTTCGGGCTATCTGCATCCGAGCGGCGCCAGCGTCATGACTGGCAATTGCTGAAGGCCGGTCGTCAATTTTGCCGAATGCGGACCCTATCTGCCCCCTTTGCGAGCGCCCCATTCCCCGCGCCGCGCGCCAAAGCGTTCATCACCTCGTTCCAAAACTAAAGGGCGGCGCCAAAGGGCCGACGGTTTTGCTCCATCAGATTTGTCATTCAACAATCCACAAGCATTTAACCGAAAGCGACTTAGCGCGACGCTATTGCACCATTGAGGCGCTCCGCGCCCATGCCGAGATTGCAAAGTTCGTTCGATGGGTAAGCAACAAACCGCCGACATTTCACGCGCGCACGGCGGGCATGCCGCGGCGCAGGTGACGCTTTAGGCCGGTTGCGGCGACGGGTTCAGCGCAGAAAAACGCCCGACATGCGGCTCTTTGAGCCATGCATTGATGTCGTCCCCGATTTCCTCGGCATTGGTCACGCCCGAATAATATGCCGTAAACGGAATATCAACGACGCCCGCATCGCGCGCGTGCTGTGTTCTTCGTCGCTCAAGCGCGTCCCGTTCAACCGGATCAATCTCCGCCAGCACCGCATCATCAAATTCAAGAACCAAGCGATAGGTTTTTCCATCGCCGCTGTCGCCCTCATCCATCCGCGCGCGATTAAGGTGTTCTAACGGCAAGTCGCGATACTCGCGGTAAAAGAGCCCGCGCCGCCCAACCTCAATGCGGCCCGCAAAGCGAT
>JBCDBM010000027.1:0-21861 GCA_039183665.1 Pseudomonadota bacterium | reverse complement strand
TCGCAAAAGTCGGATTGCGCAGAATATCAGCAATCAGATCTAAACCGAGCGCCACATCGTCCCGCAAGAGCCGCGCATAATAGCCCGTGCGCTGATGGCTGGTGGCCGCATTCAAATATCCGCCGACCGACTCGATTTCCTCAGCAATTTGTCGCGCGCTTCGGGTCGTCGTTCCCTTAAACGCCATATGCTCAAGCAAATGCGCAACGCCATGCTCATCTTGGGTTTCGTCAACAGATCCCGCACGCGCCCAAACGCCGAGCGCTGTCGTTTCAAGCGACGGCATGGGATCAATGTAAACTCTCGCGCCATTGGCGAGCGTGTGAAGCTCACCCATGTCTACGTCCGGTCAAAAGCCGACAGGATAAGCGACTTCACCGCGCCCACTGTCGCCGGCGCGTCGGTCATCTTCTCAGGCCGAGTGAACAGATCAGCGTAGCGGGCCGGCAATTCGGGCGTGACGCCTGTCGCGTCGCGCACCGCATCAGGGAATTTCGCGGGGTGCGCCGTGGATAGAGTGACAATTTTGCCCGTCATCATCCCATTTTCGCGCAATCGTTTTGCCGCGACCCGGCCGACTGCCGTATGGGGGTCAATCAACGCCCCGGTGTCTTCGTAGTGGCTTTTGATCTCACGGCGCGTCGTTTCATCATCAACCGCGGCCGACGCGAAGACTTCGCTAATGCGTCCACGCTCTTCCTCATTCAAGCGAAGGTCCTTGATCTCCTTAAACGCTTCCATCCGATCGCGGAGCACATCAGCGTCTCGGTTTAAGACGTCAAAAAGGAGCCGTTCGAAATTACTCGCCACTTGAATGTCCATGGATGGCGACGTCGTGGCGCGAACCGACGCTGGCACATAATCACCTGTCGTCATTGCACGATGAAGAATATCGTTGGCATTGGTGGCGACGCCCAGTTTAGCAACGTTGAGGCCCATCTGTTTCGCCGCATAACCGGCAAACACATCGCCAAAATTGCCCGTGGGCACAACGTAGCTGATCGGCTCGTTGTCGGCGCTAATCGCCATCGCGGCGGTAAAGTAGTAAACGGTCTGCGCCGCCAGACGCGCCCAATTAATTGAGTTAACACCGCTTAGACCAACCTGCTCGACGAAGTCTCTGTCCGCGAACAGATCTTTGACGATCCACTGGCAATCGTCGAAGGAACCCTCAACAGAAAGGTTTAGAACGTTCGGCGCGTCAACGCTTGTCATGATCCGCCGCTGCACATCAGTCACCCGCCCCTTCGGGTGTAGAATTACCACGTCCACATAGGCGCAGCTCTTGAGAGCCTCGATGGCCGCCGCCCCGGTATCCCCCGACGTCGCTGCGATAATTGTTTGCCGCTTTCCGCGACGCTCAAGGACATCGTCAAAAAGACGCCCCAAAATCTGCATGGCGAAGTCTTTGAAGGCGAGCGTCGGACCGTGGAACAGCTCCAATATCCAGTCCTCGCGACCGACCTCAGTGAGCGGCGCCGCATTGCGCGGATCAAACTCTGCATAGGCTTCGCGCGTTAGAGTTCTCAGGCGCTCAAAGTCGAACGCGTCGCCAGTAAATTTCAGCAAAATACTAGCCGCAACCTCGGCGTAATCTTGGTTGCGAAAGGCGCGAATGTCTTCAGCGGAAAGCGACGGCCAGCTGTTTGGCAGATACAGGCCGCCATCGGGCGCAAGGCCCTGCAACAAGACGGTCTCGAAGCCGGCGACAGGCGCGCGGCCGCGGGTTGAAAAGTACTCCATCGGGTGGCTTTGCCTCAAAACTCGTTTTTAGGCAATTCGCAGATCAGGAATTTGGCGTCGTAAAGCCCGCCAATGAGCAGTGTCTGGCCTAGACGGGCCGCGACTGTGGAGGCGGAGATTTCCTCCCCTTTATCCATATACACCGTCTGCTGAGCGCCGTCGGGCGAGATCATGATAACCTGAGAGGGCGACAAGGTGTTTGCAGACGCATGGCGGGGCAGATTTAACGGTTTAGGGTGCGCAGCAATCCAGACGGCCCCGTCGCTGTCGACATTGAGATTGTCTGGCGCGACTGGCAATGCAATGCGCTGGCGCGGCGCGATCCGTCCTGTTTCTTGATCGCGGTCGAAGACTTGAACCGCGTTTCCCGTCGTTTCTGCAACGTAAAGGAGGGTTCCGTCTGGGCTCACATCCACGCCGTTCGCAAAACGCAAGCCTTGCGCGGCAATTTGCCAAACAGACCCATCGGTAAAGAAAACCTCTCCGTCAGGAGAGCGAAGAAGAAAGTTCATCGCGCCCAAAAAAGAACTTCGGCCCGAGCGCATATCGTTCGTGACGTAAAAGCTATCTGGGCCGACCGCGACGATATTATTGGGACTCGTGAGTCGACGCTCGGTGAATGTTCTCACATGACGCAACTCGCCGCCTTCCGTTACATCGAAGACTTCGACGCCGGCATTGGCCTCATTAATGACGAACAACCGACGCGTATCGCCATTATCGAAATAGTCGATCCCAAGTGGCCTGAACTGACGCGGCGCGCCGCCCGTGCGATCCCGCCAACCATCGCCGTCTAGAGGGTTTTGCGGGTCAAAAAAGTGGATCGCGCCGCGGGCGTTTTTTTCCCGTCGGTCTAAAGACGAGATAAATGCCTTCGCCTCGGCGCGCACAAATTGAATGTCCTCCGGCCCCGCGACGCCGAGGACCGGCGCGCAGCTTCCGACGAAAGACCGTTCGATTGCGGCGAAATGGTTGAAGGCGCGAAGAACGCTAAATCCCGTCACGCCCAATATGAAACCGAAGCTGGCTAGAATTATCGCTGCGCGCATGGTGGGCGTTCCGGATAAAGGACTCTAATTTTTGGGCGCGCGGCGTCTCAAAGCTCGTATTCGCCCCAAGGCCGGAAAAACTATCATCGACGACCGGTTATCGCTAGATCAGGCGCTGCGCGAGCGATTGACAATTTCGCGATTACCAAGGGTTGCCTTCCCTAGACGTCCAGCCTATACGCCTCGCTCTTGCGCTTGCCTCGGTTTGTTTCGGGCGAAGGACGACAGACATGAAAAAAGACACGCATCCCGATTATCATACGATCAAGGTCGTTATGACAGATGGCAGCTCGTTTGAGACGCGGTCCACCTATGCGGAAGCCGGCGCGACGTTGAATCTCGACATCGATCCGTTGAGCCACCCAGCCTGGACTGGCGGGCCGCAGAAACTCGGCGAGCGGGGTCGTGTTTCCAAATTCAACCAGAAATTTGGCGCGTTCGGCCTTAAAAAGTAGGCTGGAAATAATCCCAGATTAGCGCGGATTAAGCGCTTACGAACCTGAGCCAAATGCTTGAAGCAACGCTTGCTGTTGCGCGGCTGCATCTCCCTCGTGGAGGCTCGATGATTGGCTCCCGAATAGATCCGCGTCCAGACGGCCTAATCGCGCAAATAAATGCTGGGTTTCTGAGACTAATCCTATAAGTCGTTCGGGCATCTCATCATCACTTGGCGCCGCGTCGGGTTCTTGCGAAGAGCTATCAATCCGATATTTTGGATCCGCCGCTTCGGTCAAGCTGATCTCGCCTTCGCGGACGGCGCGCATTACCAGCAGCCAGGATGCAATTTGCATCAGTTGGGTCGTCAGACGCATCGACGCGCTCGCGTAAGAGAGCGAGCCCTCACGGTTAAGACGCTGCGATTCTTCCCGCCCGTCGCCGTCAAGGTAATTGGCGGTCTCTTCAACCAAAGCCATCCCCTCGCGGAAAGCGCGCGCGAAAAGTTCTGATTGCACAAACGCCGCCGCGCCTGTGGTGTTGTCTTGCTCCCCTGACAATCTTGTCTCCGGTTATTGTCTTCGGCCTTATAGGATGCCGCTGTCCTGACTTGCTGACAAGCGCGCCGAGATCATATTCCGGGGGTCGCGCCAACATTTCGATCGACTTGTGCGGAGCAATGCTTATGCCAGCAACCATGAGTGGAGCGAGCCGAAACAGCTTCGTGCTGGGGGTGGATGGATGCCGCGGCGGCTGGCTGGCGGTAGAACTGTGCGTGGAAACTGGCGCCGCTGCCGCCCGCCTCTACCCAAAGTTCCAGGACATCTATGACCGACAAACGGGGCGATGGCGGGCAGTCGCGATCGATATGCCCATTGGGCTTTGTGACATCGGTAGGCGGACCTGCGACAGCCAAGCCCGAAAACTGCTCGGCGCCAAACGGGCCGCGTCGGTTTTCGCGCCGCCCCGGCGGCCCATGCTGGCTTTCGACGACTACGCCGCCGCCAATGCGTGGGGTAAAGCGCAAGGCGCTGAGTCCGGCGGCGGTCTGTCAAAGCAAGCCTGGATGATTAGGCCTAAAATCATGGAAATTGACGCACTGGCGACGCCAGAGGATCAGCAGTGGTTAATGGAGGCTCATCCGGAAGTCGCGTTCTTGCGCCTAAACGAGGGCAAGCCCTGCGCGCACTCTAAGCGCACGACTGAAGGCGCGAGAGAACGGTCACTGATTTTGCGGCGCGGCGGAATCCGGACCCCTCGTCTCGCAAAACAACTGCCCACAGCTTCCGGAAAAACATATGGCCTGGACGATCTCTATGACGCGGCCGCCCTTGCTTTGAGCGCCAAGGAGCGGCTTTTCTGCAATGCTATAAAATTGGGCGACGGCGCCCGCGACGCGCGTGGCCTCGAAATGGAGATCTGGGGCTGAACCGCGCCGGTGTTTATTCGCCATATTCGAGCTGTCTATAGATGATGGCCTGCAGCGCCAGTTGGGTACCATAAATAAACGATTGAAAGACGACCATGCTTGCGATCAGGGCAATGCCCAGAAGCACGCCCAAAGGCGCAAATACACCGCCCGTGGTCGAGATTACCGTCGCGGTGAGGCTTAGCGTTTGGAGCGCAATATTGAAGGCCTGGGTGACCAAAAAAAGCGCGATCAAAAACAAAAAATACGCTCCAGCAACACGCCAAAAGTTACCCAACGTTAGCCGCCAGGAACGAAACAGAAGCAGTCGATTAGTGGCGGCTGATCCAGCGAAGAACGGGGCCAATTTCACACCAAAAAATATGACAGGAACTATTGCGATCCAAAATGCGGTGTTGATCGTGATGACGGCGTTCTTGAGGTCAGCCCCAATTCCGTCCAACCCAGCGCTCATCACGTAGAGCCACGCCAGAGGATTCGATAGTCGCCAAAATGCTTCGACAATGTCGCCAATGGATGTTTCATAAATATTCGTGGCGACGATGAAGGCGAACATCCAGATCGCGATCTGGATCGAACCCAAGATGACATTCGCAAAAAACACGCGCAGCGCTGGGCCGTCCATTCTTAAATCGAAAATCCCGCGACGTTCCTCACCAAGCGCCACCAACCGGTAAATCGAAGCCGCGACGCCCGCTAACAGGACAAAGCCCGCGAGAAACGCCGCACCGACAATGATCACCGCAAGCACGGGCGAGACGCGCAAATACTCCCTTGGGTCAACCGCATGGGCCGAATTGGCGAAGTTCTCTAACGAGCCAGAAAAGCTCGTGACCGCGAGCAACGCCGCCACAACGATTAGCGTGAACGACGCAACCGGCGCCCAGCCAAGGCGCAAAACGGTTGGCCATCGTTTGAGCCCGAATAGAAACGCCTCATTCAGCGCAGCGCCGATCGAGAGTTTGTAGCCCATATTCCGCCTTAACGATTGTCGCGTGATTGTTCTCAGCGAATTGAGCTTGGCCCAAAGCGCCTACTCATCTTTCAGCCACGCTTGCCTTGTACAACCGGCCATAGAGCCCAGCTGCAACGCCATATGAAAAGAACGTCCATAACACGTTGACGGCGATCTTGAGAAAATTCCAGCTCCAGATGAACACAGGGCCCACCCATTCGCCCGTGACGCCGCTGTTAACCAGGCGCGTAGAAACGGCCGTCATCGCATAAAGATAGTTTATGACCCACGGGAAAATAACATTCAGCAACAAAACGTTGATCACGACGGTTTGTATGAAGGTCAGCAACACCCAAAGCATCACCACGATCACGAGAATGCGCAAGATATTCCAACCTTGGGTCACGCGTAATGTCGGCCCGGGCGCTAACGAGCTTCGACACACGGCGACCCCAGGGTATGGCGACAAGCGAAGGCTGGCATAGAACAAGATCAAGAACGAGAATAAGATGATTAACGTCGCTGATGTCCAAGCGGCGCCCGGCACAAGAGCCGCATCGACGCCTAGCGAGTTCGCCCAGAATCCAGCCGCCGCCGCGGAGAAGAGGAAATAGGCGCCAAAAGCGACAAGACCGAATACGATCAACGTCACGACGGCGCGCGTTACAGGTTTAGAAAGAACGGGGGCTGATGGCCGGTTTCGCGGATGAAAGTGCAAATAGACGAGAAGCCAAGCAAAAAATGCGAATGGGATTGCTGCAGCCAACGGCGCGCCAAAACTGTCAAACCAGCCAGCCTCGCCCGCCGCGACGCGATCGGCCATGGTGATGAGTTCGATCGTATGGAGACTATTCTCGTTAGGAAACGATGCGAAGGTCTGCGACAGCGCGTCGATTATACCGCCGATCAAGAACAAGGCTGCGATGCTCATGGGCGCAAACACGATTAAGCCCACAACCAGGGCGTTAAGGATGCTCGCAACGATGAACCGGATTTGATCAGCGCCGAAAACGAACCGCGCAAACCCAGGTCGCGGCTCGACCCCCAAACCCGCCAAGCGAATGAGCGGCGCCATGAATGAGGCGATCATCACCGCCTGCAAGGATAGGCTGGCGAAAGTGATAATGCCCATCATCTCGGGGTTTTGCGACCAGCCCCGCGCCGCAAATCGCGCCAAGGTTCGCTCAGCCTGCAACAGCGAATTAAAATCGATGAGCGTTATCGGCCTGCCCGCGATAACGGACAAATAGGCGAACACCGTCGCCATATTGAGAATAAGAAGCAAAATGACCGGTAGCCACGCCACCCGCATGATCGTCTCAAATCGTCTTGAGCCGAAATGCAACGCTTCGCCGACTACAGGAAAGATACGCAACGTCATGCAGAGCCCCCGATCACCCCTGCCCGCAGGCTACCGGTCTTGGCGACGATCGCCAATCAAAACTTGGCCCCTTTGCACATGACGCAAGCCTAGATAGAAACGCCTCATGTCTGATCAGCTAGAAATCCATGTTATCGGCGCCGGGCTTGCTGGCTCAGAAGCGGCTTGGCAGGCGGCGAATGCGGGCGCGCAGGTCATTTTGCACGAGATGCGCCCGCATCGGGGCACCGAGGCGCATCAAACGGACGCCTTCGCTGAGTTGGTGTGTTCCAATTCGTTCCGCTCAGACGACGCGGAAACGAATGCGGTCGGGCTGCTCCACGAAGAAATGCGTCGGGCGGGCTCGCTCGTCATGGCCGCCGCAGACGCCAACCAAGTGCCGGCAGGCGGCGCGCTCGCCGTTGACCGCCATGGCTTTTCGGGGGCCGTTACCGACGCGATCGAGAAGCACCAGAATATTTCCATCATTCGAGAGGAACTGACCGGGTTACCGCCGGCCAATTGGTCCAACGTGATCATCGCTACCGGCCCGCTCACAGCGCCGGCGCTCGCTGAAGCGATTCAGGCTGAAACGGGCGTCGACGCCCTCGCCTTTTTTGACGCGATAGCCCCCATCGTTCACGCCGAGACAATCGACTTCGACAAGGCGTGGCGGCAGTCGCGCTACGACAAAAAAGGCCCAGGCGGCGACGGCGCAGACTATGTGAATTGTCCGCTTGATGAGGACATATACAATCGGTTCATCGACGCGCTCTTAGACGGCGAAAAAACTAAATTCCACGAATGGGAAAAGTCGACGCCCTATTTCGAGGGATGTTTGCCGATTGAGGTCATGGCCGCGCGGGGTCGGGAAACCTTGCGTTTTGGCCCCATGAAACCCGTTGGACTAACCGATCCTCGAACAGGCGCACGCCCTCATGCAGTCTTGCAATTGCGCCAAGACAACGCCCTGGGAACACTGTTCAATTTGGTCGGTTTTCAAACCAAGCTTAAATATGGCGCGCAGAGCGAGGTATTCCGGCTGATTCCTGGGCTGGAGAATGAACAGTTCGCTCGGCTAGGCGGAATCCACCGCAATACGTTTCTCAATTCGCCGCGCCTTTTGGACCCTGTTCTCCGCCTGAAAACCCGTCCGGCGATCCGGTTTGCCGGCCAAATTACCGGTGTCGAGGGATATCTGGAAAGCGCAGCCGTGGGATTGCTGGCCGGGCGGTTCGCAGCTTCTGACGCATATGGCGCGCCTCTTTCAGCGCCGCCGCCGACGACAGCGCTTGGCGCGCTTTTGGGCCATATCACCGGCGGTCATCTGGAGGATGGCGCGAAAAAAACGTTCCAACCGATGAACGTCAATTTTGGTCTTTTTCCAGATATCGAAGTCCCGCGCAAAGACGAGACCGGCCGCCGGCTTAAAGGCAAGGAGCGCGGCCGCGAGAAAAAGAAAGCCATGACACGCCGAGCGCTTAGCGATCTTGATCCTTGGCTTTCTCGTGTTTCCGTTGCGGCAGAATAGGACCGAGAAATGGGCGCGATAGAAATAATCATCGAACCCCGCACGCGAGATCTTGGCGGGTTTACCGTTGGGCGCGTTCTTCCTTATGCGAAGCGACGCATGGTGGGGCCGTTCATATTCTTTGACGTTATGGGGCCCAATCAGTTTGCGCCAGGCCAGGGTATCGATGTGCGCCCCCATCCGCACATCAATCTAGCCACCGTGACCTACCTTTATGACGGCGAGATCTGGCATCGAGATAATCTCGGATACGACCAAATCATCAAACCGGGCGATGTAAATTGGATGACAGCGGGTCGCGGCATCGTGCACTCCGAACGAACCGAGCCAAAAACGCGCGAAGCAGGGCAATTTCTCCACGGCATCCAAAGCTGGGTCGCGCTCCCGGAAAGCGATGCGGAAACGGATCCTGAGTTCTTTCATCACCCCAAGGCGAGCCTCCCCGAAATCACCATGGCGGGCGTTGAAATGCGATTGATTGCGGGAGACGCTTTTGGCGAAAAATCGCCCGTGAAAACCTATTCAGGTATATTCTATCTGGATATCCAGGCCCAAGCCGACGCAAAGCTGGAGCTGCCGGACAATCATGAAGAGCGGGCTTTCTACCTCGTTGATGGCGATTTGAAGATCGATGGGGAAGACTATGCGCCAGGGCGCCTGATTGTCTTTAAGCCGAGCGCATCGCCGACGATTGAGGCATTGTCGAACGCCAAAATTATGGCGCTAGGCGGCGAGCCCCTGGGCAAACGCGTCTTGTGGTGGAACTTTGTCGCCGCATCGAATGAGCGCCTGAACCAAGCCAAAACGGACTGGTTGGAAGCATCTCAGTCAGGCTTCAAAGAGGGCGTTTTTACCCTGCCGCCAGACGAGACCGAATACATTCCCCTGCCCGAGGCGTGATCCGTTTAAGATTTGAACAGCTGTTCGGCGGCCGAGCGCGTCTCCCCGCGATCCTGAATGGCGGCCTCGCAGCGGCTGATTTCCGCCTTTAGCGCCCCGATGCGCTCCTGGAGATCAGGAACCGACATGTCGGACAAGTCTTGCTTAGCTATAAATGTCAGCGCGAGATCGGGTTTCACGCGAATGGCTTCTTCGTCCATAAACGGCCTCCAATTTGATCGCCCAGAACCGTCATTACAGTAAGGTTGTGGGACTATGGTCGCGAAGGCCCCATCGCGCAACGCCTTGGCGGACGCGACCAAACCCTCTATACGAGGCATGAGATGCGTGTTTTTCACGCAGCGCTTTCCCGCAAAATCCGGCGGCAAGCGCGGCGCTCCCAGAAAGGGCGCCGTCCGCAAGGCTTATTCGGTAACCTGGGATTTCGCTGCGACGCGACTTTTGATTTGGGAGACTTTCATGGCCGACCGTCCGCTAATGCCAATCGCCACTGCAGTTTGGCTCATCGACAACACATCACTGACATTTGATCAGATTGCTGCCTTTTGCGGACTGCACAATTTGCATGTCAAAGGCATTGCCGACGGCGATGTGGGCGCTGGGGTGCGTGGCGTTAATCCGATCACCAATAACCAGCTAACGCGCGACGAAATTGAAAAGGGCGAAGCGGACGAAACCTATCAACTGAAACTATCGCGACCCAAAACCGTGGTGGCGGAAAAGGCCCGCAAAGCGCCCCGCTACACCCCGATCTCTAAGCGCCAAAACCGGCCGGACGCCATTGCCTGGATGGTGCGCAATCATCCGGAAATTTCTGACGCACAAATCTCCAAATTGTTGGGTACGACAAAAACGACCATTCAGGCCGTCCGTGATCGGACCCACTGGAATTCTTCAAACATTCAGCCGCAAGATCCTGTCGGATTGGGCCTATGCACACAAGTGGACCTGGACGCTGTCGTTCGAAAAGCCGCATCGCGCAAGCCAAAAACGCCGCCGGTTGAACAAGCATCGGGCCCGAGCCTTTCACCGATCAGCGAAACTGAAACACCGCCGGCCGAAGCGTCGGATCCCGCCAAGGGCGGCGAAATCGATATCGATAAAGTCTTCGAACGGATGGGCGGCGGGCCATCAAGCGACAGTTCTGCGTCGGATTGATCGCTAGCCCTCGGCCGACTCTGAAACATTGATCGCCAGTCGGCCGCCATCGACGTAAACACACTGCCCGGTCACAAATGATGAGACCGGGCTGGCCAAAAAGTAGACAACCTCAGCAACTTCAGCGGGGTCAGCGATGCGTTTTAAGGGGGTGGCGTCTGCCAGTTTCTCGCGATCCGCATCTGACGACAGCTCGCCATTGACGGCCCCGAGACCCACGGCGTTGGCCCTCACACCATATTGCGAAACAGCTGCAGCGACGGCTTTTGTAAGCTGGTTCACGCCCCCTTGGGACGCTGCGAAGGCCACATGATCGGCGCCCGCCGTTACGGCTTCAGTAGACGAAATGTTGACGATCGCGCTCAAGCGGCGTTCCTCGTCCGAATTGTTCGCTTGTTTTTTGAACTGTTTTGCCGCCGCCTGATTAATTAGAAATGCGCCGCGCATATTTGCTGAAATGATGCGATCAAAATCACCCTCGCTTGTTTCTAAGAATGGCGCAGAAAAGTGCAACGTTGCCGCATGAATGAGCACGTCAACACGGTCATAGGCGTCCAGCGCTTCGGCGATGATGTTGTGAACGTCCAACCGTTTGGCGACATCAGCGTGCACAAACGCGGCGGTCGCGCCAGCATCTTGCAGGTCGTCAGCAAACGCACGACCGAGCTCTTCATTCTCGTCCGCCAGCACAAGTCTGTCGCCCGCCTTTGCAAACCGTCGCGCACACGCAGCGCCGACGCCCTGCGCGGCGCCAGTAATGATGACCGACCGAGCACTCATTTTCGCGTCTTCTTTCGATATAAATATGGCTGCGCTGTTACGCTCGCGCCGCCGAATCCTAACTTCTCAATTTAAAACGTCGTATGCAATCTTGCTATTCGAAAATTGCCTCATTACCAAACGCGCTAATCTTCATCCATTTGTACACGGATTTCTTCTAATTGATCTTTAATCCGTAGTTTTTCCCGCTTTATCTCCGTCACGCGGGTCTCATCAAAGGCTGGATGTTTAATTTCCGCGGCCAGCGCGGCTTCTAGCTCATCGTGTCGCTCATTAAGCGTTCTCAAGTGAGCATCAAGCGCCATCGTCTACCTCCTTTGGATAACTTGTAGATTAAAGCACGGAGACGCTGTTTTTGTCACGCGGAAAACGATTACCGCGTAACGCTGATATGCAACGCAGAAAAAGCTGGCGCAAGTGCTGGGGAAACCGTAGTAAACGATTGTATTATATGGTATTTGTGAATTCATGCGCCGTCGCATAATTGCGCCAGTGGCGCCGCTTATGCGTTGAACAACAAACATCAAATTGATTCGGCCAGCTGTGGAAATACTTCTTGAAATTTGGTGGAAAAAACAGGTGGAGCGGCATGTTTAAACAGACTGCGCAGAACGCGTACGAACACCGTATACGGATGATGTAGATGCACTCTGAACCCGGAGCATTTTGGAACTGGTCGATCGGTATTTATGGATCAAACGAGCTTGAAGCTGGCCTTATAGCGTTGCAAGACAACGAAGACGCCGACGTCAATATGATGTTGTGGTGTTTATGGAACGCCGCGCGCGGATGTGAAATCACCGCTGCGGGGATGACTGACGCCGCGCGCATTTCTGACGTATGGCGATCCCATGCGGCGGCGCCGCTGCGTGCAGTTCGACGATGGCTGAAAACTAGCGCTGCCACGACTATCGGCGAGGTCAGCGATCTTCGAAACTGTGTCAAACAAGTAGAGCTTGAGTCTGAGCGCGTGCAACAAGACTACTTGGAGCGGATCGCCCCCTCGCCGGCTCGCACCGTTCCCGACGTCAGCCAATGCTTAGCTCTCGTCCGTAAAAATCTTTCCATTTACGCGCGCGCTTGCGCCATCGATCAAGCTGCTTTGGACGCAACATTGTCTGATGCTCTATTGGCAAGTATTCTCGATGCGCCGACGCGGGTAGAGGAAAAATAGGCAGATGGGACAATCTGGACCGCCAGGCGATGACGAGGACGCCTCGCCCGTAAGCGGCGTCACAAAGAACCGGTTCAAAGCCCGTGACCAAGACTTCGCCGGTGCGAATGACGAAGCCCTGGCCATTCGTCTTGCGTTCCTCGAGGAAGAGCACAGCGATCTCGATACTGCGATCCGGGCAATGGAGCGAAGTTCGCCCCACGAGCGGCTCGTGATCGCGCGCATGAAAAAAAAGAAACTCATACTGAAAGATCAGATTGAGGAAGCAAAAGACGCGATGCTTCCCGACATTATTGCCTGATCAACCAACACCAAGGCGAACAAAATCTACCCGCGCTCGCGCTTGGCTTGGTACATCTCTTTGTCCGCTCTTTCGAGGATTTGCTCTAAGCGCGCATCAACCTCAAGCGCTGCAATCCCATAGGAAATTGTTGCACCGACCGGATCGGCGCCTTTTGGTGCTGCGTTTGCGGCGATCTTTTGAGCTAACCGCCGCGCCGTGGCGCGGGCGGTTTTCGGATCCGCATCCGTCAAGAGAACGCCGAATTCGTCTCCGCCAAGACGGCCAACCGAATCTTCATGACGAATATTGTCTGATATCGTCTTCGCAATTCCCATAATCACGGCATCACCAGCCGCATGGCCTTGCTGATCGTTGACGTCCTTGAGGTTATCAATGTCGATATAAACGAGGCTCGCCTGCAATCGGTACCGCTTAACAATAGCAAGGGCGCGCTCCACCTCGCGTAAAAATGCACGACGATTCAAGATGTTCAGCAGAGGATCGCGATCAGCAATTTCCTCAAGCTCTGCGATTCGCGCATTGGCTTCCGCCAGCGCGGTCCGTAGCTGCTCCGTCTCGCCGAGCTTTGACATCAAGGCGTCGCGCAGCCGAACCGGTATCGAGTCCTCGGGAATCTGCTCTAAAATTTGCGCGTCCAAGTCAGCCGCGCCGGTGCTTTTCTCACGCGCCATGCGCCGCGGGGGTCGGGCGTCCTGGATCGTCATCGACAAAGCCTCTCGCCACTCATCGCTAGCTCCAGCAATCCAAGCGAAAGAATCGTAATTTACCCCATTATGTCGGGTTGCGCCACGAGTGGCGGGCGCGCCAGGTCGTTGGCGAGGCGCTCTCACCGCTCCGTAAAACGATTGGCAAAATTCGATTGGGTCCCGGTCAAAATGCGTAAATCCCCCACCCGCTTTACCTTGCCCGGTGCGAAAAGACTGATATAAGCGCCGTTTTTCTTCGTTCGGCGATACGCGTTTTAAGGGATCGCGAAAGAGGAAAACCCGTTGCGGTTGGCCCGCGCTAAAGCGATCTTTTAGGGCTAATCCAATCAGATACCACCAACCGCCAAAGGAACGGCGTTTATGGCAAAAGCAGCATCCGATCCGGTTGTCGGCGTCATTATGGGATCCCAATCGGATTGGCCCACCCTAAAATACGCGGCCGATGCACTTGACGCATTGGGTGTCGCTTATGAAACGCGCATCGTCTCCGCGCATAGAACGCCGAAACGACTGTATGACTATGCCGAGACGGCTAAGGCTCGCGGGCTCAAAGTTCTTATTGCCGGCGCCGGCGGGGCTGCGCATTTACCGGGCATGGCCGCCTCGATGACGCCGCTTCCAGTCATCGGCGTGCCTGTTCAGTCGAAGGCCCTCCAGGGTATGGACAGCCTGCTGTCGATTGTCCAAATGCCTGCAGGCATTCCGGTCGCGACGGTCGCGATCGGCGAACCGGGAGCGAAAAACGCGGGGCTGCTGGCCGCATCAATTCTTGCGACGAGCGACGCTGGGCTCGCAGAGCGATTAGACGCCATGCGCGCGGAGCAAACAGCGCGCATCGGAGAAACCGTGAAGGAATGAGTCGTCAATGGCGCTCACCAAAACTGCAGCACCCTTACCACCTGGTTCGTGTATCGGCATTCTGGGCGGCGGACAGCTTGGCCGCATGCTAGCCATGGCCGCTGCGCGCCTGGGATTAAAAACGCACATTTATAGTGATGTAGCCGATGCGCCTGCCGCCGAAGTCGCCGGGTTTCTCAGCGTTGGCGATTATGCGGACGAGAATACGCTGCGGACTTTTATGCAATCGGTTCAGGCTGTCACTTATGAGTTTGAGAATGTGCCTGCTGAAACCGTCGCGTTTTTGACCGACAATGGCGCGATCGTCCGGCCAGGCGAAAAAGCCCTGCGTACAGCACAGGACCGGCTCGGTGAGAAAGACTTCATTTGTGAGACGGGGGCCAAAACGGCGCCCTATTTTGCCGTGGATGATCTGGAGACATTGCGGGACGGCCTTGAGAAAATCGGGCGGCCGGCGATCTTGAAAACACGTCGCTTTGGATATGACGGCAAAGGTCAAACTGTGATCCGCGCGAGCGAAGAAAACCTGTCGACGACATACGAAAAAGCAATCGAGCACGCATGGAGCGAAGTTGGCGCCGCGCCTTCCATCTTAGAGGGCTTTGTTGCATTCGAACGAGAGATTTCCGTCATTGCAGTCCGCAGCGCTGATGGTGTGATCAAACACTACCCGCCGGCAGAAAACGTCCACCAAAATGGGATTTTGAAGACCTCAACCGTTCCCGCTCGGATTGATGCGTCGGTGGCCGATAACGCAGCGGAGATCACAAAGAAGATTATGGACGCGCTAGATTATGTCGGCGCAATCGGCGTCGAGTTTTTCGTTCTTCCGAACGGCGATTTGATCGTTAACGAATTCGCGCCGCGCGTTCATAATTCGGGGCACTGGACCATGGACGCCTGCGCGGTTTGCCAGTTTGAACAACAGATCCGCGCGGCCGCGGGGTGGCCTCTAGCGGAAATCGAACGCCATTCGAACGCGATGATGGAGAACTTGTTAGGCGATGACGCTGCGACATGGTCTGACCTCGCCGAAGAGAAGAATGCGGCCATTCACCTCTACGGCAAAGCGGAAGCCAGACCGGGGCGTAAAATGGGCCACGTAAACCGCCTTTCGCCCTTTACGGACTCTTAGCGCCCGCTTCCTAGCCTGCGCGGCGCTGATCAGTCGCATTGGCCGGATCCCTGCATCAGTCAAATAGTACACGCGAGGTCCTGCGCGCCAGGCCCTTTTGGGGAAGTGAGTATGAAGCTGCTGACGCGAATCTCTGCCGCAATCGGTAGTCTAGCCTCGGGCGCCGCGGCGACGCTTCCAGGACGATGGATCGCCAGTATTTGGAGCCATACGCTCGGAAAAATCGCTATCGTTCTAGGCGTGCTCGGCGCTTTTTCGGGAACTGGGCTTTTGCTCGGCGGCGCTGCCTATAAATACGAGATTTTTCCAGTTTACAGGGTCGTCGAGGAAATCGACGCGATCATCAATAGCGACGCCGCCGCTGCAAACACAACGGCCGGTAGAGTAGCCCGTATTGAGACGACCTTCTTGCGTCTGGCTGGGCAAGTTGTTGAAACGCCGGGCCTCGAATACCGGCCTGGCGGGGGCTTGTCTGTTTGGGGCGACCATCTGCTTCTTGTCCATTATGGCGGCGCAATCGGCGCGGCCACAAAAGACGGGACCTTTGCACTCACTGATATTGAGCCGCCAGATAATGGACTAGATGATCTGCGCGCCGCAGCCGAAACCCCGAAATATGAGGGTTACACGCATCGATATATATTCCATCGATTCAACGACATAGAATTCGTCGAGTCCGATGCTGTCCGCGGGCTCTTGCTTTCCTACACTTACTTCGATGGCGAGCAGGACTGTTACGGCTCCCGCGTGAGTTTCTTGCCCGTCTCGCGTGATGCTCAATCTGTGTACGATGTTTCAGCAACGGAAAATGATTGGGAAACCCTCTTCGACACCAAACCTTGCTTGGAGCTGAATAAAGGGCGCTTTTCCATTGAAGGGAATATGGCGGGCGGAAGGATGGTCTTCTCGCCGCCTAAAACGCTTTATTACGGCGCGGGAGATTATGCGCTAGATGGTATTTATAATCCGGACGCTGGCGTGCGAGATCTCAATACGTCGCTCGGTAAAGTCATAAAGATTGATATGATCGATAAGACTTCAAGCGTCTATGCGTCGGGGCTGCGCAATATGCAGGGCGTGGCGCTGGATAAACAGGGCCGCCTTTGGACGACAGAGCATGGTTACCGCGGCGGGGATGAACTCAATCTCATAAAGCAAGATCAGGATTACGGTTGGCCGCTTGAATCGCTCGGCACGCATTATACAGGTCAGCGATTGCCCGGGACACTTTCGTTTGGACGACACGAGCAATTCCAAGCGCCTGCGTTTGCTTGGCTGCCGTCAGTCGCTGTATCAACGCTCGCCCTTATCGATGGTTTTGATCCCAGCTGGGACGGCGATCTGCTGGCCGGCTCCCTATCCTCGGCCGAGTATGGACAGAGCCTATTTCGCATTCGCGTTCGGGACGAACGGGTTGTGTTCACAGAGCGCATAAAAGTCGGTGGCCGGGTCCGAGACATCCAGCAGTTTGGCGATGACATTATCGCCCTTTGGATGGACTCAAGAGAACTGGTGTTTCTCCGAAAAACGGATCGGCCGGATCAGCTGGCGGCGGCTCAGAGCGTCTTGCACGAGCGCTATGACGACGACTTTGCGCATCGAATTGGCGCCGTTCTGGAAAGCTGTGGAGAGTGCCATTCATTCGAGGCGCATGTGCACAATGCAGGACCGTCGCTCCATGGGATTGTCGGCGGCGACATCGCGGGCGCATCATTCCAAGGGTATTCGACGGCCTTACGAAGCCTATCTGGCACGTGGAGCGAAGATCGCCTTATCGCTTATCTTAAAGATCCCGCATCATTTGCGCCCGGCACGACAATGCCGGCCTCTGGTCTCACCGAGGACACAGACATTGAAGCCATTATCTGGGCGTTAGAGGAAAATGTGCGCCGCTCGGCTGGCGATATGACCTATGACTAGCGTCAGTCGGATCGCGCAGCGTCCGGATAGCGTAATTTCGCGAGCCAGCTGACAGGCTTGACAGGGTCGATCCCAAATTCGCGGATCTTTGCCTTGGCCTTCTCAAAGTCCATCACATTTTCAATGCGATTGGCGAGGAAACTCGACGTTGCGTGCTCATCGGGATCATCATCAGCAAGCCAACGCGCGAAGGTTGACGTCCAAACGCCAGCGAGAACGCCGCGTTTTGTATAGAAATTGAAGTCAGTCGATTTATCGCCGAGGCCGCGCCAGATCGTATCTGCAGTTCTCCAGGCGAGAACCCCGCCCAGCAATCCTGTCGTGGGCAAGGCCAGAAACGCAGCCGCCCGCCGCGCCGATTCTTTGTGCTCCCGCTGCGCATCGATGCGGGTCTGTACCGCAAAGGAAACCTTTTCCCGAATTTTCATCTGATCGAAGGCGTCGCCGTTTAGTTTCGACAACATGTCTTCGTCGATACGCGCTGACCAATACCGAAGAACATCCCGGACCCCGTCGCGAAAAGCGGCCGCGAGCGTTCCAGCATCGACTTTTGCCGCTTCCGCCGCATTCGCGATCATGAGGTTATTCCAGCCCTCAAAGGGGCTTAGCTCGAGCGCTTTATCAAGGATGGCCCGTCGTTCATAATCAAAAGGTTCGGTGCGCGTGGTCATGTGGCTGAATTTTTATCCTTATTTCAACTGTTTAACCGATGCGTCGACACACTCGGAATCGCATTTCGACCGGTCGGGCGCAATATAGACATAGCCGGCAGCGTTTGATATACGCGGCGTCCGGCTGCGGAGATTTATTCGCAGTCCGGATTAGCTTAGTTTGCGTCGCGGCATGAGAAATCCGTGACGTTTTTATTTGAGGGGAGATTGAAGGCGTTGGTTCAGATCGTTGTCAGAGACAATAATGTCGAGCAGGCTCTCAAGGTGCTGAAGAAGAAAATGCAGCGCGAGGGGACCTTTCGCGAGATGAAACGCCGGAAATTCTACGAAAAGCCGTCTGAAAAACGCGCGCGTCAAAAGGCGGAAGCCATTCGCCGTGCGCGCAAGCTAATGCGCAAGCGCCAGCAGCGAGAAGGCGTCATTTAACGACGCGAGCCCTGACCACAGCGACCGCTCGCTCCAGACCCGTCGCCGCAAAATGTTGATACCTGGTCAGCCAATCTGACGACATCATGCAGTTGATAAGTCGCACTTAGGCAACGCGCATCGGCATAGTTTGATAGCTTTTTTTGTATCTTTCTAAGAGGTCGGCATCGGCGTCGATGATAAATCCGCCTTGTAAACCCTGATTTTCTTTTGATAATTTCTTTGGGTATCTCGGCGCCATAAACGCACCCTTGACGACTCGCCTCCATAATTGGCAACGATATGATAGCGCGGGCATTAACCAAGAAGCCGCGTGCGTGTGTCGGGGGCTGGGAAAATGGCGTCATCTATGTGGTCAAAAAACGCATCCAGGAACATAGGCGTATCGATTTTCGCGCTTCTCGGGACAGTTTGGAGCGCTGACGCGCAGGAACAAATCGACGACCCGACCATGAGCCCAATGCTCTTCGGTCCGACCCGCGATGAAATCCGCGACAAGGTGCGTCAGGAGCAGGACTCAGAACGCGAGGCTGAGCTCGTTACTTACGAGCAAGAGCGCGATGGTCAGTCGATTGATGAGCCGCGGTTGAGGCCTCTGTTCGGGCCGACGCCGACCGGCGATGCGGATCCCGATATCACCGGAACGCGCGTCTCTTTAGGCCCCGAGGACAGAGACAACAGTTTTTTTGGGGCGCTGACCTTTCTCATTCCCGATACAACCGATCTCAGTATTGGCGTCGGTCCCGTCTACCGGCCAGATTATTTCGGCTCTGATAATTATGAGCTGAGGCCCGACCCTCAAGCCTATGTGAAGTTTCGGAACTTCGTCTTCTTTGACGATGATGGGGTGGACTTCGCGGTGCTTGGATTTTCCAGGTTTCGTTTCGGACCCAGCTTGCGGTTTCGGGGGCGACGCCGCGACACCGACAATGAAGCGTTGAACGGTCTCGGCGATGTTGGCGAAACCTTCGAGTTCGGCGGCTTCGCAGCGACCACCTTTTACGATCGGTTTTCCTTTAAAGCGAAGGTTCGGCACGGCCTCAAAACCGGCCATCGGGGGACAATAGTGGACGGCTACTTAACTGGCCTCCTGTTCCGCGCAGGGCGGTTCTCGCTTTCTGCCAGCGGTCAAGCCAGTTGGATCGGTGATAAATATTCTGACGCTTATTTTTCCGTCAGCCCCGACCAAGCGATTTCATCCGGCCTCCCCCAATATGATGCGGATGCAGGCTTTCGAAATGTTGGCGGCAGCATAAACGCCTATATCAATATCCGGGATAAGTGGTCGCTCAATCCGTATGCCACCTATGATTATGTGTTCGGCGGTGTCGCCGACACGCCAATCATCGACCAATTTGGAACCCGACACCAATTCACGGTCGGATTCCATCTCATGCGCGAATTCCGTCTATTCGGCGATGACGATTGATAGACCGCCAACTCGCCTATAGCGCTTTGACGATATTCTCGGTCATTTTCTTGGCATCGCCGAACAACATCATGGTGTTGTCGCGGAAGAACAGCTCATTCTGAACGCCCGCATAGCCAGAAGCCATCGACCGCTTGACGAAAAGAACCGTTCCTGAGTTTTCGACATCGAGAATGGGCATGCCGAAAATAGGCGATGCAGGATCCGTCTTGGCGGCGGGGTTTGTCACATCGTTAGCGCCGATGACATAGGTAACGTCAGCGGTGCGGAATTCCGCATTGATATCCTCTAACTCGAAGACCTCATCGTAAGGCACTTGCGCCTCCGCCAAGAGCACATTCATATGACCCGGCATACGCCCCGCAACCGGATGGATCGCATATTTGACATCGACGCCTTCTGATTTTAGCGCGTCCGCCAGTTCTTTGAGGGCATGTTGAGCTTGGGCAACAGCCATGCCGTATCCTGGTACGATGATCACTTTGCCGGCGTTTTTCATGATGAAAGCCGCGTCATCAGCTGAGCCCTGCTTGACGGGGCGTTCTTCTTCGTCGCCGGCGCCGCCTGAGGTCTCTCCGCCAAATCCGCCCAAAATGACCGAGAAGAAGTTGCGGTTCATGCCCTTACACATGATGTAAGACAGAATGGCGCCCGATGACCCGACCAAGGCGCCGGTTATAATCAACGCCATATTTTCGAGCGTGAAACCGATGCCCGCGGCAGCCCAACCTGAATAAGAGTTGAGCATCGAAATCACCACCGGCATATCTGCGCCGCCGATGGGGATGATAATCAAAAAGCCGAGGATAAACGCGGCGATTGTCAACAATACAAAGGCCGTTGTGGACTGATCGCCAGTCAACAACAGTCCCATCATCAATAAGATGAAAGCGAGAAGCCCTAAATTTATCGCATGGCGAAGCGGCAAGATGATCGGTTTGCCCGACATGTTCCCGTTCAACTTCGCAAAGGCGATGACAGAACCGGAGAACGTAATTGCGCCGATGGCGACCCCCAGTCCCATCTCAACGATGGATGCGAGGTGGATGTGTCCGGGTTCCCCGATGTTAAAAGCGGCTGGCGCCAAAAACGCCGCCCAAGCAATAAGCACCGCGGCGAGACCAACGAGCGAGTGGAACGCGGCGACAAGCTGCGGCATCGCCGTCATCGGAATTTTGCGCGCAATGTAAATGCCCGGCGCGGCGCCGGCGCCCACGGCCAAGAGCACTAAGGCCCACGTGCCGAAGCCTTTGTTTTCCAGCATGATGAGGGTGGTGGCGAAGGCTATCGCCATACCAATCATCCCGAAACGGTTGCCGTCTCGAGAAGTTTCAGGCGACGACAATCCGCGAAGCGCCAGGATGAAAAGAATGCCTGCGGCGACGTATAGCAGCGCTGTTATATTATGCCCCATTATCCGTCCCTTTTATCGCTCTTTTTTCTTGTACATGGCGAGCATTCGCTGGGTCACCAGAAAGCCGCCAAAGATATTCACGCTGGCAAGCGCCACGCCGATGACACCGAAGGTCTTCGACCAGCCGCCCGCGGCTGAGCCCGTGAGGTCCGCGCCGACTGCGATGAGGGCGCCGACAATGACGACCGACGAAATCGCGTTGGTTACCGACATGAGCGGCGTGTGGAGCGCGGGCGTCACCGACCACACCACGTAATAGCCGACGAAAATCGCGAGAACGAAAATCGTAAACAGAAACACGAAATCCGAAATCGGGCTCGCGGCGGCGATGACCGACAACTGATCAGCAATCGTGCGGGCTTCTTCCGCTGCTAAGGTTGCCGTTTCCGCGGCGCCGCCGGCGCTTTCGGCGGCCTGTTCAGCTGTAGAGGCCGCCTCCTCTGCAGCTTTCGCCGCACCTTCGATCACGTTTTCTTTTTCTTC
>JBCDBM010000026.1:0-22085 GCA_039183665.1 Pseudomonadota bacterium | reverse complement strand
TTCGCCGACCCGTCGCGCAACGACATGACGCGAGCGCCCGGCCCCTTGATCAGTGGCTCTGGCAGCGGAAAAAAACGCTCACACTTAAAATCATGATTGAACTTGCCCGCGATATCTCGCGACAATTCCAGATGTTGTTTTTGATCTTCGCCGACCGGCACATGGGTCGCTTTATAAACCAAGATGTCGGCGGCCTGCAGCACTGGGTAGGTATAAAGACCCACCGATGCACGCTCAGCATTCTTACCCGCTTTATCTTTGAATTGCGTCATGCGATCGAGCCAGCCCAATCGAGCGATGCAGTTGAAGATCCAGGCGAGTTCCGCATGGGCGCGCACTGCAGACTGATGAAAGACGATTGCTTTTTCAGGATCAACACCGGCAGCGAGATACGCGGCAGCAATATGGTATGTCTGTTGGCGGAGTAAATTGGGATCCTGCCACGTCGTAATCGCGTGTAAGTCTACAACGCAATACAAGCAATCTTGTTCATGTTGCAGATCCACAAATTTGCGGATTGCGCCAAGATAGTTTCCCAAATGCATGCCGCCGGAAGGCTGGATGCCCGAGAGCACGCGTGAAGGGCCCGAATAATCGCTCATCGCCGGTTATGTCTTCTCATTAGGATCTCCCGCGCCGCTAGCCGCGCCGCGCGAGGCTCTTGTAGTCGGAGAGTTTCACGGCGCCAAGCACGAGCGCGAGCACGCCATAAACAACCAACCCCGCCGCCGCAATGAAAACGACCGCTAGCCAGTATCGATCCCATAGTATCGCTGATAGCGGGGCTGTGTTCTGAAGCGCGAACCATAGGGCGCCGCCGAGGCCGATGCTTGCCAACACTATTCGACACAGCCGGGACACGAGCGCAGCGCTTGGTTTGAAAACGCCGCGTTTGCCGAGTGTTCCCGCTAGCAGGCCAACTTGCAGCCAAGCGGCGATAGATGTGGCGATCGGGACGGCGATGAAGCCAATATAGGGAAACAGACCGATCGCCAGCACACAGTTTACGACAATTGAGACAAGCGCAAAGTTCATCGGCGTGCGCGTGTCTTCGCGCGCAAAATAAGCAGGTGAGAATATTTTATGCCAAACAAATGCCGGCAGCCCCCACCCGAACATGGCGAGCGCCAGGCCCGTCATGGCCGCATCGCGCTGGGTAAACGCTGACTCGCCAGCGCCAAGCAAAGAGAGCGCATCGCTCGCCACGCCGCGAAACAGCGCATCGCAAATGGGCTCGCCCATGACAATAAACGCCGCAGCAGCGGGAAAACACAGCAAGGCCGAAAGCTCCAAAGAGCGGTCAAGCGCCCGTGCGGCGCCAGCCTCATCGCCCTCGCCCAGCCGGCGGGAAAGTGTAGGCAACAGCACGACGCCAAGCGCAATGCCGACGAGTGACAACGGCAATTGATAAAGCGTGTCCGCATTCATCAACCAAGAGACCGCGCCCGGTTCGCGGCTGGCAATGTTGGTGCCGATGATGAGGTTGATTTGAACAGCGCCGGCGCTAATGAACCCCGGCGCGCCAAGCGCAACCATGCGCTTCACGCCCGGCGTCAATCTTGGCATGCGCAACCGCAATAAAAACCCTTGGCGCGCCGCACCGATGAGGACGATCCCAAATTGCATCACGCCGGCTGCGAAGACCGCCCAAGCAGCCGCAAGGCCTGTCACCGCTTTGTCAGCATCCGCGTAAAAAAGCACCGCGCCAATAAGACAAAAATTGAGCGCCAAGGGCGCGGCGGCGGCGGCGGCGAAGCGGCCTAGCGAGTTCAATATACCGCTGAGCAAGCCCACTAGGGACATCAAAAACAGATAGGGGAACATGATCCGTGCAAAAACAGTCGTCAGCGCGAATTTTTCCGGGTCGTCTTGAAACCCGCCAGCGATAAGAAAAACGAATGCCGGCGCCGCAAGCTCGACGAGCGCCGTTAGCAAGGTCAGAATGAGTACAAGGCCCGCCATCACATCTTCAGCAAAGCGGCGCGCGGCGGCGTCATTTTCCTCGCTGCGCGCTCGTTGAAAAAGCGGAATGAACGCTGCATGAAACGCGCCTTCGGCGAACAGTCGGCGGAACATATTGGGCAATCGGAATGCCGCCCAAAAGGCGTCCGCAACGGGGTTGCCGCCGGCGCCAATAACCCCGGTCATGAGAATTTGCCGCACAAACCCCATCACCCGACTGACCATAGTCAGGCCACTGACTGTCGCGAGAGATTTGAGAAATGCGCTCATTGTGCCTTACGGATTTCCAACGCGCCGATCGTTAGGCTGATTTACCGGGCGGCGCTAGCGCCCAGCACAACCATCAGACGCGCTTTGACTTGGGAGAGCATGTCCGGATCGGTGATTTTTCGGTTTTCGCGGTTTCGCAAGTAAAACACGTCCACCGCCGTTTCCCCATAAGTCGCCACATGCGCCGATGCGATGGTCACATCGAGTGACGACAGCGCGTCGGCGAGCTCGTAAAGCAATCCAGGCCGATCAAGGCCTTCGGTCTCGATCACGGTCGCATCCTGCGAGGCTGCGAGCTCTATACGGACGACGGGCTCTACGGTGAAAATCTCCCGCCGGTCGCCAAGACGGCGCTTCAGATCGGGCCGAGACGCCGGGGCGTCAGACGCAGCGGCAAGCAAGGCCGCATGCAACCGCTCAGCCCCGCCCTCATCATCGATGGGTCCAGCGTCCGCCGCCTGCAGAGAAAAGACGTCGAGCACTTTGCCGTCCGCTGTCGTTAACGCCTTAACGGAGCGCACACTAAGCCCGCTAGCCGCGACCGCCCCCGAAAGATCAGCGAGCAAGCCACGACGGTCATTCGCATAGATGATCGCTTCAACGCCCTGATCCCGCGGCGTAACTTTGACAGCGCTTTGCGCTTTTGATGCGTCTGCGGCGCGCGCGAGGTGCGCAAAGCGGACCAGAATATCGGAATCGACGGCGCCCAGCATGGATGGCGTCAACCGCGCCATGAACGCATCGGCTTCTTGCGGCGCCCAGTCTTTGAGCCGCTGGCGTGCGTCTTTCCGCACCTGCTCGACATTGTCCGCCAATTTGCGGTTCAAACGATCATCTCCGCCCTCTAACCACGCGATCGCCCCCTGATAGAGTTCCGTCAACCGTCGTCGTTTGATTTCATCCCAAGAATAAAACCCGACCGTGCGACAATGGCAGACCGCAACCACAAGCATTAAATCGAGGCACGCACGATCTCTGGCGACGCGGGCGAAATTTGATATCGCGCGAGCATCAGCAAGGTTCCGCCATTCGGCTGTTCGGATCATCACCGCGTAGCGAGAGGCCACCCACCCGACGCGGGCCGCATCTTCATCGCTCAATCCCAAACGCTTCGCGTCCGCAGCCACGCGGCGCTCGCAAACATCAAGGTTGAAGTCTTTTACCGTCCACGCTGTCTCATGGAAGAAGACCGCCAAAAAGAATGGCAAGACATGCTCAGCATCCCCAAGAATTTGGGTCGCATGGGGGTGTTGCGCCGCAAGCGCGCCAGTCTCAATTTGTTTGAGGACGCCGACGGCGCGCAAAACGCTCTCATCCATAGTGAAACGGCGATAGAGCCCGTAATCAATCCGGCCTATGATGCCGCCAAACGCCGGTATGTACTTGCCTAAGAGCCCCGCTTCAGCCATCGCCCGCAACACCTGAACCGGGTCATCAGTAGCCGTTAGAATTTTGGCAAAGAGGGTTGCAATGACGGGATCATCGCGAATTTTGGAGATCGCCGCCTGCCTAAACGAACCGATAACATCGAGCGCGTCAGGATGAAAATCGACGCTGGGTTTTTTGGCAAACGCGCGAAAAAACCGAAACGCGTCGCGCGGCGTGTTTCGCGCTTTGGCCGCATCCTCAAAATCCAATCGACCCCCGCTAAGTTTAAGGTTCGGCTTGCCCGGCGCTTCATCTCTCTGTAGCGATTTGGGCAAGAAGCGCGGGAGCGACGGGCGGCGCTTGGCGCGCGCATCCTCGAGACGCGAACACAAAATTCGCGTCAGTCGCCCAACTTCGGCAGCGTTGACAAAATAGCGTTTCATCAACCGCTCGGCGGCCGTCATGCCTGCGCGATCGTGATAGCCGAGACGATCAGCGACCGCGGGCTGGATATCGAAGGTCAGCTTTTCTTCCGCGCGCCCGCGCAAATCGTGCAAATGAACGCGGACTGACCATAGGAACTGCTCAGCTCGAATAAGCGCGCGGGTTTCGGCGAGCTCGTCTTTGGTTGTGGGCGCTTGGGGCTTATCGTCGTCTTCCGCATAGACATATTTGTAGATCCATCGGATCGTCTGCAGATCGCGGAAGCCGCCCTTGCCCTCTTTTATGTCAGGCTCGACCAAATAGCGCGTTTCTTCCGCTTTGAGTTGACGCGCGTCTTGCTCAGATAACTTCGCGGCGACAAATTCTGATTTAGTTTTTTTACGGAGTTTGTCGAATAGCGCCAAAAACTCCCCGTCGATCTCGGCGTTTCCAAATAGGAACCGGCCATCAAGATAAGCGGTCCGAGCGACAATATCGTTTTTAGCGAGTTCAATAGCCTCTTTTGGCGTCATGACGCCATGGCCGAGCTTGAGACCGCCGTCCCAAAGTGGATAGAGTATGGCGTTGACCTGCCCCTCCAACGCTGAGCCGTTTTTTCCGTCATGCAAAAACAGAAGGTCGATATCTGAAAAAGGCGCCAACTCGCCGCGACCATAACCGCCAACCGCACATAGGGCGAATGCATGCTCGTCAAAGTCGCTGACAGTACACAGTATCCTGATGATCTGATCCATCAGTCGCGCGAGCGCCCTTGCCGATAAGTCACCCCGCGTATTGCCGGCAATTGCGCGCCGGCGTAAATCCGGCAGTCTCTCGCGCAAACAAGCACCGACAGCGCCATGGGTTTGCCCTGCACGATCAGACGCCGAGGCCGCTATAATGGCCTCCTCTTCCTCCGTTGATAAGGAAGACGGATCGTCGTCTTTGGCGAGGCGCGCCATCGTTAATCCGCCTGCGCCATGGACTTTAATTTATAGAGAAGATCAAGGGCTTGTTTGGGCGTCACGCTGTCCGGATTAAGCGCATCAAGTTCATCGAATACGGGGTGGGCCGCGTCTGTGTCGGCAGAAGGCTGATGAGACGACGCGAAGAGCGGTAAGTCTTCAATAGGCGCGCCCGTCGCGCGCTGCGTTTCGAGCATCTTTAGGACGCCTTCCGCCCGCGCCAAGACAGTCTTCGGCATTCCTGCGAGGCGCGCGACGGCAACGCCATAAGATCGATCCGCCGGGCCTTGGGCAACCTCATGAAGAAAAATGACGTCGCCTTTCCATTCGCGCACTTTCATAGAAACATTGCGTAGATTGTTCAGCCCCGCGGAGAGCGCCGTCAACTCATGGTAATGGGTGGCGAATAATCCGCGGCAACCAATCTCTTCATGCAAGTGTTCAACCGCCGCCCACGCAATCGACATGCCGTCAAAAGTCGACGTCCCCCGCCCCACTTCATCGAGAACGACGAGCGACCGCGACGTCGCTTGATTGAGGATAGCCGCCGTTTCGACCATCTCGACCATGAAGGTTGACCGGCCGCGGGCCAAATCGTCTGCGGCGCCGACCCGGGCAAAAACGCGATCCACAACGCCGATCGCTGCGCTTTCAGCCGGCACAAAGGCGCCCGCTTGCGCAAGAATGGCGATCAACGCGTTTTGGCGCAGGATCGTCGACTTCCCCGCCATATTAGGGCCTGTCACCAACCAAAGCAGCGGCCTGTTTTCTTCGAAAAGCGCGCAGTCATTGGCAACGAATGGCGACCCATCGCCTTCAACCAGGGCGCGCTCAACGACAGGATGTCGGCCGCCCTTAACGTCAAAACGCAAATCCGTTTCGATAGTCGGCCGCACGTAAAAACGCTCAATCGCCAGGTTGCCGAGCGCGGTTGCGACATCAATTTCTGCAAGCGCGGCGGCGGCGGCGAGAATAGGCTCTCGGGCGGCTAAAACAGAGGCGACGAGGTCGTCAAAAATTTTGAGCTCGCGCACGCTCGCCTCTTCGCCGGCGCGCGAGATTTTTGAATCTAACGCCGCCAATTCTCCCGTTGTGAAGCGAACCGAGTTGGCGAGCGTCTGCCGGTGAATGAACGTCTCGTTGAACGGCGCGCTGAGCAGTTTTTCGCCATGCGCAGCGGGCGCCTCTAAAAAGTAGCCTAAGACGTTATTGTGTTTCGCTTTAAGAGACTTGATCCCGGTATCCTCGCGATACCGCGCCTCTAGCGCTGCGATGATTTTGCGCGATTGATCACGCAAACTGCGAAGTTCATCAAGTGCGGCGTCATACCCTTCACGAACAAAATTACCGTCGCGCGCCAACATGGGCGGCGCCTCGCGCAACGCTGCGCGGAGCTTTGCGATGAGCGACGTAAAGGCAGCGCCATTCGCAGACCAAAGGGCGTTTTCGGCGTTCGTTACGTCGTTGGGGCGCGGCGCAATATCGGATGTCTGGGACAATAGAACATTCGTTGTCTGCGCGTTTTCCAACCCATCGCAAATCGACAACAGATCGCGTGGTCCGCCGCGCTCCAATGAGAGCCGTGTTAAAGCCCGCGCTATATCAGGCGTTTTTGCCAAGACCGTCCGTATATCGACGCCAATCGTTTGGTTACGGACGAAATAGTCAACCGCATCGAGGCGACCATTGATGGCGGCCGGGTTCGTTAGAGGCGCTGACAACCGCGCACCTAGCAGTCTGGCGCCAGCGCCGGTCATGGTGCGATCGATCGCCCACAATAGCGAGCCGCGCCGCTCGCCTTTTTGTGTGTGCGTCAGCTCAAGGCAAGCGCGCGTTGCGGCGTCAATCGCCATCGCGCCGCCCGTTTCTAGTTGTTTCGGCGATTGCAACGCGGGCGCTCTACCCGCTTGCGTCAACGTGATATAATTGAGCAGCGCACCGAGCGCCCCACATTCAACGCGGGAGAAATCCCCAAACGCTTCGAGCGAGGCGACGCCATAGGCCTCCATCACGATGCGTTGACCCGCGGTGGAATCAAATTGCGTGGCGGCGGTCGGTGTGATCGCCGTTCCCGGCGCCGCGGCGCCGCCCTCATCAATCCACCCGCGCGCAAGTTCAGCGTCGGGCGCGATCAACTCTTTGGGCTGCAGCGCAGCCATCGCCGCAACAAAGTCAGAACGATTCGTTACGTGTACTGATATTTCACCGGTTGAAATATCAGCGCGGGCGAGCGCCGCTTCGTCGCCGCCGCGCTGAAGCGCCAGCGCGCATAAATAATTGTTTGAGCGGGCGTCAAGCAAGGCGTCTTCTGTGACCGTGCCGGGTGTGACCACACGAACGATATCGCGCCGAACCACCGCTTTTGAGCCGCGTTTCTTAGCCTCGGCGGGGTCTTCCATTTGTTCGCAAATGGCGACCTTGAACCCGGCTTTGATGAGCTTAGCGAGATAGGTCTCATACGCGTGAAACGGCACGCCGCACATGGGGATATCTTCGCCCAGATGTTGGCCGCGCTTCGTAAGCGTGATGTCGAGGGCCTTTGACGCGTTGACTGCATCTTCAAAGAAGAGCTCGTAAAAATCGCCCATACGATAAAAAAGAAGCGCATCGGGGACGCCGTCTTTGATATCCAGATACTGCGCCATCATGGGCGTCGCCGACTTGTGCCGGTCGCGTGACGATGGCGTCGCGGGCGTTGGTTTTTTACCCATGTAAGAAATCGCAGATCTCCGGCGGCTGCCGTTGCAGAATGACTTGAGTCGTTTGGCCACGGTCGACAAAAATTAGATTTGAATTTTTTGCCGAAACGGTGAGGATAAACAGCGGTATTGGTAATTGGTCATGACGATAGATCACAAGACTCGGACGCAAATCAACATTGGCGATCGCGCTGCGCCCTTGGTGGTGAAAATCAATCGCCGAGCGAAGCGGTTAATCGTCAAAGTCGATCAGAGATCTGGGGAAATTATCGTTACAGCGCCCTCGGCGCGAGCTGTATCGGAAGCGATTGAATTCGCCCATAACAGCGCCGACTGGATCGCCGATCAATTCGACGATCGGTTGCGCGCGCGCGCTTTTGCGCCGGATCAAACGGCGCCCTTTCGCGGCGAGGCGCATTTATTGGAGCGCACCGATTCGCTGCGCGCGCCCACCATACGCATCACGGGCGAGCCGCCGCGCATTCAAACCGGCGGGGCGCCAAAACACTTTAATCGACGGATTTGTGATTGGATGCGCAAATGCGCGCGGGCGGCGCTTACGGAGAAATCAGACGAATATTGCGCGCGGCTCGGCGTCAAACGCGGCCAAATCTGTATTCGAGACGCGCGCACGCGCTGGGGTTCCTGCTCGCATGACGGCGCGCTTTCCTATTCGTGGCGACTGATTATGGCGCCCCCTGCGATCCTTGATTACGTCGCGGCGCATGAATGCGCGCATCTTGTCCACATGGACCATTCGCGCGCCTTTTGGCGCCTGCTCGACTCTCTGGGCGTGGATGCGCGCGCGGCGGCGGACTGGTTCAAAACCCATGGCGGAACGCTCTTCGCCTATGGCATAGAGCCATCGTGACCGGCGTTCTCAACCTTCAATTTGCAGCAGTGCAGCGATTGGATCTGTCGGCTCAGCACGAGGGAGCTCTTGCACGGGTGCAACATAACGCGGCGGCAGGGCGCGACCCATCACCTCGCGCCAAATAACGGCGGGCGGCCCGCCGCCCGTCACGCCGGGCATGGGGCCATTGTCATCCCGCCCGACCCATACGGCGCCGACGAGGCCGCCCGCGTGCCCAGCGAACCAAGCATCTCGACTGTTTTGTGAGGTGCCGGTTTTGCCTGCCGCATCGTAACCCGGGATTGCGGCGGCCTTGCCAGTTCCCCAAATCACGACGCCACGCATCATCTCGTTCACAATGCGAATGGAAGAGGGTGACGCCGCCTCCGACAGATAAACGCTGTCACGCCGGAATAAGACGTCGCCATCGGCGGTCTCAACGCGATTGATGACGTAGGGCCGCACTTTATAGCCCCCATTCGCGAAAGGCGCGTAGGCGCCCGCTAGCCATAAGGGCGATACTTCGTCGACGCCAAGCGCGAGCGCAGGCCCTTTGTTGAGCTTGCCCTCGAAGCCCATCGCACGCGCCGTTCTGCGCACGGCTGAACGGCCGATTGTTTCTTGCACGCGAACCGTCGCCGCATTTAGCGATCGCGCCAGTGCTTCGCGATAGGAGACGTCGCCGTAAAACCTGCTTTTGTAGTTGTCCGGGGCCCAAGTCCCCACTCGAACAGGGGCGTCAAGAACGCGATCATCGGCGCGCTTTCCGGATTCAATCGCCGCCAGATAGACAAAGGGTTTAAAGGCGGAGCCCGGTTGGCGGCGCGCCTGAACGGCGCGGTTAAATTGGCTGTAGCGATAATCTCGGCCGCCGACCAAAGCGAGCACGGCGCCGGATCTATCAAGGATCGCCGCAGCCGCTTCTGCACCCTGAAGATCTTCTGCGCGCAGAGCAACGCCAGCCGCCAAGCCGACTTCCGCCGCTTCTTGGACGTCGCGATCAAACGTTGTGTGCACAATGAGATCAGCGTCGATATCGCCCGCGATCGCGCGCGCCTCGCGCAGAACGTAATCGACAAAGTAAGGGGACGTGTTCAACCGCGCTGAGGATAACCGGACCGGTTGTTCGAGTGCTTTTAGCGCTCGGCGTTCAGACAAAAACCCAGCCCGAACCATTTGGTCCAACACTAAGCGCGCACGCCGGCCCGCTTTTTCGGGATTATGGGTCGGCGCTAATTTCGAGGGCGCGCGCAGCAGCCCAGCGAGTAATGCAGCCTCGCTCACACTCAGGTCTCGCGCGGGCTTTCCGAAATAGCGGTGGCTCGCCGCATCGATGCCATACGCACCCGCGCCGAAATAGACGCGGTTCAAGTACAGCGTTAGAATTTCGTCCTTAGTAAGATGACCTTCTAACCATAAGGCAAGAATGAGCTCTTGGGCTTTACGCCTGAGCGTTCGTTCAGGACTCAGGAATACGTTTTTGGCAAGCTGCTGGGTAATTGTTGAGCCGCCCTGCACAACGCCGCCTTCACGCAAGTTGACGAGCGCCGCGCGAATAATGGAAATCACATTGACGCCGAAATGGTGATAAAAATTCCGATCCTCTACAGCGAGGATTGCCTGGGGCACATGCGCTGGCAAATCAGCGAGGCGTATCGGCGCGCCTGACGCGGCGCCATGCACGGGCAAGGGCGCGCCGTCAGCGGCCAACAGTGTAATCTGCGGCCCGCCGCTATGTCGCCAGAGAGCGCTCGTCTCGGGCAGATCGCGGCCCAAATGAAGCGCTAACCCGAAACAGCAGATCAACGCCGTCGCGACGGCGACCGCGGCGTCAGTTGCAAGACGCGGCCATCCACCGGAAGGACGGGCTTGGCGCCGCCTTGATGCGTGTTGGGGTTTGCGCCCTTTGTTAGCCATGGCCGCATGCTTTGGCGCAGATGGTTAACGCAACGTAAACGCGCGGGTTGAGCCCGCACGGTCAAGGCGCCAAAAAAGCTTTATTTACAGCCCTCTCGACCTATGATGCGCGTTCGGACGGCGATCGAGCGATAGACTTCAAGTAGCACACCAAGAGCGGGCACCATGAGTGCAACGGCGCGACCCCTGGGCCATAAAGATGAGAAGACCGCGGCGATTATCGTTGCGGCTCGTAAGACGTTTTTATCGCGCGGGTTTGACGCGGCCAGTATGGACCAGATAGCGCTCGAGGCGAGCGTCTCCAAACGAACCGTCTACAATCGCTTTCGCTCGAAAGAAGAGTTGTTCGCCGCGGCGATTGAGGACTCATGCGAACGGTTCCTCCCGGTTGAAATCGAAGCGATCGAAGAAACGCTCCCCGCCGCGGATTTTCTAATGGAAATGAGCCGAGAGTTTCTGAAGTCTCTTTTCGACCCGGAGGCGTTGTCGCTACGCCGGCTCGCTGCATTTGAGGCCGACCGAACGCCCGCGATTGGAAAATCCTATTTGGAATTCGGGCCGCGCAAGCTGGTGGCGCAATGCGCGCCCATTGTCGCTCGATTGGCCGATCGCGGCGATTTAGACGCAGCAGACGCCGAAATCGCAACATGGCAATTGGGGGCCTTAATCACCGAACCATTGCACACTTTCATGCTTCTCGGGGACCCGCCAGAGGATTTGGACGCCGCCATCGACAAGCAAGCCCACGACGGCGTTCGCGCCTTCCTTAAGCTCTACGGCGCGCCGCGCTAACGAGAGCCTTATGCGCGAAGCGCGGGGTGACTGCGCTGACTTTCCTTCCGCCAACCCGTTTTACCGTTTAATTGACCACCAAAAAGAAAACGGCGCGGATCTGATGATCCGCGCCGCTTCTAATGTTTATCAGGTCGCTAAAACCTGCCAGCGATTATTCGAAAGAGATCGACACTTCCGAACGCCGGTTCAGCGGCTCGCGAACGCCGTCTGCTGTTGGCTTGGCCGGAGCGGTCTCGCCGTAGGTTTCAACGCGGATGCTGTCTGCCGAAACGCCGTTGGCGATCAGAGCATTGCGCACCGCCGCCGCACGTCGTTGGGACAGCGCTTCGTTATACGCAGAGCCGCCGGACGTATCGGTGTGGCCCTCGACAACAACGGTCTCGATGTCGTTCGCCAATGCGCGCGAAGCCGCTTCAGCGATAAGCGTCGAGGCTTGCGGCGTCAGGTTCGATTTGTCGTAGTCGAAATAAACGACGAAATCGATCGGTTCCACAAGCGCGCTTGAGCTCTCAACGATTTGCGGCGGGCACTCTGCCGTGACCGGTACGCTCGAGCCATCCCAGCAATCTTGGTACTGAACAGCCGCTTCTTGCGGACCAAACAACCAGCGAAGACCAGCAAAAGCAGTGTGTGAGCGGTATTCAGCTTTAATCGGCTGAGCACCGCCATTGATCGTACCCGTGAAGGACGTTGGGTCCGTCGCGAAGTAGCGATAGGAAACATCAAGCAGCAAGCCTTCAGCAAGGTCGACAGATACGCCGGCGATGCCTTGATAGGCCGCGACCCATTTATCCGCGCCGTAGGTGATCGACATCGGGTTGGTGGGCACGCTGCCTGTAATAGGACCAGCAATGATGCTGTGGTCTACATTGGCGATACCGACGCCAGCGCCGATGTACGGCGTAATGACGTCATGCAGGCCTTCAAAGTCATAAATGACGTTCAGCAAAATGCCGAGCGCGCTTGAGTCGCCCGTAGCAGTGCCCCCAGTGAAGCCGGTGAAACCCGGGCCGTCAGGGTCGATGGCGCTGATGTCATTGTTGCGGTAGCTGACTTCGAGTTCAGTCCGGAAGCCGTCGCCAAACGCGTAACCGAGCGCGCCATAGACGCCAATGCCGCTGTCATAGTCAGCGCTGGTGTCAAAAAGGAACGGCGCTGTGGTTGCGACGCTGTCATTGCTGACGTCGACTTCGCGGTCGAGATAGCTCAAGCCGGCGCCGATCGCTCCGTAAAGCCCTTCATAGGCGTGGGCGCCCGTCGACACTGCAAATACCGCAGCCGTCGCGAACAAGGTTGATTTCAACTTCATTTTCCCCTCCTCAGGTGGATCGTCAAAGCGCTTCCGGAGTGCTCGCGCCAATCGGCGAATTACGCACGTCCTACCGTTTTACAAGTGGCATTTACAGCTTTTTCGCCGTAAATCCGCCTATCTCACAACAATCTGTTAAGGATGTTGCATGAACGCATCGCCTCCGGCAAGCCCCGGCGTGACATGCGTTTCACAACAATTCCCCTCTTCATCAAAATATATCTGAAATCTCAGATCAGGCTATCGTCAAAGCACTCTAACTTCCTAAGATTTCATTAATTTTTCAGCCGGGCGCAATGATTGCGCGCTGACGGTAGCGATCTGCGCGCCGCGCCCTCTAAGATTGTATTGCGGCGCGGCGCTCAGGTTTTTGTCGCCGGATGCACGCCCGGACCCGCCGGTTCGCCAATTTCGCGCGCGCCGGCCAGGGCCTTGTCCGTGTCCGCTTGGAGCGTATCCAAATGCATGAGCCGATTGATTAGCGGGGAGACGGCGAACATCCCAATACCCACGGCAATCGCAAACCAACCGACGTTTGCGTAGACATCTAAAACGACGCTCTCGCCGTCAGGGCCGACCGCGGCTGTCGCTTGCGCGATCAAAGCAGCCACCGCATTGCCCGCCGCAGATGCGAGAAACCACGTGCCCATAATTAGCCCGACCATGCTCGGCACCGCCAATCGCGTCATGGCTGACAGCCCCACCGGCGACAGGCACAACTCGCCAGTGGTGTGCAACAGGTAGATCAGAAAAATAAAGATGATCGGTGTTAAGCCGTCAGAAGAATTTGCGCCCCAAACGAGAACCAAGAAGCCGAACCCGAGCTGACCAAGGGCGAGCGCAAACTTCTGCGGCGTCGTTGGCTCCAACCCCCGATTTGCGAGCCACAGCCAAAGCGCCGCGAACATAGGGCCGAGGATAATGATGTAAATGGGGTTGATGGACTGGAACATGGACGCCGGAACTTCCCAGCCAAAGATGACCCGATCGACCTGTTCTCTGGTAAATTCATTCAGCGAAGAGCCGACTTGCTCGAACAGCCCCCAGAAAAGCACCTGTGTGCTGATTAAAATCATTGCAGCGTAGACACGATGGCGCGCATGGGGCTCTAGCGTCACAACGGAGCGATAGAGAATATAGCCAACCGTCAACGCGCCAACGAACAGCAACAGGATGTTCACGGCGCCCTGATCGCGCACCAATAGCCACACCCCGATGACGCCAAGAAACCCGCCGATGTAGATCAGCCATTCTTGGCTGAGACCCGCGACCATCTTTTTCGATAATACGGCGGGATTGGGCGGCTCTCCTGCGCCCTCAAGCGCGGGCCGTCCCCAGATGAAGACGACAAGCCCCAGCAACATGCCGATGCCAGCCGCACCAAAACCGTAACCCCATCCGATGGTTTCGCCCAAATAGCCCGCAATCAACGCGCCGGACGCCGCGCCGATATTGATACCGACGTAAAAAATCGTGAACGCAGAGTCGCGACGGATATCCGTCTTCGGATAAAGCTCGCCAACGATTGTGGAAATGTTGGCTTTCAAGAAGCCAACGCCGACAATAATCAGCGCCAGGCTGAAATAGAAAATGTTCAGGATCGTCGGATCAGGATCGTCGCCGGTCGCAACTGGCTCTCCCTCGATCGCCATCCCCAGATGGCCCAGTACGAGCAAGATTGCGCCGAACAGCACTGCTTTGCGTTGCCCCAAATACCTGTCTGCGAGGACACCCCCAATCACCGGCGCGATGTACACAAGCGTCGTGTAAGCGCCGTAGAGGCCATAGGCGGCTTGTTGATCAAACAAAAAATGATCAGTCAGATAAAAGACGAGCAAGCCGCGCATCCCGTAATAGGAAAATCGCTCCCACATCTCAGCGAAAAACAGAACGAATAAACCCCGGGGATGTCCGAAGAATGTCTTGCCGGATCCGCCGGCTAACGGGGCGACCGCTTCGCTCATCGTCTCTCCTCAAAGCGGACGCTTATGCGGAAGGCATGGGTCCTATCGCGCTGCGCGCCAAGAAATTGCATGCCGCGTCACATAGTCTATGGCTCGTTTTATAGAAAAATCCAGTGGCTAAGATGCCAGGTCGGCGAGGCCTTAGGACTGCATCGTCCACCCTTCGACACCCATAGCAGCTTGGCGAACTGCTTCTGAGCGCGTCGGATGCGCGTGGCACGTCCGTGCAATGTCCTCGGAGGCGCCGCCAAATTCCATCACGCTGCACACCTCCGCGATCAACTCGCTGGCGCCGGCGCCAATCATGTGCCCGCCAAGGACGCGATCCGTTTCCGCACAGGCCAGGATTTTCACTAGGCCGTCGGTTTCGTGGTTGGTGCGCGCCCTACTGTTCGCGGTGAACGAGAACTTCCCTTTTTTATAAGCGACACCCGCTTCTTTGAGCTGCTCTTCGGTCTGCCCAACGCTCGCTACCTCGGGGTAGGAATAAACGACATTCGGCACCAGCTCATAGTTCACATGCCCAGGCTTGCCCGCGATCAGCTCGATGCATGCGACGGCATCGTCTTCGGCTTTGTGCGCCAACATGGGTCCATGAATACAGTCTCCGATTGCCCACACGCCTTCGACATTGGTTTTGAAGTGATCCGTGAGAATAAAACCGCGATTGTCCGTTGCGACGCCCACCGTCTCAAGCCCTAACCCTTCCGTATGAGGACGACGTCCGATTGACACCAGAACTGCGTCCGCTTCGATGACTTCCGGATCGCCGCCAGCGGCCGGTTCTACGGTGAGTTTCACTTTGGTTTTAAGCTGTTCGGCGCCGGTGACTTTGGACGATAGTTTAAACTTCATGCCCTGCTTTGTGAGAATCCGCTGGAACTGTTTTGAAATCTCGCCATCCATGGTCGGTGTAATCTTATCAAGGAATTCAACGACGGTGACTTCGGCGCCCAAGCGACGCCAAACGGAGCCGAGCTCAAGACCAATGACGCCGCCGCCCACCACGACGAGGTGGTTGGGAACCGACGCAAAATCGAGCGCGCCTGTCGACGACACGACCTGCTTTTCGTCGAACTCAAGCCCCGGCAAGGGCGTCGGTTCGGAGCCTGTCGCGATAACAATATTCTTTGCATCGAGCTCAACCGTCCCCTCGCCCTTAACGCGCACTTTGCCGGGCGCCGTGATTTCACCCGCCCCGAAAAAAACGTCAACATGGTTCTTTTTCATCAAATGCGCGACGCCGCCCACTAAGCCGTCAACGGCTTCTTGTTTTTGTTTTTGCATTTGAGCGAGATCTAGCTTTACGCCGCCCGTCCGCACACCGAGCTTTTCAAAGTCTTTAATGGCGGCCTCGTAAAGCTCCGAGGCGTGAAGCAGCGCCTTGGAAGGAATGCAGCCCACGTTCAAACAGGTGCCGCCAAGCGCATCGCCCTCGCGTTTCTCAATGATCGCGGCCTTCAGTCCTAACTGCCCCGCGCGGATCGCGGCGTTGTATCCGCCAGGTCCAGCGCCGATGATTACGACGTCATAAGGGTCAGCCATGGTTAGTCTCTTTCAGTGATCGGTGTTCTGTCGGATTACAAAGTAAGAATGCGTTTAACGCTGTTGCGGTGGCCGCGACCATAATGCCCGCGAATATGGGGTCAACCGCGCCCAAAGTCGCGCGCCTTAGCGGCTGGTCACCCGGTTGGCGACGATAGCGCCGAGGATCGTGACGACCACCGCGCCAACAACCATCCATAGGGGATGCGGAATTTGCGTCATGGTCATCGCAGCGAATGCGAGAAAGAAGGCGGCGATGCTCCAAGCCGCGAGCGGCGCGCCACGTGAGATCCGCCGCGCGACGATCCCGCCAATGAGCACGCCCAACCCCCATGCGACAAGGACTGCGGCTTTGGCCGCAACCGAGATCTCGTCCATGATGGTTTGTAGTGCTTCGGGGTCGTTTAGATCGACAGCTGCGGGCGGCGGGAAAATCATATGGCCGAGCGACTCGACCACCGCCACAACGATGACCCCGACAATCATCCCGACAACGACGCCAATCACCGTTCGCATGAGCGGCTCCGATCATGGGCGCGCATATCCCGCGAGCCGAATTTAGAGATCCAGCAACAAGCGCTGCGGATCTTCCAGGTTCTCTTTGACCCGTACGAGGAATGTCACGGCGCCTTTGCCGTCGACGATGCGATGGTCATAAGACAGCGCCAAATACATCATTGGCCGCACAACAACCTCGCCATTGCGCACAACGGGACGCTGCTCAATGCGGTGCATGCCCAATATGCCCGATTGCGGCATGTTCAAAATTGGCGTTGATAAAAGCGATCCGTACACCCCGCCATTCGTTATCGTGAAGGTGCCGCCTTGCATTTCTGCGATGGTCAAATCGCCAGAGCGGGCGCGGGCGCCATAGTCTGCAATCTCCAGCTCAATATCAGCTAATGACTTCAGGTCCGCATCACGCAACACGGGCACGACAAGCCCTTTATCCGTACCCACCGCGACGCCGATATCATAATGGTTCTTATAGATGATGTCGGCGCCGTCGATCTCTGCATTTACGTCAGGCACTTCTTTAAGGGCATGGACGCACGCTTTGGTGAACAACGACATAAAGCCGAGCTTGATGCCATGCTTGCGTTCAAAGAGTTCCTTATACTGTTTGCGCAGATCCATGACGGCGGTCATGTCCACATCGTTGAATGTGGTGAGCATCGCCGCTGTTTCTTGAGATTCTTTCAAGCGGCGCGCGATCGTTTGGCGCAAGCGCGACATCTTAATGCGCTCTTCGCGAGGACCGAGATCACGCGGCGGCTGCGGCGCTTTTGCCTTGGGCGCCGGCGCAGGTTTCGCGGCTAATGCGTCGCCTTTGGTTATGCGACCGCCTTTGCCTGTGCCTTCAATCGCTGATGGGTCCAAGCCCTTTTCGGCCACAACGCGGCGCGGCGCCGGAGACAAAGGCGCGTCGGCTATTTGCGCAGGCGCAGGCGCTGCAGCGCCATTGGTTTTTGCTGGTTGCGCGGCGGCGCCGGCGCCCGCAGTAATCACCGCGAGCAACGCGCCGACCTCTACCGTGTCGCCTTCTTGGGCTGAAATTTTGGAGATCACGCCCGATTCCGGCGCGGTGACATCAAGCGCCGCTTTATCGGTTTCTAGTGTGACGATGGCTTCATCGCGCTCAACGGCATCGCCTTCTTTTTTTAGCCAGGCGCCGATGTCCGCTTCGCTCACCGACTCGCCGGATGCCGGCACGCGCACTTCAATCTCCGCGCCGCCGGACGCCTCAGCAGAAGGCGCCGGTTCGGCTTGCGGCGCCGGCGCTTTAGCCGCCACACCGCCATTAGGCGCAGCCGTTGCCGCAGAGTCGATCGCGCCGAGGAGCGCGTCGATTTCTACAGTGTCGCCCTCGGCGACCACGATGTCCGCCAGAACGCCAGCGGCCGGCGCGGGGACGTCAACAGAAACCTTGTCTGTTTCCAGTTCAACCAAAGTCTCATCGACTTCGACCGCCTCGCCCTTCTGCTTTAGCCACTTTCCCACAGTGGCCTCCGTGACAGACTCGCCAAGGGTGGGCACGCGGATTTCGACAGCCATGCAAACGTCTCCTAATCGTCCTTCGTCGCGCTAAAGCGTCAACGCCTCATTGAGGAATTGGTCAAGTTCTTTCTTGTGTTGGCTCATTAAGCCTGTGGCTGGCGCCGCCGAGGCGGGCCGACCAACATAGCGCGCGCGCTTCGCTTTCGCGCCGATTTGATCGAGCGTCCATTCCAGATTGGGCTCCATAAAGAACCACGGGCCCATGTTTTTTGGCTCTTCCTGGCACCAAATCATCTCCGCGTCTTTAAACCGCTGTAATTCCGCAATCAGCGAATGCGCCGGGAACGGATAAAGCTGCTCAACACGCAAGAGATAAACATTGTCAACGCCGCGTTTTTCCCGCTCCTCCAACAGATCGTAATAGACCTTGCCTGAGCAGATGACGACGCGTTTGATTTTTGAGTCAGGAACAAGCTTCACTGTTGAACCCGGACGGAACTCTGCATCGTCCCACAAAACCCGGTGAAACGAAGAGCCAAGGCCCATCTCCGAGAGACTTGAGACGCATTTTTTATGGCGCAACAACGACTTTGGGGACATCAGCACCAAAGGCTTGCGGAAATTGCGTCGCATTTGGCGTCGCAGAATGTGGAAATAGTTCGAGGGCGTCGTACATGCGGCGACTTGCATATTGTCCTGCGCGCAAAGCTGCAAAAACCGCTCCAAACGCGCGGACGAATGCTCCGGCCCCTGACCTTCATACCCATGCGGCAAAAGCAGAACCAGGCCGCACATGCGCAACCATTTACGCTCGCCCGATGAAATAAACTGATCAATGATGATCTGCGCGCTGTTTGCAAAATCGCCAAATTGACCTTCCCACAACACCAAGAATTTCGGGTTGGCCAATGAGTATCCGTAGTCAAAACCCATCACAGCAAACTCTGACAAGTTTGAGTCATGCACCTCAAAGGTCGCATTTGCGCCCTCAATATGCTGCAGCGGGGTGAACGTGCGGTCCTTCTCTTGGTCAATGAAGACGGCGTGACGATGGGAAAATGTGCCGCGTCGAGAGTCTTGGCCAGAGAGCCTGACCCCGAACCCGTCAACGAGCAAAGAGCCGAAAGCGAGCGCTTCAGCAGTCGCCCAATCAATGCCCTCACCGGCGTCGAACATTTTCTTTTTCTGCTTGAGGATCCGATCGAGCGTACGGTGGATGTTGAAATCCTTGGGATAGCTGGTGAGCGTTTCCCCAATAGATTTTAGATCCTCTTCGGCGACGGCCGTGTTGCCGCGGCGATCATCATCAATGGGCGGGACGAAACCGGACCATTGGCCATCAAGCCAATCCGCCTTGTTGGGCTTGAATGACTCAGCGGCAGTGAACTCGCTGTCCAAGAACCCGCGAAATTTATCGGCCTCGCGCTCGCCAAAGGCGTCGTCGATGACCCCTTCTTCGGCGAGGCGTTTCGAATAAATCTTCTTCGTGGTCGGCAGGGAACGGATTTTTTTGTACATCCGCGGCTGCGTGAAGCTGGGTTCATCCCCTTCATTGTGACCAAAACGCCGATAGCAGAACATGTCGATAACGGCGTCCGCCCCAAACTTCTGGCGAAACTCGGTGGCGACTTTTGCCGCATAGACGACAGCTTCGGGGTCGTCGCCGTTCACATGGAAGATTGGCGCGCCAACCATTTTCGCGACATCTGACGGATAGGGCGATGAGCGCGCAAATTGCGGCGCCGTCGTGAAGCCGATTTGGTTGTTGACGATAAAGTGGATCGTGCCGCCCGTGCTGTAGCCCCGCAAGCCGGAAAGCCCGAAACACTCCGCAACGATACCTTGTCCCGCAAAAGCCGCGTCCCCGTGCAGCAACAAGGGCAGCACATGCGTGCGCGGCATATCTAAATCATCGCATTCAATGCGATCTTGCTTTGAGCGGGCTTTGCCCAAAACAACCGGGTTTACCGCCTCAAGGTGAGACGGATTAGCGGTTAGCGACAAATGAACTTTGTTGCCGTCAAAGATCCGGTCGGACGAAGCGCCAAGGTGGTATTTGACATCACCCGAACCACCGACGTCATCGGGCGTTACTGAACCGCCCCGGAATTCGTGGAATATATGGTGATAGGGTTTGCCCATCACGGCGGCCAAAACATTCAGCCGGCCGCGGTGCGGCATGCCGATAACGATTTCTTTGACGCCAAGCGCGCCGCCGCGTTTGATGATTTGCTCGAGCGCCGGCACCATGGATTCCGCGCCATCAAGACCGAAACGCTTCGTACCCGTATATTTGACGTTCAAAAAGTTCTCGAAGCCTTCCGCCTCGATGAGCTTGTTGAGGATGGCGATACGCCCTTCGCGGGTAAACGAAATGTCCTTGTCCGGCCCCTCGATGCGATGCTGGATCCACGCTTTTTGCTCTGGATCCGTAATGTGCATGAATTCGACGGCGAAGGTTCCGCTATAGGTGCGTTTCAAAATCGCCATGATTTCGCGCAAACTAGCGGTTTCAAGACCAAGAACATGATCGATAAAAATCGGCCGGTCGAGATCTTCCTCGGTAAAGCCGAGCGTCATCGGATCAAGTTCGGGGTGGTTTTGCGGCGGATGCAATCCCAAGGGGTCGAGATCCGCGATGAGATGGCCGCGAATACGATAGGCCCGAATGAGCATCAGCGCGCGCAATGAGTCTTTCGTGGCGCGCCGCACGTCTTCGGCAGAGGTTTTGTCGGGTGAGGCCTTCGCGCGTGCTTCAATCTTTTTGGAGACAGCCGTCTCTAACGCGCTCCAATCGCCGTCCATGGCGGCGGTGAGTTCCGCATCGAGACCATTTCCAGGGGTTCTGGGCGGCCAATCCTTGCGCGCCCAGCTGGGACCGTGATCACCGGCGGCGGTTTGACCCGCGCCTTCGCGTTCAAAAAAGGCCCGCCAAGCATCATCGACCGAAGCGGGATTTTCGCAATAGCGTGCGTATAGGGTATCGATATATTGCGCGTTCGCGCCCGAGAGAACCGTGTTATCTATGCTCTGGGCGAGCGATGCCGGCCCCGTTCCGTCGTCGGCCATGACGCATTCCAACTTTCTGCACCAACAAAATTAATCATCTAGATACGCCAACTCAGTAGCGATTCAATCATTAATCAGCGCCAGCGTTAATGTTGCGTTTCAATTTTTAGAAATTTCTAGGAGTGTCCGCCCTAGGGCCGCCGGATTGGGCGCAACCGCAATACCGGCCGCGTTCATGGCCTCGATTTTCGCTTCTGCCGTATCGGCCGCGCCCGAAACAAGGGCGCCGGCGTGGCCCATGCGCCGCCCTGGCGGCGCCGTGACCCCGGCGATGAAGCCGACTGTGGGTTTCTTGATCTTGTGCGACGCAAGAAAATTGGCCGCGTCCGCTTCGGCCGAGCCGCCGATCTCGCCAATCATGATAATGGCTTCGGTGGCGTCGTCCGCTAAGAACATCTCCAGCACTTCGATAAAGTCGGTCCCCTTCACCGGATCGCCGCCAATGCCCACGCAGGTGCTCTGGCCGAGGCCCGCCACGGTCGTTTGATGCACCGCTTCATAGGTGAGCGTACCCGATCGCGAGACGATGCCGACAGCGCCCTTGCGATGGATGTGACCGGGCATGATGCCGATTTTGCATTCTTCTGGTGTAATGACGCCTGGGCAATTTGGACCCACCAATCGGCTCGAAGACCCTTCAAGCGCACGCTGAACGCGCACCATGTCGAGCACCGGGATACCCTCGGTAATGCAGACGATCAGCGGAATTTCAGCTGATATCGCCTCTAAAATGGAATCGGCCGCGAAGGGCGGCGGCACATAAATGACCGATGCATCAGCGCCGGTTTTATCACGCGCCTCAGCCACCGTATCGAAAACCGGCAATGTAGCGCCTTTAGCAGCTTCGCCCGCTTCCCAGGTTGCGCCCCCTTTGCCCGGCGTGACCCCGGCGACCATCTGCGTTCCATAGGCAATCGCTTGTTCGGTATGGAAGGTGCCCTGGCTTCC
>JBCDBM010000025.1:0-22225 GCA_039183665.1 Pseudomonadota bacterium | reverse complement strand
GCCCCGAAATATAGCTTTGAACTTCTTGGTAATCGCCGACGGTGCTGTATTCGCCGTATGAGAGATTCAACCCGGCTTCAAATTCATTTGTCGGATTTGCCGTCCGAACAATCATGGCGCCGGCGACGGTATTTTTCCCGAACAACGTGCCTTGCGGGCCGCGCAGAACCTCGACGGCTTCAATGTCAAAGAAGCCATGAAGGTTCATTGCGCCGCGACCGATATAGAGCTCGTCGACAAACCGTCCGACAGACTGCTCGATGGAGTGCGTTGCGCCTGACCCCAACCCGCGCACATAAAGGTTTGGCAAAATGGTTGAATCGTTGATTTCAAAGTTCGGCAGATAGATGGACAGATCGCTCACGTCGACAACGCCGAGTTTTTCAATTGTCGATTTCGGCACAGCCGCAACAGAAACCGGCACGTCTTGCAGGCCCTCTGCCCGTTTTGTGGCGGAGACGATAATCGTGTCGCCTTGAGCCATAACTGCTGTCGGCGCGGCCAAAACGGCGCCTAGAGCAACAAAGCTTGCTGTTGTTAGAATTTTGGTTTTATTCACTTTCACCCTCCCAATAACGTAGTGCGTTAACCGCAATATTGTTGGCAAGCGTCACGCAATTGTGCAGCAACGGGTCTCACCGTGCCCGCAGTGTTCAACATTTTGCGGCGCAACGGAGAGTGAATATTCCTCAGTTGTTGTGATTTTTTTTCCGTGCTCGGCGTATCTGAGAATGGAATATACAATCGTGTACTGATTTTACAGCGGCGATTGCTGCAAATGCGAACACAGACAACGCTCCAGCACCAGTGAACTATTTCACTCTACAACAGCGTTGCGCACGGTGGTTCTGAGGTAGTCGATCAAATGGCCCGAACTAATCGACGGGCGTGTCGCGCGCCTTAGGGTAACCCCTAGCGGCCAGTCATCATCTTTGAGTTTAAAGGGCAAGATCGTCAATTGCCCGTTGGCGCGTTCCCGATGCGTTTGATAAACGGTGCCCACGGTTAAGACATCGTCACACTGCATGATTCCGCCAAGCGTCGTGATCGACCCGGTTTCGATGCAGTTATCCGGGATAACGACGCCGCTTTGGCGCAAACAGTTGTCAAAAATGTTGCGCGAAGGCGTGCCCGCGAGGGGCAGAATCCATCTTGCGTCGCTTAGATGGCGGCGCGTCAGCCGTTCAATCTGCGCAAGAGGGTGATTCTTTGGCGCAATGATGCAGACCCTGTCGCGGGCGAGCTCTTCGACGATTAAGCCCGGATCATTCACGCCCGAGCGCGTACCACCGACAATCACATCAATGTCGCCGCTCAATAATCCGCGCAGCATTTGCGTGAAGGGATTAGCTTCAATACGGATTGATAGATCGGGATGTTCGTGGAGTAACTTACTCAGCGTCGACGGCAATAAGAATGGCCGCATTGATGGCAAGCACCCAATTGTCACGCGACCATGCAAGGACCCTTGAATAGCGAGAATATCTTCGAGCGCGAGGCGTAACTCCGATAGGGAGAGTTTCACCTGTCGACATAAATACTCTCCATATTCGATGGGAAGCATTCGTCCGTCTGGCAATCGCGCAAATAGAGAGACGTCCAGCTGTTCTTCGATCTCATGGACGGACTTATAAATCGTCGACTTAGACTGACCCGCTATCTCTGCTGCTGTTTCTATACTCTGATGGTCCGCCAGGAGCGACAATTGCCACAATCGTTTGGTCGCAATGTCCATTGTAAAAAGCGGAATGGATTTTGTAGGCCGTGGGCGCGGATGCTTCGCGCGGTAAGTGGTGGCGAGATCTTCAAATATCTGCGCGATCGTTTGCGCACGCGCGAGCAAAACCTCCCCTTCTTTCGTAGGTAAAAATCCGGCCGACGTGCGGTCGAAAAGTGGAAGACCAACTTGTCGCTCTAGATCTGAAACCGCCTTGCTGACAGCAGTACGCGATCTGCCGAGAAAATGCGCAGCGCGCGCGACGTTTTTCGCCTCACGCAAGTATAACGCAGCCTTCAAATGGCGAACGCTCACGCCAAGCGTCGCTTCAAATTCGTCGTTGGATCCGTTCTTCCTAATGCTAACGCTCTTTCACGACTGATCGCGTAATTGTTGCATCGCAATACATGCGCTTGTTCTTATCCGCGTTTCATGTGCGTATAGAGGGTACAAGAAATTTATCGACATCGAGGGAAAAAAATTCACGCCCACGGAGAAAAATTCGTAACCAACCATCGGGGCTCTAGGTGAGCGCCGCGTCAATCAACACACAAGGTTAAGTCTGGAAATGGTGCAGGCAGCGGCTCTGTACGGCACGCCTATGCGCGACAAGCGGCGCAAAGATGATCAATACCCGTTGTTCATATCCCCATCGCATCGCAACAAACAGTCCGGTCGCACAGATATTGATCAGCGCATGGATCGGATACGCCAGCTATCGCGTCGGCGAACAGCGTCGACAGCGCAACCCGCAGCAGGTCCGCAGGATTTTCACAAACGCCCGACATCGCAACATCGCTTCCGGAAATGTGCGACGCGCGCCGGAAGCGTTCGCATCTCCACAGTAAATGAAACGGTTTCAAACGCGGCGCAGCCTTTGCGCGACACCAGACGCACAAGACCAAATTCGTATGGCGAAGGCGCCGCGACACATTTACAGTTTCATCACAGGAAAAACACAAAGGACAAGGAAGATGAGCGGAACGCCGACAAAGTCGGACGCCAAAACGGTGACGCCCAATTCAACGACGACACCCTATCACCACCAGGGCGGGAATTTGCCCCCGCGTTCTCATCATGACGAAGAGGTCAAGACAGAACGGGTGGTGTCTGATTACTGGCGCGCGAACATCAGACTGCTTTTGAGTCTCCTCTCGATCTGGTTCATCGTGTCCTTTGGCGCCGGAATTTTATTCGTTGACCTCCTGAACAATTTAAAACTTGGGGGCTACCCGCTTGGCTTCTGGTTTGCACAGCAAGGCTCAATTTATGTCTTTGTCGCGCTAATTTTCTTTTATTCGTATCGAATGAAACGCATCGAACGCCAATTCGGCGTTGATGATGACGAATAGGCGCGCGTGCAATGAGCGTCCAACTCATGACATATATCGCCGTCGGGCTTTCCTTCGCGCTCTATATCGCCATTGCGATTTGGTCCCGCGCCGGATCGACGAAAGACTTTTATGTCGCCGGGGGCGGTGTGCACCCGATCGCAAACGGCATGGCGACGGCGGCAGATTGGATGAGCGCCGCCTCATTTATTTCTATGGCGGGTATCATTGCCTTTGCGGGCTATGACGGGTCGGTCTATCTCATGGGATGGACGGGCGGTTATGTGCTGCTGGCGTTGCTGCTGGCGCCGTACCTGCGCAAATTCGGCCAATTCACCGTTCCCGATTTTATTGGCGAGCGGTATTATTCCAAAGTCGCGAGAGTTGTCGCGGTAATCAGCCTCATTGTGATTTCATTCACCTATATTGCGGGCCAAATGCGCGGTGTCGGCGTCGTCTTTTCTAACTTTCTCGATGTACCGATCACGCTTGGCGTCTTCATCGGCATGACCGTGGTCTTCTTCTACGCAGTTCTTGGCGGCATGAAGGGCATCACCTACACCCAAGTCGCGCAGTATTGCGTTTTGATCTTCGCTTATATGGTTCCGGCGATTTTCATATCGATACTGATTACCGGCAATCCCATTCCGCAGCTCGGGCTTGGCTCTACCGTTGCGGACGGTTCGGGCATGACGGTCTTACAAAAACTAGACACGACACTCGTGGATCTCGGATTTAATCCCTACACGTTAGGAACAAAGTCGATGATTGATGTTTTCGCGATCACATTGGCGTTGATGGTCGGTACGGCGGGCCTGCCGCATGTTATCGTGCGGTTCTTCACGGTTCCGAAGGTGTCGGACGCGCGAAAGTCTGCAGGTTACGCGCTTGTCTTTATCGCCTTGCTCTACACGACGGCGCCAGCCGTCGGGGCTTTTGCCCGGATCAACTTCATCGAGACAGTGAACAACTCGACATACGCGGAAACTGACGAAGAAGCGGGCGGCGCACCGAGTTTCGTGCGCTCCTTTGAAGACATCGGGCTAATCGCCTGGATCGATAAAAACGCAGACGGCAAAATCCAATATGCCCCCGGCAACCCCTTCGAAGGAAAACCGAAGTTCGATGAAGCGCGGGGCGTCCACGGTGAGCGCATTGTCCTCAATACACCGACGACAAACGCCAATGAGATTCATGTTGATCGGGATATCATGGTGCTCGCCAATCCAGAGATCGCCAATCTCCCCGGCTGGGTGATTGCCCTTGTCGCCGCCGGCGGCATCGCGGCGGCGCTGTCCACGGCCGCCGGCCTATTGCTCGTGATCTCCGCCTCAATCAGTCATGACCTTTTGAAGAAAACCTTCATGCCAAAAATCTCAGAGCGAGGCGAACTGCTGGCGGCCCGGGCCGCTGCGATATTCGCGATCACGATCGCTGGGTATCTTGGAATCAATCCGCCAGGATTCGTGGCGCAAGTCGTTGCCCTGGCTTTTGGCCTCGCGGCGTGCTCGCTATTCCCAGCCATTCTGATGGGGATCTTCTTCAAGGCCATGAACAAAGAAGGCGCTGTCGCAGGCATGCTCGCGGGCCTCGCTTTTACGATCAGCTATATCGTTTATTTCAAATCGCCTTGGTTCGGCGCTGTGAATACATCCGACAATTGGCTGTTCGGGATCTCGCCGGAGGGCATCGGAACGATCGGCATGTTCGTCAACTTTACCGTTGCGATCGTCATCGCGAAGCTGACGAAGCCGACGCCGGTCGAAGTCCAAGACCTAGTGGACGATATTCGCATCCCCTCTGGCGCCGGCGTTGCCCATACGCATTAGTGTTGCCAATCGGCGCAGCGTAGGCGTTGGCACGCCTTCTCAACTGCCGGCCCGGAACACAAGCCGCCGGCCTCTCGCATTCGACACCGCGGTTTCTGAGAACAGGTTAAATGTCATTCCTGATGGTCATGTAGCCAAAGCTCGATGATATGCGCCGACTGCGCAAGCCAAGCCGCAGCCATGTCGCGATCTTCCGGCGCGGCATCTTCGTTTGAGAGATATGAAACGAAGTCGCGCGCTGCAGTTTCTGTTCTGTCGATATATGCGGACCACGTGCCGCCGCCTTCCGGAACCGCGCCGGACGCTTCAAGTTCAGCGAGCTTGACGTTGATCGCGGTGACGGCCGACGCATATTGCAGCCGCGGCGCAGCGTAGGTGAAAATCTTCGGCGGCGTCTCGTAGCTGGCAAGCACGCGATAGACGACCAGATAAGGTGCGAGCATCTCACTGTCGAACCCGCGCGACGCGCCCTCAATCCAGGCAGCCAGCACGTCGCTCTCGCAAGTCATTTTTGAGAGTGCGCTCTCAATTTCCGTCGGCAACGAGGCCCGCTGGCCGACGTCCCATCGCTCCATGTCGCGAACGGCCAGGGCACGTATAGCACTTGCTTGCCAAGGCGCGAGCAGACCGCACGCGTGGCCGCGGGTCGCAATCGCCTCTACGAATGCGGTCGACTTAACCGCGTTTGATGCGGCATGAGACACAGCCGGAACGGCGGCGCACAAACACGCGGCGAGGCTAATCATAAGTATTCTCGTCATTTTTTCCCACACCTCTCTTGCCTTTCCTTCTATTCATCATGGCGCTATCTATAGCGAAAGTCATCATGCGCGGACGCGTATTTGACCATGGCGGGGGACTAAATGAAGAACTTCCATCATATACTATTCTGTATGCTGAGTTTAATGACAGCGATTGGAATGATCCCCACCCTCGCCCAAGACTCAGCAGCAGAAGAAGATACAATTCTGATCCTAGATGCATCGGGATCGATGTGGGGACAGATAGACGGCGTCAACAAGATCGTCATCGCAAAGGATGTGGTTGAGGGACTCGTTCGTTCTTTACCAGCAGAGCGGCGTCTCGGTTTTGTCGCCTACGGGCATCGCAGAAAAGGTGATTGCAGCGACATCGAGACCCTCGCAGATGTGGGAGCCGGTCGCGACAAAGTCATTACACAGTTGCGCAGTTTAACGCCGACAGGCAAGACGCCGCTAACAAAATCTGTAGAGCACGCGGCGACCGAGCTAAACTACGAAAAGAACGCGGCGACCGTGATCCTTGTTTCAGATGGATTGGAGACATGCGAGGCCGACCCTTGCGCGCTGGCGCGCACACTCGAAGAAAACGGACTCGACTTTACCGTTCATGTTGTTGGGTTCGACTTAACGGCTGAAGAGCGTACGAGCTTACAGTGCATTGCCGCCGAAACCGGCGGTGAGTTTTTAGCCGCAGACAATGCCGACCAGCTGAGCGAAGCGTTGACGCAAGTCGCGGCGGGCGCAACTGAAAAGACCAACGGGGACAGCGTGCAAAAGCCTGTCGAACTAATTCTCAAAGCAACGATCCTGCCTGGCGGCCCTGAGATCCAACGTGATGTGTCCTGGAAAGTCTGGAACGTCGACGAGTCAGGCGCCGCAACGGGCGAACCGATGTTTACAGCAATTGACACCGGGTATGCCGACACCACTGTTCCGCCTGGGGACTATATCGCCGAGGCTGTTTGGCTGGGATGGCGAAAAGGACAACCTGGCGGCGGAGAACCGAAACAAGGGCGCCTCGCATTCACCGTTGGCGGCAACACGAAAGTCGCCACCGTGCCAGTGGATCTCGGCATTCCAGTAACGCTTGACGCACCGGCGTCAACACCAGAGGGCGTACCTTTCGATGTCACGTGGACAGGACCCGACACGCTCGGCGCTTTTGTGCAGGTCAACGCCCTGACCGACGGACCACGCGAAAAGATCTACGGGTCGGCAGCGCAAAAAGCGCGCGACTCTTACGAAACAGCCGCCCTAAAAGAGGGCGCAACGGAAGCTGCACTCGATACGGATGGCGACGGCGATTTCGACCAGGACGATAGAGCAACGGTGGCCATTGGCGGGCCGTCTATCGCCGGAGAGTATGAAGTGCGTTATGTGCTTGCGCGGCCCCGTCTGATCCTTGCGCGGCAGTCAATAACAGTCACCGATACCGCTTATACCGTCAGCGCGCCTGCAGAGGTACCTATCGCCAGCAAATTCGTCGTCGATTGGACCGGTCCGCTCACGTCTGGCGATTTCATCACCATTGAAAAAAAAGGCGTCAAAAAAGCGTTCACGCCGGGCGGTGGGCGGCCGCGGCTAAAACAAGGCGAACCGACTGAGATCACAGCGCCGGCGGAACCCGGCGAGTATGAAGTTCGTTATGTGCTGGCGAACGGGTACACGCTCTATCCGGGCATGCAGCATGTGGTGCAGGCCAGCCAGCCAGTAAAAGTCGTCAATGTCACCGCAAACATCACAGCGCCTGAAACAGCGGTAGGCGGATCAACCATTATTGTTCAACTGGAACCGCCCGCGGACTGGGAAAACGATACGATTTCCGTCGTTGAACCTGGTGCGGAGAAAACCAACGCCGACGCCCGCTATACGCTCAATCGCATTCGTCAAGACGACGGCGCTTTTGCATTGCGCGTACCGGCAATCGCCGGAGAGTATGAACTTGCCTACTTTATCAATCCAGGAACTCGCGTTATCGCGCGCAAGACGATTGAGGTGGTCCAGCCGCAGGCGACCGTAAGCGCGCCACAGACCGTCAAAGCTGGCGAGGCTTTCGCCGTGCAGTATTCAGGTGACGGATTTGCCGGCGACCGGGTGATCATCTGCCCGGCAGATACGCCCGACAATAAGATGTGGCAATGGGGTTTAGCTTACGGCTTCGCCGCAAAAGTCGGCGAGACTGAAGGAACATATACTGAGGCCCAGTCAACGCGCCGATTGGTCGGCAAGCCTGGTGAATATGAGGCGCGTTACGTTACGGGGCTACAGAATGTGGTAATCGCTCGCGATGCGTTTACCGTTACAGACTAATTGATTTGATGAGGACCAGAACCATGAGAAATTTGAAAATCAGCATGATGATGTTGGCGACCGGCGCGCTTCTTGTCGCGTGCGGCGGCGGAGACGACAGCGCCGACGCGTTGGAAAAGCAAATGGAACAGCAAGCCGCAAGAGCTGGGATCGACGCCGATGTCAAGGTCGATAACGATGGCGACGTTGAAAGCATAGAAATCAATCGCGGGGGCTCCACAGTCGGCCAAAACATCGGTTTGCCTGCAGATTTTCCCATCGATATTGAATTACCGTCAGACTGGAACATCATTGCGGTGACGCCCGTGCCTGGCCTCGACGGTCATTCGCTTCAAGCCCTTTCGAGCGATGACGGCGAAACGATTATTTCTGAGGTCCGTCAGTCCATGACAGAGAACGGGTGGACGGAAATCCCAGGCGACGCCTCCCCCCTGGCGAGAGCAGGATTTGAAAAAGACGGCCGGATTGCGAATTTCGCCGTCACGCCCAACGGCGCAACCAACGCGGTTCAATTCACCACGATGAAAAAGCCGGGATGAGCGATCGGCATATTACGTAGCCAGAAGCCCGCCTTTGGTTAGGCGCTCCAACGCTCCTGATCGTTCAGCTTGCAATGCGTCCAAGAGGGCCTAGAGACCCTTAAGATAGTCCGCTGCCGCTTTTTCCTCGACAACGTCCGCATACTTAGAATTCATATCGAAAAGGTTCGCTTCATGCGGCCCTTCATGACGGTCGCCACAAGCGTCCGAAACAACGATCGGAATAAACCCGTAGGAGCAAGCATCAATACAGCTCGCGCGGACGCACCCAGACGTCGTCAAACCAGTCAGAATGACGGTATCAATACCTAGTGCTGTAAGCGTAGAGGATAAGGAGGTTCCGAAAAACGCGCTCGGATATTGTTTGCTGATGATCAGCTCGTCGTTAGTTGGCGTCAACCCCGCGGGCCACGCGCCCATCGGCGAACCTTCTAGCATGTATCGCAGCGGCTTCGCCTTCTTATAAAACACGCCGCCATTGATCCCCGAGGGGTGATAAACGACGTTTGTCAGGATGACCGGAACGTTTTTGTCATGCGCTAGTTCACGAAGCCGCAAAGCGGACGCAAGCGCGGCATCCGGTTCAGCGTAAAGATCGCAATCGGGATCAAAATAAGCCTGCACGAAGTCCACAAGGACGAGCGCCGGTTTGTTTCCGAAACCAAGGGCGTTATCGTAAACGCCTTTGTAATTATCTGCCAAGTCGGAAGCCATTCGATTTTGCCTTTGCTTAATCCCAAATCCGCGAGTTAGACCCTAGAATGAGCGCGGCGGATATTCAAACTGGGATCTTTGGCGATGCCGTTGGTGGCGTCGCTCGGCGTTTATAGCATTCAAAGCAATCTCACCCCGCTAATCGGAGAGCGGATATAGACTTAATTGTGAAGTGTTTCTAGCGATGCCGACAACTAATCTGTTGTGAACCTGCTGGCGGCGATTCAAATGGCGGCGAGTCGAGGTGGAGAACCGCATCTCGGAAAGACATTGTACCCTTTGGCGAACATGCGGAACGAGACACTAGCGGGCGCAACAATTGTATTATCAGTATTTTTCCTCGCACTTCCCGAGGGTCGACCAATGCCCGAAAAAGTTATCGCGCCTTTCCCAACTGACGCTGCGGCGGAAGTTTTGTACGCTGATACATTCGCGTCGACTTCTCGTCCGATGTTGCTGGTAGTGTATTGTATGGACGCCCCACAAACCGCCCACCTGATCGGTGTGACGAAATTCTCGTTCGAGCCATTATTGCTTTTTTGCGTGGCAAACAGGTGCCTCAAGATTTAGTCCAGTACGTAAACAAGCCAAATTAGGGCGCGAACACCGCAGCTTTCGGTGCAGGGCGGGATTAGGAGCGAGCCATATGAATGACATATTAGGATGGAGAAAACTGTTTGGGATTCTTGGCCCCTCGACGAATACCGTTGTTCAGCCCGAGTTTGACGATATGCGCCCCGCCGGCGTCACAAATCACTACAGTCGGATCTATACCCAAGACGCCCAAGCGATCAGCAACGAAACATTCATGGCGGGTACACAGATTATTTCCGACAACCTGCTCGCCGCCGTTGACTCCATAATGACGTGCAACCCTGACAGATTAGTGATGGGGATGTCCGCGCTCACCTTTTACGGCGGCGCTGAGGGGGCGGCGGACTTTGAGCAAAAGGTGAAAAACCGCTCAGGACTGGACGTGAGCGCCGGGTCAACAGCGACCGCGGCGGCGTTACATGCTTATGGCGTCAAAAGCATCGCGTTCTTGTCACCCTATTTCCCTGCGGCGAATGAACAAGTCCGGCGATTTTTCGAAGAAAGCGGGTTTTCCGTGAGAAGGGATATTTGTTTGCAACGTCCGTCATGGACGGCCATCGCGCAAACGCCGATCTCAACCTTGTTCGACACGCTTTCCTCTTTGGACGGAGAGGATGTGGATGCTTTGGTCCAAGTTGGGACTAATTTGCCGATGGCCGCCATGGCGGCCCATGCCGAACACTTCTTTGGCAAACCCGTGATCGCTATCAACACCGCAACCTATTGGCATGCACTGCGCCATTCTGGCGTCGAAGACAAAGTTTCAGGATTTGGCTCTTTGCTTGAGCGGTTCTAACGCATGCAGCTCCTTCTCGCGAGGGCAAGGTTTAAGGGCTGAGTTCGAACAGCAACAAGTTAACGGTGCATGTCGTTACACACTTGCTGAATCGGCCTCTTGGAGCACCGATGCCTCCGCTTCCCTGCGTTTGGAAAACAAGGTTAGGATCGTTGCGCCAACGACCCACGGCAATCCTCGCTCCAACCACGCGCCTGGCCCAGAGGCGTCAATCTGATTGAAAAAGACCGTCAACGAAAACCCAGACACCATGGCCGCCAAAACCGTATAAGCGCTCATGCGCCGTCCAAGCATTCGGGCGACGATGGATGGCCCAAAAGCGGCGCCCAGCGCCGTCCAAGCGAAAATAGCGCGATCGAAAATAGACGCGGGCACTTGGAGTGTGATTAGGATCGCCGCGAAACACAGCGTTACGATCACAACACGCGTCACCAACACTTCCCTATTTGGCGCCAGTTTCGCCAAACCCAGATCGTGGCTCCCGGCAGCCGATGCAACAAGAAGCTGACTGTCAACTGTAGACATAACGGCCGACAAAATAGCCGCGTAAACAAGCGCCGGCAGAATTCCGGGGAGAGTTTGCTGCGCCAGATCAAATATGATCATTTCACCGAGCCCGGCACCAGGCTCAGAGGTCGCCCGCGCCGCTAGCGCTATTATCGACATGCCGGAAAAAACGAGCGCTCCCCACCCGATGGAAACAGCCGCCCCTTGTATGCGGGACTTGCGATCGCGCACCGCCATGATCCAAGTCAGGAGATGCGGCTGGCCCATTGCGCCAATGCCGAGCGATGACAGTCCAAACAAAAATCCCACAACGGACCAGCCCGCGTAAACGCCAAATGGGGCCGTGAGACTTTCGGGTTGTTGTTGCAGACCTTCGGCGATCCCGCCGAAACCGCCAATGTCGATGAGCGCCGCAACAGGAAGAACGCACGCGACAATCGCAATGGATATTCCCTGCAAAGTGTCGGTAACGCTAACGGCCCAGAACCCGCCCAAGAATGTATATGCCAATATGACAAGCGCTCCCGCTAAAATCGCGGCGGTTGGGCTGAGGCCGAACACATCGGCAAGCGCTGCACCTGCGCCTTGGAATTGCACAGCAATGTAGAAGGAAAAGCAAAAAAGGATCATTGCGGCGGCTGACATGACAATTATCCGCCGCGCCATGCCGGTCGTTTCACCCGCGATGACATCAATGGCGGTCAAGTATCCTTTCTCCCGCGAAACGCGATTCAGCCAAGGGCCGAGCCAAAGCCATACGCATCCGTACCCGAATAATATTCCCGGCACCATCCAAAGCGCCGATACGCCGACGGTCGCAACGAAGCCCGTGTAACCCAACAATACCCATGCCGAAGACGTTGAGGCCGCGTAAGCCAAACCGGACACGACGGGCCCAAGTGATCGCCCGCCCAGCAAGAATGCGTCTTCCGATGCGGTCGCGCGTCGGGACGCCCAAAAACCGATCGCCAGAAGTGCGAGCATATAGATGACGAGCGTGACGCCAGCGCCATTTATTGATGATGGCTCCATTTTCGCTTCCTTTATGCGGCTGGAATTAGAATAGCACGACAGGTTCGATTATTCGCCCGCTCCTGCTCGCCCAAACAGCTTCATCGACATCCTTAAAAAACGCCTCGACAATACGCTTAAGCGGCAGGCGTTCTCTACAACCAAATTCACCAGTCGCGGAATAATCGCGCCTCGCGCGGCTGTCCCCTTCTACTAGCCCCGCCAAGACCGTAAACACCATCACCCCTCCGCCTGGATGCGTGACATCTGCGCCCCAATCGCCCAGAGGCGTCATCACGTCGCAAATGCCGCGCGGCCGCAACGGATTGAAGGATCGAATGGTCGGCAGCCGGATTATAGCGAAACCAAGCGCCCATCCTATATCCGCGTTCGTGTCGCTAAATCGATTGGTGCCGGCATACGACGCTATCTCAATCCGCGGTCCATCCGCCATCGACTTTCAACGCGGAGCCTGTCACTAGAGACGACGCTGCTGACGCCAAGTAGACAACCGCGCCAACCACATCCTTCATTTGACCAATCCGTCCCAGATGAATGCGAGAGAGTACGTCGTTGCGGAACCCTTCGTCCTCGAAAAATGGTTTTGTCATTGGTGTCTCGATAAATGTTGGACATACTGTATTTACACGGATGTTATGCGGCCCCAGTTCAATCGCCATTGCTTTTGACCAACCCTCCATTGCGTGTTTGGATCCGCAATAGACTGATCTACGGGCTGCGCCCACATGACCCATTTGAGAAGACATGTTGATGATGGAGCCGCCTTTATTAAGCGCGACCAATCTGCTCGCCACAGCTTGAGCGACAAAAAATGCGCTACGCACATTTAGATTGAAAATGGCATCGTAATCCTCTGGCTCAACCTCAAGAAAGGGTGCTGGACGATTTGTACCCGCATTATTGACGAGGATATCGAACACTGGCGCGCCATTGATGAATTTACAAACCGCGTCATGGTCGAGCACATCTAGATCTATGAAATCTGCATCGCCCCCTTGATGCTGGATATCCTTCGCCGCCGCTTTCACTTCGTCGCACGTTCTTGCCGCAAGCGTGACCTTTGCGCCAGCCGCAGCCAATCCCTTCGCGACCGCAAGTCCAATGCCGCGCCCGGCCCCGGTAACAAGCGCCGAGCGCGCGTCTAACCGAAAGTCATCCAGCGAAAAATCTGACATTCTCACCCCTCTTAGTCGGCGTTATTCTGCGGTCCACCCGCCGTCGACCTTTATGGCGGCGCCGGTAACCAGAGACGATGCCGGCGAGGCCAAGTAAACCGCCGCAGCGGCAATATCATCGGTATTGCCGATACGGCCCAAACAGATTCGGCGCTCCACATCAGCGCGAAAATCAGGATCATCAAGAAACTGCTTTGCCAACTCAGTTTCAATAAAGGTGGGGCAAATTGTGTTCACCCGTATTTTATGAGGGCCTAATTCGATCGCCATCGCTTTTGTAAACCCTTCGATGGCGTGCTTTGATCCGCAATAAAGCGCTCGCCGAGCCCCACCAACCTGCCCCATTTGAGATGAAATGTTGATAATCGAGCCACCAGATCCGCAATCGATGAGTTTACGCGCTACGTGTTGCGATAAGAAAAAAGCAGCCCTCGCATTGATGTCGAAAATGGCGTCGTAGTCCGTTGGCGCAAAGTCAAGCACGTCTCGCATGCGATTGACGCCAGCGTTATTCACCAAAATATCGAACGGCGCGTTGTCTTCAACAAAGGCGCCCATCGCGTCCAAGTCTCTTACATCTAACGCCGCGCCGACCGCGTTGCCGCCACTCTTTTTAATCGCGGAAGCCGCTTCGCTCGATTGTTTTTGATTGAGATCGACAAGGGTTACGGCGGCGCCCGCAGCGGCAAGCCCTTCGGCAATCCCTTTTCCGATACCGCGCGCCGCGCCCGTAACGAGCGCATTCTTACCCTCCAGTTGGAATAAACCGAGCACTCACAGCCTCCAAAACCCGGGTCATTCGCACCCGTTTTTATGGATACGAACTGGTCCGCCGTGTTTTTTTCAATCGCCACCACGCTTTTGGGCGGTCGATCATTCCGCCGCCTGCGCATAGGGAACATTGTCGCCGCCATATCGGCGGACGCGAACATTGGCTTGCTCCCCGTGACCAGCAAATCCTTCCAGCGCGCATAGCCTGGAACAATAACGACCGATCTCCGCGCTAGCCTCATCGGTTAAGACGCGTTGATAAGTACAGGTCTTGAGAAACTTTCCGACCCATAAGCCGCCCGTATATCGAGCGGCGCGTTTTGTGGGCAGCGTATGGTTTGTCCCGATCACCTTGTCGCCATAAGCGACATTTGTACGCCGCCCTAAAAACAGGGCGCCATAGTTGGTCAAATTTTCTAAGAAGTAGTCTGGATCACGGGTCATCACCTGAACATGCTCGGAGGCGATCCGATCAGCCTCCGCCAACATTTCTTCTTGCGTGTCACAAACGATGACTTCGCCATAATCGCGCCAAGCCGGCCGCGCGACATCTGCCGTAGGCAAAATTTCCAGCAGTCGTTCCACTTCCGCGATGGAGTCTTTGGCTAGTTTTTCGGAGTTTGTAATCAATACGGCTGGAGAATTGACGCCATGCTCAGCTTGTCCAAGCAAATCGGTCGCACACAGCTCGCCGTCGCAACTATCGTCGGCAATCACCATTGTCTCAGTCGGCCCAGCGAAAAGGTCGATCCCAACGCGACCGTAAAGTTGACGTTTCGATTCGGCGACATAGGCATTGCCTGGCCCTACGATCATGTCTACGGGTGCAATATCGCCCGCGCCGAGCGCCATTGCGCCAATTGCCTGAACGCCGCCCAGAACCAATATTTCGTCGGCGCCCGCAAAGTGCATCGCCGCGACTATTGCCGGGTGCGCCGACCCTTGAAATGGCGGCGCCGCTGCAATGACGCGTTTCACGCCGGCGACCTTTGCTGTCAGCACACTCATATGCGCTGAGGCGACCATAGGATAGCGACCGCCTGGGACGTAGCAGCCGACAGCGTTTACAGGAACGTTCTTGTGTCCGAGAACGACCCCGGGCCGCGTTTCAACTTCGATGTCAACAAGCGCTGCTTTCTGATGCTCCGCAAACGTTCTAATTTGCTCTTGCGCAAAACGAATATCCTCAAGATCGCGTTTTGACACCTGGGAAATAGCTGCTTCGATTTCGCCCTCACTCAGTTTGAATGATGACGGCGACCAATTATCATATTTTTCGGAGAGCTCCCGAACCGCCACTTCGCCGCGCTCGTCGATATTCGACAATATCTCTTCAACGATTGCGCGGACTTTCGCATCATCTTCTTTGCGATCGGCTGCTGCTTTAGCGGTCTTCATGTGGCGTATCATTTGGGCTCCCAACCTCTCATATTTCACAACGCCGCCCGCCCGCGCTAAGCGCCATCCAGCGACAAAAATCTCAATATGCATACGTATTCATTGGATAGTCACCAAAGACGAACCCGTCAATTCAGTTTCACGCAAAATGACATTATAAGATAATATTTATTCGACTGGCGGTTGCGTCCGGCATGGGGTAACGCTGAACGAATACCTATTCAATGAAAGCCAATCTCGGTGTCTTCAAAGCAAAACAGAACCCGCGTGACATCGCATGATGTCGCTGCGCTGGCCGGGGTGTCGCAGTCTGCCGTCTCACGCGCGTTCACTCTTGGATCAAGCATCAGCGACGAAAAAAGAGAGCGAATTCTCGAAGCCGCCCGAAAACTCAGTTATGTCCCAAATTCTATCGCCAGCAGTCTCATCACGCGACGTTCGAAAACAATCGCCATTATACTGGGTAACATCGACAACCCGTTTTATATCCTGGTTCTAAAAGCGTTTATAGAGAAGCTCCAAGAGTCAGGCCGGCAAGTCTTCACCTTTACCGTTGACCCTAAAAGCTCCGCAGACGATGCAATTATGCGCGTGCTCGGCTATCAAGTGGACGGGATAGTCTTAACATCAGCGCAGATTTCAACGAGAACCACCAGCCTTTGCCTGGATCGCGGCATTCCGATTATTCTTTTCAATCGCTACATTCCTGGCAGCGACGCATCGGTGGTTCGATGCGATAATGTTGGCGGCGGTCGGTTGCTTGCAGAGGCATTTATCAAAGCGCGCGCTAAAAGATTTGCGATCGTCAAGGGCGATCCTATGGGCACCACCAGCCAAGATCGTGTTCAGGGCTTTACTGAGCGACTGCTTGAAGCGGGGATTGCGCGAAGCGCCATTCAGGAGATCGAGGGTAATTCCGTATATGACGACGCTTGCAAAGCAGTGCTTCAGGCGTATGCCGACGGAGCAGCACCGCTACCGGATGCGATTTTTGGCGTCAACGATATCATGGCGATGGGCGCGATCGACGCCATTCGTCATCGTCTCGGCGCGCGTATTCCAGAAGACGTGATGATCGGTGGATTCGATGATATTCCCGAAGGGCGGCGTGCGCCCTATGAATTGACGACCATTCGCCAACCTATCGATGAGATGGTTGATGAAACCTTGAAGATTCTCGACGTTGCAGCGGAGGAAGGCCGTGTCCAAGCGGACCGTCACCATTTAGCGCCAACGCGTCTCATCTGGAGAAAAACCATCAGGCGGCCGACTTGAAGTGACGAGGCACAGCCCCGCGGATCTGGATCAGCAGACGGGCAATTTGCATACGTATTCAATACGCTCTATATAGTGGTTTAATGCAAAATGAGCCGTTATCGGGGGGCTTTATCCCTCGCTGAGAACGCAATTTGAAATGGTATTCAAAATGGCGGGCCAAACGCTATACGATAAGGTGTGGGATGCGCATGTGGTGAGAACCTATGCCACTGGCGAAGCGCTCCTTTATATCGACCGCCATCTCGTTCAGGAGGTCTCTAGTCCACAGGCCTTTACCGGACTAGCAACGCGGGGCCTGTCATTACATAGACCGGAAGCCCACATCGCCGTGGCTGATCACGCCGTCCCAACGGATAGAGACCCGCTGTCTCTTCGCGAAGGACTAGCCGCAAAGCAAATTGCGCGCCTGGAAGACAATGCGCGGCGACACGGACTCCCATACATTCCCACCAACGACGACCGCCACGGAATCGTCCATATTATTGGACCCGAATTAGGCTTTACACTGCCGGGCGCGACGCTTGTTTGCGGTGATAGCCATACCTCAACGCATGGCGCTTTCGGTGCGCTGTCCTTCGGCATTGGCACCAGCGAATGTGAAATGGTTTTTGCAACGCAGACCCTATTGCAGAGAAAGCAAAAACGCCTGCGGGTGCTAATAAACGGCGAACTGTGCGAAGGCGTCTCAACCAAGGATGTAATCCTCGCCGTAATTCGTAAAATCGGGGTCGCCGGCGGGCAGAACCACGCGATTGAATTTGCCGGGCCCGGCGTTAGAGCGCTGTCCATGGAAGCTCGGATGACGCTATGCAATATGGCGATCGAGGCGGGTTCGCGCATCGGAATGATCGCCCCTGACGAGACAACATTTGAGTATCTCCAGAATCGTCCCCTGGCGCCTAAGGGCGCCCTTTGGAGCCAGGCGGTCACAGCATGGCGCGAATTGCAAAGTGATCCCGACGCTGAATTTGACGATGAGGTGACGCTGAGCGCGGGTGAGATAACACCCCATGTTTCGTGGGGCACAACACCAGCGCAATGCGCACCCATAAGCGAGACCATACCGGATCCAAGCGCCGAGCAAGAGTTGGATAGACGAGCGCAAATGGTCAAAAGTTTGAAATATATGGACCTCAAACCGGGAACGCCGCTGTCGGAAATCGAGATTGATACGGTCTTCGTTGGTTCGTGTACAAATGGGCGTATTGAAGACTTGCGACGAACGGCCCGCGTGTTGAAAGGAAAAAGGGTCGCGCCTGGCGTGAGAGCGCTGGTGGTTCCTGGATCTGCTAAAGTACGTGCAGACGCAGAAAATGAAGGCCTCGATAGAATTTTCAAAGACGCTGGATTTGAATGGCGTCGCGCAGGCTGTTCTATGTGCGTCGCGATGAATAACGATCGCTTAAACCCTGGTGAGCGATGCGCATCCACGTCAAATCGCAATTTTGAAGGCCGCCAAGGACCCGAAGGAAGAACGCATCTAATGAGTCCCGAAATGGCCGCTGCGGCGGCGATAACTGGAAGACTATCTGACGTGCGCATTTTAATGAATGGTCGATAATAGACATGCGAAAGACCAAGAGCATCATTCAAGGCATCGCGGCGCCCTTGCCCGAGTCGGACATTGATACAGATGCGATTCTGCCCGCACAATTCCTATTGCTTCTAGAAAAGAAAGGCATGGGAAAATATCTGTTTCACGAACGTCGAAAACCTGGCGCCACGCCAAGATTCGTTCTTGATGCGCCTGAATATCACGGTGCGAAGATTATTGTCGGGGGTCCCAAATTTGGTATTGGGTCAAGTCGGGAACATGCTGTTTGGGCGCTCGCCGACTTCGGTATTGAATGTGTCATTGCGCCAAGTTTCGGCGATATATTCTATGCGAACTGTTTCAAGAATGGCGTCTTGCCGATCGCTCTAGATGACAGCCAACACGCAGAATTAATGATAGCGGCAAATCGCGCTACCGAATTCATCGTCAATATTGAATGGCGGGAACTCAGTTACGGCCAGAAAAAGTCTGTATCCTTTGATCTTGATGGCCGGCGCCAACGAGCCTTTTTGGAGGGGCTCGATGAGATAGAACAGGTTCGCGCTGAAGATGGACACAGCATCCGCGCGTTCGAGAAAACACACCGCATCGCTGCTCCCTGGCTTCATCTCTCCAAGCAGCAGCTTTGTACGTTTGAAAATGTCGAGGCGAACAATGGAAACGACGTCACCGGAAAAGCCAGCGCTTAAGGCTGCGTTGAACAACGGGGAATTTGTTGTCGCTCCTGGCGTCCAGGACATGATCAGCGCGATCGTGGCTAACAAAGTCGGTTTTGATTTTGTTTATGCGTCGGGATACTGGCTGATGGCGTCGGCGCACGGTATTCCCGACGCTGGTATCGCGACTTACACGCAAATGCTGGAGCGCATTGCGGCGTTGGTGAAGACTGCGGATGGCGCGGTCATAGCTGACGCTGATACCGGTTATGGCGGGCTCTTGAACGTTCATCACACGGTGCGCGGATATGAAGACGCGGGGGTAAGCGCAATACAGATCGAGGATCAAGAATTTCCAAAAAAATGCGGGCACACACCCTATCGGCGCGTCGTTTCAGATGAGGAGATGATTGAAAAGGTAAAAGTTGCATGTGCGGCTCGGCGATCGCCGGAAAGCACGCTGGTCATCGCGAGAACCGATGCGCGTCAGAAAGAAGGACTATCACGCGCCATAGACAGAGCCTGCGCCTATGGTGATGCGGGTGCGGACATTCTGTTTGTTGAAGCGCTCGAAAACGAGCAGGAAATGCGCGACGCCGTCGCCACGATCAACAAACCGATGGTCGCGAACATGGCGAGCGGCGGCTACTCGCCCATTTTATCTGTGGAGCGCTTAAAGGACATTGGATATGCGATGGCGATTTTTCCAGCGCTCTCGAGTTTGGCGGCGGCGGCGGCGGTGGAACAAGCATTTACATCGCTGAAGCAGAAGGGCGACGCTGCTTCGCCGGGAGTCCCACTTTTTGATTTTAGCGAATTTTGCTCGCGAATTGGATTTAAAGAGATTTGGGCGTTTGAACGCAAATGGGCTGCTGATCGCGAAGAGTGATAGCGTTGCCCAGGAGATCTGAGAGATGCGCGTTTCATTTCTCGGACTGAAACTGCCCTAACCGATAATCCGATATTGCGTTTTTAGCGTATACCTAAAAGCAAATCAGCTGTCTCATTTGTTGTAGCTTTGGGATAACAACATGCTTTTATTTTCCGCCGCGTTGCTGGCAGGCGTTGCGGCAGCAACAAGCGCCGTTTCAATGGAGAACGCCGCATCCTCGATGGACTGCACGCCGCTGATCGACTTCGCCGACGGGGAAGAAAAAGCTCGATGGCAAGTTGTGAATGACGGTGTGATGGGCGGACTTTCTAAGGGCGCGCTGCGTTTCCAAGATGGCGCGCTGACATTTGAGGGCTTTATCAATACCAATGGCGGCGGCTTTTCGTCGATCCGACGGTATATCGAACCTGGCACCCTAAGCGACGTTGTCGCGTTACGGTTAAACGTAAAATCTGATGACCGCGCCTACGACATATCCATGCGGTCTTCCGCCCGATATCGAGGGCGCCGCGTGGCCTTCCAGGCCCCCATCCCAACTTCAACGACGAATGAATGGAACGAAATGACCGTTCGTTTCGCCGACTTAAAGGCCTCTTTGTTCGGCCGACCTGTCAGTGGCGCCGTTTTTGACGCTTCCGAGGTGATGCAGATCGGCGTAATAATCGCGGACGGCGTCGACGGTGATTTTAAGATGCAGATGAGATCCATTGAAATCTGTCACGCGGCAACCGTTTGAAAGCAACCCGGGGCGCGCCGACACCATTCTTAGTTGTTCGCCCACAAACGCAATAGAAGTAGCCTAGCATCCGCTATCCGATTTGCTTGGATCAATGGAATGGCCAGTTAACTGGCGAGAAATGCGCTATATACACCCTGCGCCGCATCTTCTCGAACGCGCGTTAGGATGTTGTTCTTTGAATTACTCCGTGGGGTAATCGACCAACATCTATCGACCTTCAATCTCGACCACGAATTCGCGGTTCACACCAGCTGGCGGTTTCGGAAACGGGGCGGCCCCCTTCACCATTCTCATGGCTTCGCGATCGAATTTCGTCGATCCGGAGCTTTTCGCAATACGAATGCTCTCTATTTCGCCAGAGGGCGCAATAGTAAAAGCAACTAAGGCCGAGCCAGCGGTTACCGCGCGCGGTCGCCGGACGCGCGATAAGTGCTCCATCACCTCGCCGGAGTAACTCGCTGATTCAGCATTGCCTTCTTTTTCCGCGGTTGTCGTTTCTTCTAGATCTTCTTGCCCGCTAGCAAGCGATGGCGCAGATGGCGCGCCGCCCTCTGGCGCAGCTGTCGACGCTGTTTCCTCCGAAAGATCCGGCGCTTTTTCTTCACTTTGCGTTGGCTCCTGGATTGGCTCGGGGGGCGACGGCTGCGCGGGTTCTGGAGCCGGTTCAGGTTCGAATTCTGGTTCCGGGGTCGGATCGGGTTCAGGTTCAACGCTGGTGTCAGTTTCCGGCGCCTGATCTACAGGAAGCGATGACGTTTCAGGATTTTGATTGTCGTCTGTGGTGGCCGGGGGGCTCTCCGCGGGTTCGGTCGACAATGCGGAGTCTTCGGGTGTCGCTTCCTCAACTGGCTGTTCCGTAGGTTGCTCGTTCTCGGCAACCGGTTGGGCCGCCCCGGCCGCGCTCTCAACTGAATCGACAGAATTCATGCCCACGCCGACCTTCATGACACCGCCTTCGACCAGAACGGTAGGAGGCGGCCCCATAAAAAGATGAAGCAAGAACAGATGCGCTGTAATCGACATGATCACCGCAAGGACGACGCTGAAAATCGTCGCAGTTCTCATGATGGAACATTCTCTGTAATGATTAAAATGCGTCCTACGCCCATCGCTCGGAGTTGCGAAACCGTTTGAACCAAATCGCGGGCTGGTAGATTCTTATCGGGCGCGATGCGGACGGTTTTATCGTAGTCAGAAAGAACTTCGGTATAAGCCGCAAGAGACGAAATAGGCTCGCCAGAATGGAAAAGCGCCCCAGAGGCGTCAATTTGCAAAACGCCGCTTCCAGCGCAGCACTCTAATCCTGTGGTTTGCACAAACTCCATAGACGTTGAACTTGGACGTGATAGCGTCCCGGTGATCATAAAAAATATCAGGATAAGAAATATGATATTGATTAAAGAGATCGTCGGTTCACGGCGCGACGCTTTTCTCGCTCGTTTCATGACGCCTCCAACACACGGATGTCGGCATCGCTAACTGAACGCAACACAAGCAAAATGTCGATAAGACGTTGCGTTGTGACGTCCTCGCCCAGCTCAATCGCCACGATCCCATTCCCATCCTTTCATGCCTTCCATCTCTCTCTCTCTCTCTCTCTCTCTCTCTCTCTCTCGCTCTCTCTCTCTCTC
>JBCDBM010000024.1:0-23251 GCA_039183665.1 Pseudomonadota bacterium | reverse complement strand
GCGTTGCGCAACCGGGGCGTTTTGGTGGTGATGGGGGCGCCCGATATCGAACCGAGCCCTGAACGCAGCGCCATGACGGCCGCGCCGGCGCGGCCTCGAGCGCCGAACAACACGGCGAGCGGCGCCAACATAAGCGGAAACAGAACGCCCGCCGCAGCCCAATTTAGAAGGTCGCCAATCACCGTCGTCATCATGCGCGCTAAAATTTAAAAGCTGCGCGGCGCGCCGCCATAAAGGCCTCGTCGGCGATGCCGCCCCAGCTCTGCGAACGCTCGAGCGAGGCTTTGTAGCTGTCGAAAACCCGCTGCGTCATGTCATCGCTCGCTGCGGTCTCAAGAAGCACCTCGCGCGTGGCCTCGGCGAGCGCCTGCATAACGTCATCAGGGATTTGCCGCAGCTCCACATTGTGCTCATTGATGAGCTGCTCCAGCGCCACCGCATTGTTGTGCATATATTCCGCAAGCGACATATGATAAGCGCGCGCACAGGCGCTGGCGATGATGGTGCGCTCTTGAAGGGTCAGCTCGTTCCAAAGATCCAGTCGAAACCCGGCGCTTAATTGTGCGCCCGGTTCATGGAAGCCGGGCCAATAATAGTATTTCGTTTCGCGATGGAAGCCGAAGGCGAGGTCGTTCCACGGGCCCACCCACTCCGCGCCGTCAATGGCGCCAGATTGCAGCGCTTGATAGATTTCACCGCCCGATATCGCGACGGCTGAAGCCCCGACGCGGCGCAACACTTCGCCGCCCAGTCCCGGCATGCGCACTTTCATCCCGCGCATGTCTTCAAGCGAATTGATGGGCCGTTTGAACCATCCCGCCAATTGGTGGCCAGAGTTGCCTGCAGCAAAGGGTTTGATGTTGAACGGCGCGGCGAGTTCATCCCACAATTCTTGGCCGCCCCCAAACTCCGTCCACGCATTAATTTCATCCGCGGTCATGCCGAACGGGACAGCGGTAAAAAACGCAAAGGCGGGCGATTTGCCCACCCAATAATACTCGGCGCCATGATAAATATCGGCCGCGCCCGTGGAGACCGCATCGAAACTCTCAAATGCGCCCACCAATTCGCCGGCTGCGAAAACGCGCACCCGCATAGCGCCGCCGGACAATTCGGTAATGAACTGCGCGGTGCGTTCGGCCGCGCTGCCAAGGCCGGGAAAATCCTTCGGCCACGTGGTGACCATTTTCAATTCGCGGGACTGAAGATTGGCGCTGAGGCTCTCAATGCCGGCCGGCGTTCCGCATTCGCAACCCGCGGCCAGGCCAGCCGCGCCTATTGCGCCGCCGGTCAATAATTGGCGTCGTTTGAGCATGTCCCTCCCAAGCGCCGGAGCACCCGGCCGCGCCTTAGTCTGAGGCGGCTTATTCCGCTTCAGCGGCCTCCGCCGCTGCGCGTTCGCGTTTCCAGCGTTCAAAGTCCGCTTGTTTTTCAACTTCTGAGCGCTTTTCCGCGATTAGCGCGTCTTGTGCAAGGCTCGAGGGAAAGACGCCGTCGCCGGTTTGGTAGCATTGCGTTTCGCTAGTGAGACAGCGCTGTTCGCAGGCGGAGCGGGCGGGACCCTCGCCAATGCTTGTGCACTGGGTGCGACATTGATTGAACCCGCCTTGGCACCGGTCTTGGGCGTAGGAAAACGGTTGCGATGTGCATCCGGCAACAAACAGAACTGAAACACCGGCGGACCAAAATACACTTTTCAACGGGAGGACTCCTGACTGGACCCCAAAGCGGGGACGGGGGGGCAATGGCGCGGCGTCGGCGTCCTGCTAAGGGGTCTGCCGGTCCATCCGCACCCAGCCATCGGCGGTGAGTTTTTCCAAAGGCTGGAATTGCGTCTTGTATTCCATCTTACGCGAGCCCGGCACCCAGAAGCCAAGATAAACATAAGAAAGGTTGAGCTCGCGCGCGAGCGAGACATGATCGAGGATCATGAACCGGCCGAGGCTGCGCGCCTCGTCATCGGTCTCGAAAAAGCTATAGACCATCGACAATCCGTCTGTGAGCCGGTCGGTCAGGGCGGCGCCGATCAGCCGGTCGTCGCCGGTTTCCGGGTCGCGCAAGCGATATTCGACGACCATGGTGTCAACGGCGGTTTCTTCGATCATCGATGCGTAATCGAGCACGGTCATGTCCGCCATGCCGCCCTCAGCGTGGCGCTGGTCCAAATAGGCGCGCAGAACCGAGAATTGTTCGCCCGTGGCCCGGGGACCCTTGATGCGACGAATGAGATCGGCGTTCCGCGTCAGCACCCGTCGACGTGATTTCGTAAGCGAAAAGTCGTCAACGACCACCCGCACCGGCACGCAAGCGCTGCATCCCTCGCATGCGGGAAGATAAATGATGTTCTGAGAGCGTCGAAATCCCCGTCGGGAGAGCAGCGAATTCGTCGCCGCTGCTTGATCGCCGGCGAGATACGCGAAAACCTTGCGTTCGCGCTTGCCGGTCAAATACGGGCACGGGCCGGGCGAGGTGATGTAAAACTCACCGCCTTCAAGGCCGAACCGCCGGGCAAACTCTTCGTTACTCATGACCGCCTTCCTAGCGCAAGAATCTTAGCGGGCGATTATCGTCCCGGCAACGCAGGCTCGGCCGGAAGGCGTCGGCGTTCATCCCGCAAGGCCAAAATAGAAGGGCGCAACGATGGAATAGGTGAGCCACAAGACAATGATCAGCGGCCCCCCGACCACGAAGAAGTCCCGGAATTTGAAGTGGCCGGGCGTCATCACGAGCAGGTTTGTCTGATAGGCGACGGGCGTCGCAAAGGAACAATTTGAGGCAAATATGACGGTGAGCACCATCGCGTGCTCGTCAATGCCGAGCTGGCGCGCGGCCGAAACGGCAATGGGCGTGAACAGCACCGCCGTGGCGTTGTTCGAGAGAACGTTGGTCATCGCCGCGCAGACGATGAAGAAGGCGGAAAGTACAAACGGCGCCCCGAGGCCCTGCGCGGCGTCCGCGACACTGGCGCCGATCAGCGCCGCCCCGCCGGTGCGCTCCAGCGCCACGCTCATCGCGAGCGCCGCCCCGATGAGCAGATAAATACGCCGATCGATCGCGCGCGCCGCCTGACGCACATTGAGACACCCCGTGGCGACCATGGCGCTCGCCCCCGCGATGGCGGCGACCGCGATCGGCAAGACGCCGCTCGCAGTGAAGGCGACGACAGCGGCGAAGATGAAGGCCGCTGTTCGCGCATTTTGGGGCGCCGGGAGGCCCTGCATGGAGTATTCGAGCAGCAGAATATCGCGATCTGAACGCAGCGAGCGGATGTCGTTAATGTCGCCCAGAATGAGCAACACGTCGCCCGCCTCTAGACGGATCGTGTTCATCTGTGAACGGATCATGCGGCTGCGCCGTTCGATGCCTAAGATGATGCAGTTTGTCTGGGCGCGAAACGCGATTTGCGCGATGGTGCGCCCGATATAGCGAGAGCCGGGCGCAACGATCGCTTCGACCATCGTCAATTGCGATGAGCGCTGCGTTTCTGGTTCCGCGTCGCCATCCGCCTCCGGCGCGCGCTCGTCCTCAAGCGAGGTCTCGGTCATCAACCCTTCGAGCATGTCCGGGTTTGATTTCAGCAACGCGGTGAGCGCGGCGCGCGTGGCGGCGACGACAACCACATCGCCCGAGCGAAACGAAAAATCGCCGTATGGCGGCAGGAATTGTTTCTCCCGCCGCTGCACAAGCCGCACCGTAATATCGGGGAGGTCAACGAAGTGACCGGCGACCGCGCGCTTGCCCACAAGCGGGTGGGTTCGATTGAGCTCGATTTGAGCAATGAAGTGTTTGCCCTCGCGGGCCGCCATGGCGGTTTGGTTTGGATTTTCGCGGATCGGCGTGAGCCAGCGCCCAGCCGTCACCATATACAGAACGCCGACGCTCGCCAGGATAAGCCCCATCGGCGTCAGCTCAAAAAAGCTGATCTCGCCGCCCGCATTGGCCGCATAAGACTGCGCCGCCAGCATATTTGTCGAGGAGCCGATGATCGTGGTCATGCCGCCAAATATCGACAAGAACGACAGCGGCATCATGAACCGCGATACAGAGATTTTGCCGCGTTGGGCGAGCGCGGCCATGATCGGGATGAACATCACCACCACAGGCGTGTTATTCAAGAACGCGCTGATCGCCATCACGAATGCGAAGATCGCGATCGTGACCGTGACAGGGCGCTTTTCATAGGCGCGCAGCATGTAATCGGTGGGATATTCCAACGCGCCGGACTGGAACATGCCTTGGCCGATAATCAGCAGCCCCATGATTGCAAACAGGGCGGGGCTGGCGAAGCCGGATAGCAATGCGTCGGGGGAGAGAATATTCTCGCCATCGACCATAAGCGGCGCCGCGGTGAACAAGATCAGCAGCGCGACAATTGCGCCCGCAGAAACCAGCTCGAGCGGGAACCGATCCAACGAATAAAAGACAATCGCGCCGCCGATGATCGCGAAGGCGGCCCACATCTGCCAATTAGGATCGACGGCGAATTGAGTAATCATGAGGCCAGTTGCTGTTTTCGTCTGCCGCGCCGCGGGGCTCCCGCACCGTGCGGGGGGCGCTTTTTATTTTCTCGCATTGATGATAGGCGCACAAGGCGATGATCTATCAATCCGGCGCCGAAACGGCGATGGACGGAGTGACGACAATACATGACAGATGTTTATCGACCCCTGAAGGATGCGTTTGGTCGCTATGCGACCGGTGTCGCAATTGCCGCATGTAAGGCGGGCGATGACGAATATGTCGCAATAACCATCAACTCTTTTACGTCCGTCTCTCTCAATCCGCCGCTGGTCCTATGGTGCGTCGAGCGCAACGCCAGCACATTTCCCGCCTTCATGGCCGCCGATCATTATTCGGTCAGCATATTGCGCGCCGACCAAAAGGACGCATCCCAACGATTTGCGAGCTATCAACCAAAAACGCTGACCGGCGCCGAAATCGAGATTTGGGAAACGGGCGCGCCAATCCTGAAAGACCGCCTTGCGGGATTTGATTGCACGATCCATGAGCGACATCAAGCGGGCGACCATGTTATCTTGATCGGACGCGTGATCCAGTTTGACAGCATCGACGGCGCGCCCCTCGTTTATTATGCGAGCGGATATCGAAGCGAGGAGCCAAACGAATGACGACAGCTGCATTTTTAGGGCTCGGCGTGATGGGCGCGCCGATGGCGGGCTATTTGGCGGGCGCCGGATTTGACGTCGCGGTGTATAATCGCACCCAAGCCAAAGCTGAAGCGTGGGCGCAATCCCATAAAGGGCGCGCCGCTGCGGATCCAGCCGATGCGGTGCGTGATGCCGACTTGGTGCTGATGTGTTTGGGCGATGACCCGGACGTGGCGGCGATTGTCGAGGCAATCGCGCCGTCGCTCAAGGCGGGCGCTGTTTTGGCGGATCACACGACAGCTTCGCCGGCGCTTGCGCGGCGACTTGCCGAAGCGCTTGGCGCCAAGGGGGTCGGTTTCGTCGATGCGCCAGTGTCGGGCGGACAAGCGGGCGCCGAAAATGGAACGCTCTCTATCATGTGCGGAGGCGCTGACGCGGATGTTGCGACGATCCGCCCGGCGATGGAAACCTATTCGGCGCGGATCACCCATGTTGGCCCGGCCGGCGCTGGGCAACTTTGCAAAGCCGTGAACCAGATTTGTATCGCGGGACTGGTGCAGGGCTTGGCCGAGGGGTTGCACTTTGCGTCCCAGGCGGGCCTCGACGTGGAGAAGACCCTCGAGGCTGTCTCTGGCGGCGCCGCGCAAAGCTGGCAGATGGACAACCGCGCCAAAACGATGGCGGCGGACGAGTTTGAGTTCGGGTTTGCGGTGGATTGGATGCGCAAAGACTTGCGTATTGCGTTGGCGGAAGCGCGTGAGAACGGCGCGCGGTTGCCGGTGACGGCGCTGGTGGATCAGTTTTACGCTGACGTCCAATCGATGGGCGGCGGACGTTGGGACACCTCTAGCCTGCTGCGTCGCCTAGAGGGTTCCAAAAAATAGTCGCGCGATGCCGCCTGCCGATTAGACAACAACGTCCAACGTTTCCGGCGGCTCGCTCAATTGCAGCTCAACCGTCTCGCCGCCTACGCGCAACGCGATGTAGTCTGCGTTCTGCGTGTTGTTGATGGTCAATTGCTCGCCGCTGGCAAAGCCAAGCGTGATCTGACCGCCCGCATTATCAACGCTAATCTCGTCGACGTCGGTGGCGAGGTCTTTATCGATGTCGATCGCTAATGAGCCAACGGACTCGATGTCGATAACATCCTGGCCGCCGCCGGCGCTAAAGCGCACCGCTGCGTCTTTGGCTTCTAGAATGATTGTGTCATCGCCCTCATCGGCGTTGACCTCGTCGATGGTGTCTGCGCGCAAGGTAATTGTGTCATCGCCACTGCCGCCGCCAACGCGGCTGATCGTGTTCGCCTCAATCTCAATCGTATCGTCGCCCAAGCCGCCATAAATGCGGTCGGCTTTATCAGCGGCAATCGTAATCGTATCATCGTCAGCGGCGCCGGCGATGCGTTGGGCGAAGCGCGCATTGATGTTGATAACGTCATCGCCCTCGTCGCCGCGGATCCGCGTTGCCCGGTCGGCTTCCACAAAAATATTGTCATCGCCGCGCGCGCCTTTGATGCGCGTTGCAATATCTGCGATCACGGTCACGATGTCGTCGCCAGAGCCGGCGCGAATGCGCGCGGCGCGCTCCGCATCGATATAGATGACGTCGTCGCCCTTTGCTGCATCAATGCGCGTGGCCTCTTGCGCGGTAATATCGAGGACGTCATCGCCCCGGCCGGAGAGAATGCGGTTCGCGAGCGTCGCGTCGATGAACAGCTCGTCATTGTCCGATCCCAACGCAATATTGCGCACGCGTTCGCTGGCTATGGCGATAAATTCTTCCAACGCATCGTTTGTCGCCGCGTTGCTCTCAACGCTCGTTGTTTCAGGGGTCCCCGCGCTCGTCGACGTTGGTGATTGCGCGGTCTCGCCCTGCGGTTTGTCAGTGCGGTAATACTCTATCAACTGCCGAACGCGCTCATCGAATGAAAGGGACTCGTCGGCGGGAGGCGGCGCATCGTTCGTCGCCGTTCGCGCGCTATTGCCTTCGGCCGGCGCCACCGGCGCCGTCTCTGCGTCAACAGGCTCGGCGTCAACGGGCTCTGCGTTAACAGGCGCGGCTGAGACGACAGGCGTTGCGGGCTGTTGAACAGGCGCAGGCGCTGCGTCCGGTGTCGACGGGGTTGTAACAGCGCGTGGCGCGCCGTCGTCGGTCCCGTTCCCGTCTTCAGCACCTTGATTGAGCGACGCCAAAAGTTGTGCCGGCGGGGTTGGCGCTGTTTTCGTCAATCCGTCTTGTGACTTAAAGCTCACTGTAAAGACGAATTGCTCGACAGGCGCGCCGCTATCGCCTTGAAAGATCGAGTACGCAAGGCTTCGCGTCTCGGCGCCTTCGCGCTCCACAACGAGGGTCGTCGCGGTCTCAGACTCAACCGCCGCCGCTTTGACTTGGTCGAGCATGCGCGTCATCGACTCTAAGCGGTCGACAAATTTCGCCCGGTGATCGGCGCGGGAGACCGCTTCGCTCGACGGCGTGCGGCGGCCGTCATCGAAGCCGTCGAGGCGTGCGGCGCGACGATTGTCGATAGGCTCGGCACGCAACTCTGGCGGAATTTCAACGCCTCTTGGCGCGGGCAAACGTTGCAAGAGGGATAGGGCGCTGTTCAGTTCCATGAGGGTGTCCCGTTCGAATATAAAGCGATTGCGTCGAGCGCTCTTGGTAAACAAAGACGATCAATGGCCGCTGAAAACAAACCGTCGATGTTTACGGACCGCCTTCACACGTCTTGCGCAATCATGAATGCGTCGACCGGTATTGTTCCCTTTGCGGTATGGCGCAGGGGCGCCTGAGTGAGCGCACGCGGCGGATGGCGCCTCTCGCGCATTCATAAAATCATCACATTACGAACCCGCCGCGCATTAACCCGCAGCGCATTCTTCAAAAAATAGTAATCCTAACGCCAAGACGCGGGCTGGCCCTGAGGGATCGATCACGCGCCGCACACGCTATTATTCGCGTTCGCCAAACGAGCGCGGCCCTCGGCTGTCCGTGGCAACCTCAATATGGGCAGAGCGGGCTTGCGCATCAGGCGCAATGCGCTATCTAGGCGGGCCCAATGCGCGGGTATAGCACAATGGTAGTGCAGCAGCCTTCCAAGCTGAATATGCGGGTTCGATTCCCGCTACCCGCTCCAAGCTCTCGCAATCGCAGCATTTGCGCGCCGTGATCTCGCTCAAACAGCGCATCGTGCCTCTCGCGCAACAGCGCCGTAAACCGTGCGGTAACGTTAATCCTTTCTTGACCAGTTGAACGCAATTGTCCGCATGCGTCGACAGAATGTCCGCGTCCAGATGAGACTTTCGCGCAACAGGTGATGCGCTGCGTTAATGATTAATGTTGAAGGCTATTGACGACACTCGGATCGAGAATGGTAGCGTTTCTTAGGCGATAAAAAATAAATGCATGCGCGCTTGAACGGGCGCGACGACGCCAAGGAAACGCATAGAAAACAGGGGCTAGCGCCATGAAATCACATAAAAATACCTTTTCCCCGTCGCGAATTACGATTGCCGCGAGTTTGTTCTCCAGCGTCGCCGCGGCGGCGGTCGCCACGGGCGCTGCCCATGCAGACGAGATTATCGTTACCTCACAACGTCAAGCGCAGTCCCTCAGTGATGTTCCCATCGCTGTTACCGCAATCAGCGCAGACTCAATCGCCGATAAGCAAATTGAAGGCTTTCAGGATCTCCAGCTCAACACCCCCAATTTGAGCTTCACCAAAACCCAGTTCACGAACTCAATTCCGTCTATCCGCGGCATCGCGCAATTGGCGATCGCCTCGACAACGACGTCGTCGATCTCAATTCACCAAAATGACATCCCCACCATCGACACGCGCCTGTTTGAAACTGAGTTCTACGACATCGAACGCATCGAGGTGCTGCGCGGCCCGCAAGGCACGCTGTTCGGCCGGAATGCGACGGGCGGCGTGATCAATGTTCACACAGCCAAGCCCTCGACAGACGAAGTCAGCGCGAGCGGCGAGTTTTCGTATGGCAATTATGATGCGGTCCAAGTCAAAGCGCATTTGAACGTGCCGCTCGGCGAAACGCTGGCGGCGCGCGTTGCGGGCAACTTTATTAATCGCAGCGGCTATACGGAAAACATCGCGACCGGCAACGATATTGACGACCGAGAAATCTTTTCAGTTCGCGGCTCGCTGCGTTGGTACCCCACGGACGATACGACAATTGACCTCACGGCGAGCTACTTCGAAGAAGACGATCGCCGCACAAGCTTCCAAAAAACCCGCTGTAATTCGCACCCGGTTTTGGGCTGCGCCACAGGGCTCATCGGTACGCCCGGCTTCGAAGAGTTGGGCTTTGACCAAGCCGCGCTCTCCGGCACCATCTCAAGCGCGGGAAGCCAAGAAGGGCTCGCCACGATTGGGGCCGGCATTGACGCGCAAACGGGCGGCTTCGCGTCTCCGAACACCGCGACGCGTTTGGGCGCGTTCGGTTTGTTCTCTGTTGCAGACCCCGATCTCAGCCTCGTTCAAGGGCTTTCGCAACCGACAAACATTCGCCAAGTGGCGCAGGACCGCGATCCAGAATATTATGCGGATGAGCTTTTCATCGGCCTCAATATTCTTCACGACTTTGACAATTTCTCAGTGAAATTGAATGCCGGCTATGGCGACACGACGGTCGACTCGATCCGCGATTCTGATGGCGGCGTTGGACCGGACTTCACTATTCCGTCCTTTACGATCGTGCCCCTTGGCCTCGATTATGGCGGGTTGAACGCGTTTTACGCTGGCGGCCTTCCGGTCTCTGACGTCGATTCAATTGGCGGCATTATTTCCGGCGATGTCGAAACAGTCGTGCCGAACAACTATTCGGTGGAGCAGAGCGCTGGCGGCAGTGACTACATCACCGCTGAAGCCATCGTCTCCTCGAACCTCGACGGCAAGTTCAACTTTCTCGTCGGCGGCAACTACCTCCTTAATGAGAGCGAGCAGGGCGCAGACTTCAACGTTGCCTTCAACGTCGTCGATTATGTGGCGGCTGTCGGCGGCACGGTCATTACCGATGTCTTTTCGGAATTGGCGCTCATTCCCCCGGTCGACGATTCAACGTTGGTCGCCGCATTCTATGCGCCGACTTTCTTGAACGACTCGATCGACTCCAAGCTCGAGTCCGTCTCGGTCTTCGGCGAAGTCTATTACGACATCACGGATACGGTGAAGTTCTCCGGCGGCGTGCGGTACAACCGCGATGAGATCAGCACCTTTGCGGGCCAGCCTTTCGTGGCGAGCTTCCAGAACTTTGCGGAAACGATTGCTCAGATGTTGCCGTTCGCCGTACCCATCGGCACGCCGAATGAGGCGATCGCTGATCTGATCGACTCCGACCCGACGACCGTGGGCACGACGCCCGCCGTTTCCGATTATGCGTTTACGGATTTGACGTTCGACGCGCTGACGGGTCGCGCGGTTCTGCAATGGGAATTTGAACCAGGACAAAATCTCTACGCGTCTTGGTCACGCGGCTTTAAGCCAGGCGGCGTCAATCCAGAAAACACGGGCGGTCTTTCCTTTGCGCCGACCTTCGAAGACGAGGTCATCAACGCTTATGAAATCGGCGCCAAGGTTTCCCTGCTTGATGGTCAGGTAACCGCCAATCTCGCCGGGTTCTATTACGACTACACCGACTTGCAGTTGGTGAACGTTCTGGGCCTCGCGACGGTGAATGAAAACACTGATGCTACTGTTTGGGGCCTTGAGGGCGAATTCGATTATGAGCCCACCGACGACCTGCGGTTCAACCTAACGGCGGCTTATCTCAACACCGAGATCAAGGATCTAACGTCGATTGACCCGGCCAATCCGGCGGCTGGGAACCCAGAAGCCGAAGTCTTCTCCGACCTGATCTTTGGCACCAACTGTGTTGTCGACAATAACGGACTGCCGTCATTGTTAGGTACAGCGGTCCCTGGCCTTGGACCATTGACGCCGTTCGTCCCGCAATGCGGTCTTCTTGAGGACATCGTCGCGTTGGCGAATACGAACCCAATGCTGCCCGCGGGCGTGCAATACGAATATTCGAATGTCGGCCTTGCCCAGTCGCTGGACGGCAACAGCCTGCCGCTCTCGCCTGAATGGCAGTTCTCCGTCGGCGTTGAATATGATTTCCGCTTTGGTCCGGATCTCATCTTTACGCCGCGTGCGGATTATTACCGTCAGGGCGATTTCTATGCGACCCAGTTCAATCGGAATGCTGACCTGATTGACTCCTATGGTAATTTGAACTTCCAGGCGACGTTACGACCTGAAGACGGCAATTGGTATATGCGGTTCTTCATGCAAAACGCGCTCAACGACGACAATGTTGTTGGTCAATATGTTGGCCCGCAATCGCAAGGCTCGTTTGTGAACCAGTTCATTCAAGAGCCTCGCCGGTTTGGCGGTGCGGTGGGCTTCGTCTACTAAGCCCCACCGCTCCCCTCGACGCGATCGTCGCGAAACAACAAAGGCGGCCCCTGCCAAAAGGGGTCGCCTTTTTTGGTTTTTGATCTGATGATTGATTATCGAGCCCTAGGACCGTATACGTTGCAACTGACTTTGCGACACCAAAAAAACTATGGGCTCAATGTCTTCGCCGTCTATAAGCGCCGTCTCGCCGCAACATATGAGCAGCGCCAAGCCAATATCGGATTTGCGTGCGCTCCGTCATTGCGCGGATGAAACTATTCAAGGCATTGCTTGGCCCACTGTCGCCATATCGATCGGCGCAGTGAGTGGTTTCTTGATTGCAGTGGTCGGGGCCGTCGCGGGCGTCATCCCCATCTGGGCGGCTGTCTTGATAAACGTCGTCAGCTTTTTTGTCGCCTATACGGGGTTTCACGAAGCCACGCATCGCAATTACCACGGTCGTCTCGCCAGCGCTGATTGGCTGAACGATCTCTTCGGGCACGTTCTTGGCTTTATCATGCTGTACCCCTTTTCCATGCACAGCTTCATTCATCTCACCCATCATTCGAACACCAATGATCCGGACATGGATCCTGACCGCTGGATGCGCGGGCGCAGTTTCGCGAAGGTGGCCGGGCGCGGTCTCACGCTTGCCTATCACTATTGGGCGTTCACCGTCGCCAAGAAATCCGCGCAACCGGACGGCGCGCGTTTCTTTCGTCGCTTAAGCCTTGAAGCGGCGCCGTCCGTTATCGCGCTCGTTGCGCTTATCGCCTTTGGCCATTGGCAGGTTGCGCTCGTCGTCTGGTTTGGCGGGCTGATCTTAGCGGTGGCGCTGCTCGGCGCGTGTTTTGATTGGGTGGTGCATCACCCTCATGATGACCGTTCGCTGTTAGGCGGCACGCGCACCTTTTTGGCGCCCGCCGGTTGGCGCCGCGTGACGCTCAACTGGCTGCATCTATTTCAAAACTATCATATCATTCACCATATCAATCCGCGCGCGCCGTTTTACGCTTACGAGGGCGTCTTCCTTAAAGGCGAGGATTTTCTGCGGCGCGCGGGCGCAAAGGTCGTCGATTTATAAGCGCTCAGCCGGCGGCAAGGTTTCGTTTACGATTAGCGAAGTGCTTTGCATTGCGCGTGATTGCGCCACGCAATTTCAACCCCGCGCTGCGCATGCTCCGGGCCAGGGAGCTGAGGGCGATTTCATGGGTTATGACGGGCGTAAAGGCGCTCCGCGAATAAGCGCGGACAGATTGGCGTCATTGGCGGGGGGCGGCGCCGGCGCGCCCGTTGTCGAAGTCATGGATGCGAGCGTCGCCGCGCCGGTGCGGCCGCGACGGTCCGCCGTTGAACCGGACTTATCGCGCATTCGTCCCCGCGGGGTTGACGAAACGCCGGCGCAGCGAAAAAAGCGGCTCGCGGCCAAGACAATCAATTTCGGCGCAACCATCACGGCGCGCATTATTATTCTGTTCGCCGCCGGCCTATATTTTTGGGACGCGTATCAATATTCGGGGCAAGTCTCGCGCGGCCTCGCCATGGGGATGTTCTTAATGACGGCAGATCTAGGCCGCGTCCTCTTAAAGGCTGCGGAGCCCGGCTCAAAATAACCCCGCTCGGACTTGGGAAAATCTCTATTCGTCTTCTTCTTGCGCCGCCCGCAGCGCGTCTAGCGAGGCGATCTGGCCGCTCATATCGAACCCCGCCTGGGCCGCTTCGGCCGCAATCTGCGCGCCAGGCCGCCCTGCTGCTGCGCTCGCGAACGCCCAAATCATGGTTGAGCGCATGCCAGACCGGCAAAACCCCAGCGCTAAGCCGCCGCCGGCGTTCTCTATCGCGTCGATGAACGCTTGCACCTGCTCCAAATTCAGGCCGGCGGTCACCGGTATGTGCACATAGGCTAGGCCTGCCGCGTGCGCAGCGTCTTCCAGCACGGCGTTCGACGGCTGGCCCGGTTCTTCATCGTCAGGCCTGTTATTGATAATGAGTTTAACGCCCTTGTCCGCCGCAAGAGCAACGTCGGCTACGGTCAGCTGGGGAGAAGCCCAAAAATGGTCGTTGATAGCCTTGAAATTAGCAGACATGACTAAGCCCTGAATTTGTCCGTTTGGGGACGGTCTATGTCTGTCTACTAACTATTGGCGCTCGCAAGCGCAACATATAATCGCTGCGGTGCATCAATCGAACGGGTCGTCATCTTTGATGTCGCCGAGGTCGCGAATGGCCATATAGGCATTCCAAAGAACAAACGCTGACAGCCCGACAACAATGATAAATTGCCAGAAGGTCATGATACGAATAGATGGCGATGGTGTATCTTAAATGCAAGGCTACACAAAAAGTTCAAAATGCCTATTGACGCTGCGACAGTGTTGTATACACAGCGTATATACATCTTGGGTGGGCGGCGAATTTACCTTGGCGGGTAAAAAGAGTGGCTGGCAAAAAAGACAACAACGATAACAATAAAAAAGATAGTCAGCTCGTTATTCGTGTTAGCGCAACGGAGCGCGAAGCCTTCTTAGCCGCGTGTGACGCGCTCGATACAACAGCGTCGCGTGAGATACGTCAGTTCATGAAGAAATTCTTGGCTGACTTTGAAGCCGCCCGAGACAAGAATTGAGGGCCCGGAAGAAGGCCCTAACGCTTGCGCAGTTATTCCGTAGCCTGACGATGAAGCAGGCGCGATGATGGCGCCGCAAGCAATACGTGGGAAACGCCTGTAATAATAATAATCAGTATACGCGTTTTCAAAACTTGAAAGAGGGCCGGCCCGATCCCCCAAGGGCCGGCCCTTTTATCATCGAATCCTGTTCTGTTTTGTATCGTGATTGATGAGAGGCGCTGACGGCGGTTGGCGTGGACAACAACCGGTCAAGCTTCTCCCGGTCGACCGGCGTCGCGCATCGCGTTCCGTTAGAGGTTATGCGCGAAAGAAATCTCGATCGAGACGATTTTCGATAATCGAACATAATTTTGATTTTGATAGTGGCTGGTCGGAGTGGGGTGATTCGAACACCCGGCCCCTGCCTCCCGAAGACAGTGCTCTACCAGGCTGAGCTACACTCCGATTTCGCCGCTCGCGTCAGTCGGGCCAGCGCGCGGGGAGCGGGCGTCTTAGCTTTCCGCCGCCTCGTGCGCAATAGGGGCGGGCAAGCAGGACCGGTTACGGCGCAGAGCAATAACGTTTGGCCTTAATCGATCGCCGCGTCGCGGCGGCGGCGCACGGCGGATGGGTTGTGATCGCCAACTCCCGTGTCCCATCACGCGACGCGTGCGGGGGTGGGGGAGAGGTGGGGCGCCCGGATCGCGAACACGCGTTGCCAAAAGATCACGTCGGCTTGCGCAGTTTTTTGCGCTTGGCGGGCGAGAGGGGCATTGCTTCGCAACGGCGAAAGCGCTATCTCCCGCCGCTCTGACGCGCAGCCATGTGCGTTGTTGGGGCGTCGCCAAGTGGTAAGGCATCGGTTTTTGGTATCGACATTCCCAGGTTCGAATCCTGGCGCCCCAGCCATCCCTAAGGCAATCGATCACCCCGCGCTTTCGCCGCGCAACCCGCAACCGAAATTAGCGTAAAGAGGCATGTCGGTATCCATGCCATTGGCTTTCACAGGTCGAATTTAGCGAGTGATCGTAAGGGCGTATCTGGCGCAGCGCGATTGTCAGGTTTGGGAATTTTGTCCTGTGCGTTTGCGCTTCCTCGCCGTGGTCAAAAACAACCGCCGTCCGTTCGTGTTGCAGCGCAATACACGCCTATGCCGTCGGTACACGGCGTAGTTTCGAGAGTCAGGTCTTAAAAGGTTTTTAATTCAACGATTGCTATTTCAAAATTGGGTTGTTAGAAAAATCGATGTTGTTACAAATTAACGGGGGGACTCTATTACTCAAACTGTCAATCGGGTTGATAACCAGATTGGCGCCAGTTTTGCCGACAGGGTATGCTGAGGCAGAATTGACTTCGAACTGAAACAACCGTTTCAATGACAAAGATGGTTTGAGCGTCGGGTGGCGCGTGGGGACGCGCTAAAGGGTGTGTTTAAGAATGCGGACAGCATTCAGAATTATGTCGCGGACACCGGCTAAGCGTCAGCCGGGCGACCCGGTCTACAGGAATTTCCATTGTTTAGCGGCGATCATGCGGTGAACGGCAAAAGCTGCGGCAGTCTTATAAGTGAGGCGATCATGAAGAGTTTCGGCATCAACAAGCAAAGGGAAGCCATGAAAAGAAGAGTTGGAATCCTCGGATCGGCGGCGATCGCGCTCGCTGTTGCCGCGTCTCCGGCTGCTGCGCAGTTCAGCTCAGCGTTGGACATCAGTGAGAGAACGCAGCGCGACACCGCTGCGTCGCAGCAACGTATCGATGATCTCGACGATCAGACATCTGTGTTGTTGAACGACTATCGCGCCAACCTGAAACAACTCGAGGCGGCGCGCCGATACAACGCTTCGCTTAATCGCAACATCGAGTCGCAAGAACGCGAAATGGAGCGTCTGCGGATCGATATCGAGAACGTTGAAGGCTTGCAGCGCGCCATGCTCCCCTTGATGGAGTCGATGGTCGCGCGCTTCAGCCAACTCGTTGCGGCGGACCTCCCGTTCCTAGAAGGCGAGCGCGCAAGTCGTGCGGACCGCTTGGTCGCCTTGCTTGATGATGCGGGCATGTCGGCGGCGCAAAAGTACCGCTTGATTGTCGAAGCCTACCAAATCGAGAACGAGTATGGCCGCACGATTGGATTTAATGAGGGCGTCATTATTGATGACGAAGGACAAGAGCTCACGGGCGAATTCCTCCGCGTCGGACGTATCGCGTTAATCTTCAAGACGCCTGATGACTCAGTCTTGCGCATTTACGACGAAAATGCCGGCGGCTTTGTGGATCTGAACCGGAGCTATCTCCCGGACGTGAAATTCGGTCTTCGCATGGCCAAAGAGCAAACAGCGCCAGATATCTTCTTCGTGCCGGTCAAAGCGCCGGTTCCGGCTGAGTAGTGGCAAGGCAGGGCAAAAGGGACATGACAACCATGAAGTTCTTTAAGTTAGCAGGATTATCCCTCGTCGCCGGCGCCGCTGCGCTGTGTGCCGATCTTTCCGATCGCAGCTTCCTTGCAGAAGCGGCGGCTCAGGACTCAATGACGCTAGACCAAGTGCTCCGAGCAATTCAGCAAGAGCGCAGTGCGGTCAGCGCGGAAAATGCGGAGCGCGAAGCGCAGTTCCGCCAACAACGCAATCAACAACAAGCGCTGCTCACGCAGGTGAGAAATCAAGTCGCTGCGGCCAACGCAGAATCAGCGCGCCTAGAAGGCATTATGGAGGACAACGCCGAGACCATTCGTGATCTCGACGAAGAGCTGGCTGAGAAGCAAGGCGAGTTTCAGGAACTCTTCGGCGCGGCGCGCTCTGCGGCTGCGGACCTAAAGGCTCAAGTTGATAACTCGATCATTTCCACGCAGTTCCCAGGTCGCGGCGAGATTTTGCAAGAACTCGCCCAGACCGAAAAACTGCCAACGGAAGATCAGCTTCGAGATCTTTGGGAGATCATGATCCAACAGATCTCTGAGCAAGCTAAAACGGTTACCTATCCGGCCGCCGTTGTCGGCGCGAACGGTGAAGCGACCGAAGCGACCGTTACACGGATTGGCCCTTATGTGGCGTTTTCAGGCGGTAAATATCTGACTTACGACAATGGCACGCTGAAGTTCCTGGCGCGCCAGCCTGCCGGCGATGTCACGGGCGCCGCATCACGGGTCGCGAGTGCGACTGGCGATGGGTTTGTTCGCGGCGCGATCGACCCGTCTCTTGGCACGTTGCTCGGCCTCATCGTCGATGCGCCGAACCTCGTTGAGCGGATCAACCAAGGTAAGACGATCGGGCGCGTGATTATCATCGCGGCGCTTTTGGGTTGCGCTTTGGGTATCTATAAATGGGTCACGCTGACCATGACGGCCGGCGCCGTTCGCGGTCAGATGCGTCGTAAGAAGGCGTCCAAGTCGAACCCGCTTGGCCGCGTGATGCTCGCTTATGAGCAAACCGAGTCGAACGACGTCGAAACCGTCGCGCTGAAACTTGACGACGCCATCTTGAAAGAGGTGCCGCGTCTTGAGGGCGGTCTCAACCTTGTCAAAGTGCTTTCCGCGGCAGCGCCGCTCCTGGGTCTGCTCGGTACGGTTATCGGTATGATCAACACCTTCCAGGCGATCACGCTCTTCGGTACAGGCGACCCGCAAATCATGGCGTCTGGCATCTCCGAAGCGCTCGTCACCACGGTGTTGGGCCTTGTCGCCGCGATCCCGCTGTCGCTTCTCCACGCATTTGCTGCGGGCGCCGCCAAGCGCGTTACGCAAATCTTGGAAGAACAAGCGGCCGGCATCATTGCTGAACATGCAGAAAGCGGTCGGGCCTAACGGCTCGGTCGCGTGAGAGGGCTCTATACGAGATGCTCGAACTCCTAAACCCACTGATCGCGTTTGACGCCATCCGCGACTTTCTCCAAGCGGGCGGCAACGTGCTGGTCATCATTATGGTCACGACCGCCTTTATGTGGGCGCTGATCATCGAGCGGTTGATCTATTGGACGACCGCCCACGCCGGCAGCGTGAAACGCGCCGATCGCGCTTGGAGCGCCCGTAGCGACCACAAATCCTGGTACGCCCATGCGGTTCGCGAACGGCTGATCTCGGAAGCGACGCAAGACGCGTCGCGGTTCAACAATGTCATTCGCGCGTTGGTCGCGGTGACGCCGTTGCTTGGCCTGCTTGGCACAGTGACGGGCATGGTCGAAGTATTTGATGTGATGGCGACGACAGGGTCGTCGAATGCGCGCTTGATGGCGGCTGGTATCTCGAAAGCGACAATCCCGACTATGGCGGGACTTGTGGCCTCGCTGTCCGGGCTGATCTTCATCAACGCATTCGACCGGCAGGTCGAAAAGGCGTCGCATCGGGTCTCAGACAATTTGGTGATCGAGTAACGGCATGAGAAAATCATCAGCGAGCTCAAGCGATGAAAGCGCGGAAGTAAACATTACGCCGCTGCTGGATATCGTCTTTATCCTGCTCATCTTCTTCATCGTTACAGCGACATTCCTGCGCGAAGAAGGGATCGACGTTCGAACGCCAGAGGACAACGAAGACGAGCCCGATACGGTGCCGCCGCCAGCGTTGGTTTTGTCGGTGCAAGAAGACGGTTTTGTCCGCGTCAACGGCGTGCGCACCATCGACCCGGGTTCTGTGAAGCCGGTCGTGCAAGAGTTCGTTGCGCGTGAACCGCGGGGCGTGGTCCTTGTCAGCGCGGCGCCGGACTCAGAATCTGGCGTGACCGTGCAGGTGATGGACCAGGCCAAAGATGGCGGCGCGGGCGCGGTCTCGTTGACGTTGCAACGCCAATAGGCGGTTTGCAGCGCGCATAAGAATTGCTCTGGCCGTTGTTTCATGGTCCGGGTGCTGAAGAAAGAATATCGACGTTGACTGACGTCACATCGGCAAAGCGGAAGGCAGAATAAAGATGGCCCGACGGAGTTTTGTGAGACCGGAAAGCGATGAAGACGACGTCAATGTGACGCCGCTTCTGGATATCGTTTTCATCATGCTCATCTTCTTCATCGTGACCTCGACCTTTGTTAAGGAGCCGGGGATCGAAGTTGATCGCCCTGAAGCCGTGACGGCGGAAGAGCAGAAATTCGCGAAGATCATCGTGGCGATTTCCAATGACGACGAGATCTGGATCAACAAAGAAGAAGTTGAGCTGGGTGCGGTTCGCGTGACTGTCGAAGCGCTGCGCCGCGAAAATCCAAAAGCAACCGCGGTTATCCAGGCGGACACGGAATCAACGTCTCGGTTCTTGGTTGAAGTCAGTAATCAAATTCGCGACGCCGGCGTCAGCCAGATCGCCGTTTCGACAACGCAGACCAGCTAAAGGGAGGACGGTATGGGATCATTGATTCGCCTTATCGTCGGCATACCCGGCGCGGTTTTCGTCACGGGACTGTTGTTCTTGTTTATGTCCTCGATGATCCGCCAGGAGATTGAGCTCGACGAAGAACGCGACGCGCTGAGCATCAACATCACGGCGCAGATTGAAGACACGGATCTTAACGCCAATCAGGAATTTAAGCGGCCGACCCTAGACACGCCGCCGCCGCCGCCGCCTGCCGTGAACGACCCCTCGAACCGGCCAGCGCTGGACGGGGTGCGTGCGGACATTCCAAATCTCGACGTTAATCTCAACATCGGATCGGGCTTTAACCCGGACCGCGACGCCCAACCGCTGGTGCGGATTCCGCCGCAATATCCTGATCGCTGTCAGGGCCGCGCGGACGGTCGCGAGGTTGTTGTGGTGATGTTCGATGTCACGCCCGAAGGGCAGGTGACCAATGTGGAGGTCACCGACAGCACCAATTCGTGTTTCCACCGCGCTGCTATCCGCGCCGCAGAGCGATGGAAATATCAGCCGAAAATCGTCGACAACCAAGCCCAATGGCGGCGCGGGGTTGTGACGCAATTCACCTTCGAGCTAGCGGAGTAATTGGGTTTAATTGCTCACGTCGCGACCGGATATTGATAAGGCTTTAAGATGAAAAATATGCGCTCGAAATTTGTAGGCGGAGTATTTGCAGCGCTAGCGGCGTTTGGGATGATCGCGAGTGCGCCGACGCCCGCCGTCGCGCAAGAGGAAGAAGAACAAAGCCGCGGCTCGCAAACGCTGGACCCGCGTGTCGCCCGCGTCCTGCAGACCGTGTTCGAGCTGATGCAGGCGGAAGACTATCAGACCGCGTTGGCCGAGTTGAACCAGCTCATCGCGCAGCGCGGCAGCTCCATGAAGCCTTTTGACCGAGCGACAACATATGAGTTGCGAGGGTCCGTTAAGGCGTCGTTAGAAGACTTTCGCGGTGCGCTGAATGATTTCCAAACGGCGTTAAACACCCGTGCGCTTCCCGCCAATAGAAATAACCAGCTGCAATATTTCATCGCGCAGCTCTACTTTCAGGTCGAAGACTATAGTTCTGCGATTAGCGGTTTGAACACGTGGATCCGCACGGCTCAGCAACTGGGCGAGTCCGTTGACCCGAACGCATATTACTTGCTGGCGGCCGCTTACACGCAGATTACGCCGCCCAATTATAGCGCATCGCGCAGTCCTGCTGAAAACGCCGTCCGCGTTCACGAAGCGCAGGTCGCCGCCCCCGTTCCTGAAGGCGGACAGCCCATCGAACCGCGCAAAAGCTATTATGATCTGTTAAATCTCGTCTATTCGGAATTGAACCAGCTCACGCCGCGCACGGCGCTGCTCGAGAAAATGGTCAATCTTTGGCCGGGCACCAAATCTTACTGGACGCAGCTTTCCGGCGCCTATTCGCAATTGGGACGCGATAGAGAAGCCTTCGCGGTCATCGAAGTCGCTTATCGCGCAGGTCTGTTGGATCGCGAGTCTGAATTCATCACGCTCATCCAGTATTACTCGTTCTTCGAGAACCCCTATCGCGGCGCCAAGCTCCTGGAAAAAGAGATGGCGGCGGGCAACATCGATCGCGACCAAGACAATCTCGTCTTGCTATCGCAGCTTTGGAGCCAATCGCGCGAGCACAAGAAATCCATTCCCATTTTGCGTGAAGCGGCCCAGCGATCCAATGACGGCGATCTCTATTATCGCTTAGGCATGGTGCTGCTCGCTGACGAGCAATATGCGGCGTCGCAACGCGCGCTTGAGAATGCGCTCAATCGCGGCGGCCTCGGCGACGATACGGGCGATGCATGGTTGCTCTTGGGCACGGCGCGGTTCAGCCAAGCGGGTCCTACTGATACGGATGTATGGGCGAATGCGCGCGAAGCCTTTGTGAATGCGCAGCGGTATACTGACTCTCGCACGCGCGCCACGCAATGGATCGGCTATATCGATGCCGTCCAGTCGACTTACGAAGCGCAGCAGGCGCTCGAGTTGAAGCAAAATATCGATCGGTGTAACGATGAACTCGACCGTATCGAGACGCAGCGCCGTATCCGCGATCTGCGCAATACGCCAGCCTCTCAAGCGGAGCTTGACCAAGAGGCTGAGATCCTCGCGAGCTGCGCTGAATTTATCGATACAGGCGCAGCAGCAGCGCAGTAAGTCGAGTTTACGCAAAACACGAAGCGCGGCGCGTTCTGAAAAGAGCGCGCCGTTTGCTGTTCAGCGGGTTGCGCGCGCGGGAAGAACCGTGCGCCGGTGCGGCGGGCCAATGTCCCGCACAGACAAACCACCGGCGAACAGTTTCAATATAGCCGAGTTTAAGATCGGTGGTTTCGGGGCGCTGAGATTAGCGGTGACGGCCGGCGTAGACCTTTACAGGCCCTAAAACTCATTTCGTTCGCCCAGAACCCGTCCGCCGTCTTTGGTCGAGGGCAAGCGATCAGCGCATTCCAGATAGCCTTGGCGCCAGCCCGCGCGATAGGCTTCGTCATTATCAAACAATGACGCGTCGCGGGCGGTCCGGGTGGAAAAGCTCTTGGAGGCTTCCGTCGCGGTGAGGCAGCCATCGCCATGGCCTAAATGATAATTGGGCGACTCGCGCAATTGCGCCAGTTGGGCGTCCGAGGCGCAGCCGCTGACGACCAGGGCGGCGATAAGGGAAAGACGGAAGTGAGAAGTCACGCTGAACGCTCCATACTGTGCTGACGCCGCGATTGCCCCGCGCGCGCGCCAGAACCTTAACAAAACCCTAGCGCGGCGTCTTCGAAAACACAGTTAATTTTGGAAATCTGTCATTAACCGCGTCTCCGCTACAAAAGGGGCTTGTCGCCTGAAAGTGAAGGCCGCGCAATGCCGCAACTCGACACCATAGCTTCGGCGCAAGAAGACGCGTCTCCGCCGCCGCCGCCAGAGCCAGATACTGTGCTCACCCCGCTGCCCGAGGCGGGCTATTCCACGCGCGCCCAGCTGGTGCGCAAATTGTCTGATGTCATCGCGCTGCCCCAGGACCGCGTTTCCACCAATGAGCGATCATTGGTCGCCGATATGCTGCTTCAGATCACCGATACGGTTGAGGTTGAGCTGCGCGTCGAGGTGGCCGAACGGGTCGGGCGCGTGGCCGAAGCGCCCACAGCGCTGGTGCGCATGCTTTTGCTGGACGAACCCGCCGTCGCGGAGAAGATCATTCTTGGCCAAGCGCAAGTGGCCGAAGCGTTGCTTATTGAGTGCGCCCGCAGGGGCGCCGTTGAGCATCGGCGCCTCATTGCCTCTCGCCGTGATCTCACCACCGCCACCGCGGACGCGATTGTTTCTTTCCGCGAAGTTGAGCCCGCAAAACACGTCTTGCGCCGCGAAGACTGTCCGTTATCGCCTTTGTCGATGGATATTCTTGTGGCGATGAGCGCCACGCACGCCGCGTTGCAACCGCTTATTATGCGGCGTACGGAGCTTGATCCCGCCCACGGCTTCATGATGTTTTGGTGGGTGGACAATGAGCGCCGCCGTCGCATCATGTCGCGTTTCGCGCTTGACCGACGCGTTATTCAAGATGCGCTCGCTGATTTGTACCCAATCGTCATGCAATCGGCGGACCCGGACCCGCTTGTCAAAGAAATCCTGACCTTGGCGGATCGCCGCCATCGGCCGCGCGGTCTAAACGGGCAACAGATTTCGATGGACGTGGTCGCCAAGACATTGGGCGTTGCGCGCAATAACGATACGCAAGAAGCCGCAGACGCTGTCGGCATGGTGGCGGGTATCAAAACAGAACTGGCCGCGCGCATTTTGC
>JBCDBM010000023.1:0-23452 GCA_039183665.1 Pseudomonadota bacterium | reverse complement strand
GTGCGCCGCATCCCCGGCGCGTATCCGGCGGTGTCTTACGCGGCCGAACCCGTTCGGCTGGATTTTTATCGAGACGTCTCGCGCAATTTAAGCCGTGTGCGGAGAGATGGGGATGAGCGCAGGGGGTAGAGGTTGCGGTAGGGATCACTGGGTGACCCGTCAGTCAAAGCATTCGATCGGCGAGACCTTATCAGGTAAGATCCTAAAAAGTGTTTCGCGCGCTCGGAGCCACTTGATTGATCAACGAATGCTGCCAGACTAATTTCTCCCGACCAAAATACGCAGCACCTCTTTCAGCGATCTCATCAGTCCGAACCAATCGTGACTGTGCTGTTACGAGGGCGCGAATGCGCGAACCAAGTCGTCTTGAGTTTCTCTGTCGTGGAATTTAGCACACGGATACCGCCGCGTAACAACCCCAGATACAGGTTGCTCTATTGGCGGGCGTGTTACTATTTGCGGATTGTTCACGCTTCGAAAGCGAAACCACTCCTCTCGGGAGCCGTACGCACCATTTGCGTTTCCGCGCAGTCTTACCGCCCAATACATAGTCTGGCGAACATATACGTTGACATCCTTATTTTTGAGAAGGTTCAGAAAAATAATGTCCGCCTTCCGGCGCGCGCCAACTTCCCCAATGGCGTATAGCCAATCATGCGCGAGCGCGGGAAGTGAATGCTTCCCTTTCGATGGAATGATATAAGTCAATGGATACGGGATTGATGCGAAATCTGTCAGATATCCGGCAGGTATATGGTATGTTTCATTTGGAGGGTTGCAAAAAAAATAGTCCATTCCCAGCACGACTGTAGGGCGACCTTGAATGGTTTCCTCCGAATGAATTATTTCCCTGGGCGGGGGCGCGTCCCCGGTCAAATCGCCGGCTAGGTACATGAAGGCGCGGTGCTCATCATAGTTCCGCAATAATACGGAGTCGCTAAGAACAGGAGCGAGCGCTACGAAAGTCAATAAAAGAAATGCAAGGCGCATATATGCTGGCAAACCCTATTTCTTCGCTTTGACCATTCAATGAATAATACAAAACGGTACAAATTGCGAAAGACTCGATTTGCTTGTCAGCCACTGCGCCATCTTCGTCGCCGCAACGTAGATACTAAAATAGTTGCTCATCGAGTTTTCTCCGTCAATAGCTTTCGGACTTAACCCACCCCCGTCATCCTGAACTTGCTTCGGGATCCAGCACCCCCAAAAAAGTCGGGCTTTGCCCGGCTTCTTTTTTTGCTGGATGCCGGATCAAGTCCGGCATGACGCATAAATGCATGGCGCGGAACGACGCCGGATGGTCCAAGGAAGCGCCGAAGAGATATCCCCCCCTTTATCACACCCCCCTTGACATTTACGTCTCGAATGAGACATATATGTCTCATGACAAACGCCCTCCGTCTCCCGGCGCGCGATGCGCTGATTGAAGCCGCCTTTGAGGTTCTGGGCCGCGACCCCAGCGCGTCGCTGGCCCTGGTCGCCGAAAAAGCGGGCGTCGGGCGCGCGACGCTGCACCGGCACTTCCCCACGCGCGACGCGCTAATGCATGCGCTCGCCAAGACGGCCATCGCGGAAACGGACGCCGCTTGCGAGGAAGCCTGCGAAAATGTGCAGAGCGCCGCCCAGGCCCTAGAGCTGTCATTGCGGGCGCTCATTCCGCTGGGGCCGCGCTATGGGTTTTTGACCCGCGAGCCGGTGGAATACGACCCCGAGATCAGCGCCGAATATGATCGGCAAGGGGAGGAATTGCGCCAGCTCATTGAAGAGGCGAAGCGCGAGGGCGCGCTCGATACGCGCTGCCCGACCGCGTGGCTTTTAGAGGCGTATGACCACCTTATTTTCGCAGGCTGGGAGATCACGCGCAGCGGCGAGGCGACCCCAAAACAAGCGGCTGATTTGGCCTGGCGAACATTTACGACCGGTGTGGGAGGACAAACGCCATGAACGAAGCGCTTATCGAAACGCTCACCCAGCAAATCGACGACGCCTTTTTCTTGATCGGCGGCGCCATGCTGTTGATCGAGATCCTCAAGGGGCTGTTCAGCAGGTCGTTGAAAGGCGTCGGCGCGCTCGACATGATCGCCAGCGCCTCGACGCAAATTCCCTTTCTGGTCGTCGAGATTTTTCTGATGACATTCGTATACGCCTTTTTCGTCATCGTCAGCGAAACAGTCGTCACATGGCAGTTTGACGTCACCTGGCAAACCGCGCTGTTGGCGTTATTGGCTGCGGACTTCGCGTATTACTGGGAGCACCGGTTTGCCCATCGGGTGCGACTATTCTGGACACAACATGCGGTGCACCACTCCTCGCGCTATATGAACATCGTCACCGGGTTTCGCTTTGGCCCCTTTGAGAGCATCGCATCCGCGATGTTTACACTCCCGTTGATTTTAATCGGTTTCCCGCCAGCGCTTGCCTTTTCCGGCTTGATTATCGTGCTTGCTTATCAAACATGGATCCACACGGCGCTTATCGGCAAACTGCCCGTCTTAGACGAGGTGTTGAACACGCCCGCCAATCACCGGGTTCATCATGGGTCCGATGAGAAATATATCGACAAAAACTATGGCGGTATTCTGATTATTTGGGATCGGTTATTCGGCTCGTTCCAACGTGAAGAAGAGACGCCAATCTATGGCCTGAAGCGGGATTTCGATAGCGTCAATCCGCTCGCTGTTTGGTTTTCAGAGCTGCCGCAGTTCTTCAAAGATGTGGCGAGCGCCAAAAGCGTTGGCGAGGCCATGAGCTGGATTTTTGGTCCCCCGGAAAAAGTTCCCGCCCAGGCCCATGGACGCCGCGAGCTGGAAGCGCAGGCGCGGTATCGGACGCCACAAATCTAGCGGGTACGATAAAGACTAAAATTCTCGCGGCCGTCAAAACGGCGCCTTCACCTTTCATCTGCAGTGTCGCGGGCATGAAATGTCCGCCTCCTGTTGTGTTGAACATGCCAAGCGGCCTGTTTCTGACGCTCGTGGCTTTCGTCATTGTGTGCGTCAGCACAGGGCATACGCTCTTGGTACGGATCCCTTTCGAAGATGCATTGGATGCCCGCGGCGTCGAAACGCAAGCGGAAATAACTGGGTTTAGCGAGCCGTTTAAAACGCGCCGACGCGCAAGAGGCGAACGCAGTCAGAAAGTTTTCTTCCAGTATACTGATAGACGCGGCGAAGTCTTCGAAGCGGAAATCGTAAAAAACAGGCGCAAAGTTCGGCGCATGGCATTGGGCGACCAATTTACGGTCAGATATTTGCCGGAGGCGCCGTGGCGTCATCGTCCGTCGATACAAACAATCAATGAGGGCCGAGAAGCGGTTAAGCTCGGCGCCATCGGCGCGCTTCTGCTTATCCCGCTTGGCGCCTTTTTCATTCTCCGTGCGCCGTCCCATTGGTCTGGGCCGCGGCTTTGGCCGCCATTCTCGGACGAGTTGGTGTAGACGCGTAAGCCGGCAGGCGACTCACGGCATCGGCGCGCCGCGCCAAGCTTCATAAACGCGATACCATTCAGGGCGCTCAAGCCGTTTTGGGATTTTGGGATCCGCCGCTTCTTTTAGGCGCTCGATATTTGTCGACCCGATAATCGGGACAATGCCGGCGGGATGGCTGAAGACGAACGACAAGGCGGCTTGCGTCAACGACATGTTGTAGCGTTTTTCGATCGGCGCAAGCGCGGCTCGAACACGGCGCGCAACGGGATCGCTCTCACCAAAGATCCGTCCTGCTGCAATGGGGCTCCAAGCAAACGCGCGCATGCCTTTTGACAGGGCTTGATCAAGGCGCCCATCTTCCACCGCTGCCGCATTGAGCGCGGAAAACTCGACCTGATGCGCCGCGATGGGCGCGTTGAGATATGTCTCAAGCGCCGCAACTTGGTGCGTCGTAAAATTGCTCACCGCCACCGCTTTGGTCAGTCCGCGCGATTTCAGGCTATCGAGCGCACGCGCAACTTCCTCCGGATGCGTCATAAGATCGGGACGATGGATGTAAAGAAGGTCGACGTGGTCTGTCTGAAGCCGTCTGAGGCTCGCCTCAGCGGCCTGGGAAATATACTCAAAAGACGAGTTATAAGGGACGCCAAAATCGATGCCGACCTTGGTCGCCAGTTCCGCGCCCTCAAAAAGCGACGGCGCCGCGCGGCGGATTTGCCCCAGCATCGTTTCCACCTCACCGACGCCATTGGCGCCGTAAATGTCGGCGGTGTCGAAATGGATAATCCCGAGCGCCCGCGCCGTTTCGAATAGGCGGACCGCATTGGCTTTGTCGGCGACGCCATAGCGCATGAACCCATAGGCAAGTTGCATGGTGCTCTCCGTTGGAACGGCGCAAAGACTTACGCAAGGAATGACCGCCATAGCAAGCGCATGGCAGGGCTGCGCCAATGGCCTTGCGGTCGATTGCGCGGGGCGCGCAGAACTGCATAAATTCCCAGCTATATTCGCGATGTCGGCGTAAGTTCAGATTTTGACGGCGCGCTTTGCCGCAACAATTTAGGAGAGGCGCATCATGGCCCCCACCCGGCGTCACCAGATAAGAAGAAACCGACCCCGATCAGACGCCGTCAAACCATTGCCGCCCGGCGCGCATGTGGTCGTGGTCGGCGCCGGTTTCGCCGGCATCGGCGCGGCGGAGCGATTGATAGAAGCGGGCTATGCCGTCGATCTTATTGAAGCGGCGGACCGCGTTGGCGGCCGGGCGCATACGGTGCAGCTGGGCGATTTTCCCGCCGACCTTGGCGCGAATTGGCTGCGCCTCACCAACAACGAGTTGCTGCCGATTGCAAAAGACCTCGGCTTAGTCAGCGCATCAACCGATATGCAAAACGCGACGGCGGTCATCAGCGGAAAAGGTGAGCCTGCTGACGCCACGGCCTTGGAGCACGACTTAGAAGCGGCCTTAACGCTCCCCTATCTTTGGCATCGCACGCAGCGACTCTTCGGCGCGCGACCCCGCGTGAAAAGCGTTGCAGCGCTTGTGGGGGAACGATTGGAGAGAGCCGATGCGATCGGGTGCGCCGGGCAGCGTATGTTGATGGCCATGTCCGCAGCTGATCTCGATGATCTATCGGGCGATGTGTTGATTGGCGCGAATGGCGGCGATAGCGATGACGGGGAAGACATTCCGGAACTCATTGAACCCACTGTCGTCGGCGGTATGCAAGCGCTTCTCAAAGCACTGATCCAAAAATCTAATCCGCACCTCAATGAAGCCGCGGAAAGCGTCTCGCGCACAAATGACGGCGTGCGCGTCGAAACAACTCGTCGGGTCATCGAAGCGGACGCTGCGATCATTACGGTTTCAGTCGGCGTATTGAAATCCGGCAGGATCACCTTTGATCCCGGGTTGCCGAAAAGCCATAGCGACGCGCTCGCTGGCATGGATATGGGAACGCTGACCAAACTATGGATACAATACCCAACGGCGTCTTGGTCTTTAGAGACAAACACGACCGCCTTTTGCGACGCGCCCGATATTCACCTTGTCATCGACTTTTCGAAGTCGCATGGCGCGCCCGTGTTGTTGGGGGCCATCGCCGGACGGCAAGGGCGCGTCTTGGAAGACTTATCTGAAGCTGAAGCGCAGGAGTTCTTCCACGACTATCTCCAAACCCAGCTTGGCCAAAGCCTGCCGGCGCCAACCGGTTTTGCGATGAACCGTTGGGGCAAAGATCCGCTGACGGGCGGCGCCTATATGTATCCCAATGTGAATTTTCGCTCCGAAGACAACAAAAAACTACGGGCGCCAATCGCCGAGCGCATCTTGCTCGCCGGCGAGGCCCTCGCAGACACGATCGGCTATGTGGACACCGCGTGGAGCGACGGCCGACGCGCTGCAGATCTCTTGATCAGCTAACTGACAATACTCAGATCGCAACCGCCAGCCACGATCCGCTGACGGGATCTGTTGCTAATAGCCCAGCAAACTTGTCGGCCCCTCGGGCTGGACCTGAAGGCGCCACTCCCCTTCCGCGTTTCGGCATGCGGCGCCTGTCCAATCGTCGCGCGCGCCCGATACCGTCATCCGTTGCGAGAACTCACGGCACAATATGGCGCGCCGGCGCGGCCCGCCAGCGAGCGTTAGATCGCCGCCCGGCGCTTTCATGACAAGGCTCCCATGCACATAACCGCGAATGACGCCGTCTTTTGCGGCGAGCATCCAAGACGAGCCGACGACGCGTCCGACAACATCAATCGAGTCGCCGCCCGAGAATTGTTCAACCGCTGTATACTCTGTACCCGGACCAAGGCGCACATTCACCGTGCTACGCACGGCATACGGCCCCTGCTCGGTCTCTAAGGTTGGCGTCAGATCGAAATCAGCGCGTGCTGCGGGGATGAGCGCCGCGCTATCGCTCAATAAATTGCCGAGCGCGAAATCGCCAGGACTGACGACGCCATTGGCGCGTCGCCCACGCCACGATTGCGGCGCCCCATTGGAAAGCGCCGCCATGAACGCGGTCTTCACGGCCTCACGGTCAGAACCTGACAACTCGCCAGCAAGCGCTGAGCCCTGAGCATAATTATCGCCGCCGCCGCCAAGCCCGCCGATGGGCAAGCTTTCGCACGCCCCCAGGATCAACGCCGCCGCCGCTATGAAGAAAATACGCACCCGACCCATCATGTTATCCTCCCGAAACCCATCGCCGTTCACGCACGATCGGGTCACTCGTCTGTTTATTGGATTTTAAAGACGCCGCCGGTGCGTTCAAGTCAACCGCGTCAGTCGTCAAGAAAAGCGCGGCCTTTGGGGTCCTCGATATCAATGATCCATAAATCCGGGTCGACGGCGGCTTCTTTTTCAAGATACGCGTCAATCTTGGCCTCATCATGACCGGCATCATCGCCGGCGCCGCGCGCGTCCTCGCTCATCTCGTCCTCACCCGTCTCGTCCTCGCCGGCGAAAAGCTCGCGCCAGCCAAGAACGCCGTCAATGTCGCGGGCTTCCACGAAGAGCCGCGCCCGCCGCCCGCCCAGATACACTTTGACGGCAACGGCGCCCGCGTCGTCATCGCCGTGTCGGGCAATGGCGGCAAAGGCGCCGCCGGCGCGCACGCGCGCTAAATGCGCCGATACGCGAATATGGGTTTTCAATCGCGGAACTGACATGGTCTTCAGCGGCGACGGGGCGGGGGAGAAAACATGGTTAATGTTTAGTGTTATTCGCCGCGATCTCAATTCCTTACGCACGGCGCGGGACTGTTCGAGGCCGGCTGGGTAGGATCTGCTTTTTCGTTAATGAGTTTGCGTTAATGTGCAGGCGGTAAAGGCTGTTAGGGCGTTTATCTCAGGCCGGAACGGCCGCGCTAAGTGTGTTGTGATGTCGAGTTCCGCGATCGCCAATCCCGAGACCCCAAGCTTGCCGCCGTTGCGCGCCCTCTTGCGCGACCGGCTCGTTTGGCGTGCGGCGCTGTTGATCGGATTGGCCGCGATTGAATTGCCGGCGCTCGCGTTTCTTTACGATCCCCTGCTCATTAACGACCAATCCGCCGCATGGAACACCGTGCGCGTGGTGCTGCGAGAATTCGTGCCTTTCGCCATTTTCTTTTTGGCGGCGTTTTGCGTTCTCTCAGCGCCGCAGTGGCGCGCAACACTCACCGATTGGTCCATGGCGGCGCGAACACACCGATGGCGCCTGCCGCTGATCATCAATCTCATCGGATTCATCGTCCTGGCATTCTTAACCGTCCAGTTCAATCAGATCGACACGCCGCCTGACGAACCGCCATGGGGGCTCTTCGCACTTTGGACGCTGGGGGTTTTTACCTTATACGGATTTTTATTGGCCGCCGCGACGCCGCTGACCTATTTCGAAGACTTTGTTCGGCGCCAGAGATTGACGTTGGTTTTGGCCGCCGCAGCGGCGGGTTTTGTCCAAACGGCCGCGCTCTTGTCGCGAGAGTCATGGGGGCTGTTGGCGGATGCGACTTTTTCCGTTTCCGCATTCATGATCTCGCTCTACGCTCCAGATGTCGATATTTATCCCGATGAGCGGATTATCGGGGTCGGCGATTTTTATGTGAACATCGCGTCCGTTTGCTCTGGCTATGAAGGGATTGGGTTGGTCCTAACCTTCCTTAGTCTTTATCTCTATATCTTCCGCGCGAGCCTGCGCTTTCCCAATGTGTTGTGGGTAATCCCATTTGGGGTCGCCGCGATTTGGATTTTAAACAGCATACGGATTGCAGCGCTGGTTTCGATTGGCGCTTATGTGTCGCCGACAATTGCGATTACGGGATTTCATAGCCAAGCGGGGTGGATGATGTTTCTCATTGTCACCATCGCCATTATGGCGGGAACGCATCATCTCTCGTTTTTCCGCAAAGAAGCGGAAACCCCTGCTGCGCCCACACAGAACAAAGCCGCCGACGAAGCCACCGCGCTTTTAGCGCCGATGATGGCGATGTTCGCGGCCGGCATTATCGCGTCGGCCTTTTCGGGGGAAGCCCATTGGCTGTATGGCCTTCGGGTCGCCGCACTCCTTGCCGCTTTCGCGGTTTTCTGGCGCTATTATCGCGCGATTGATTGGCGCGCCGGGTGGGAGCCCGTTTTGCTGGGCGCGCTTGTTGGCGCCGCATGGATCTGGACTGATCCGGGGCGAACTGGCGCGCCGAGCGATCTTGCGGTCTGGCTAGCGACGCTTGATCCTCTTTGGGTTGCGGTTTTCTTGGTCATGCGCGTCCTCGGTACGGTTATCCTTGTGCCTGTCGCCGAAGAACTCGCATTCCGCGGCTATCTCCATCGCAAACTCGTTGCAGACCGCTTTGAGACCGTGCCCGAAGGCGCGTTTTCTTGGAAGGCGTTGATTGTGACGTCGGTCTTATTCGGCGTCATCCATCAACGGTGGTTGGCGGGCGCACTCGCCGGCGTGGTGTTTGCGATTGCGCTTTACCGATCAGGCAAAATCAGCGGCGCGATCATCGCCCACGCTGTCGCCAACGGGCTAATCGCTTTTTGGGCGATTGCGTTTGGACAATGGTCGCTCCTTTAATTTTTGGTCAGACAGCTTCACAGATTTGTGTTAGCCGCTGAGCGATCCGTTTCCCGTCGATATGCGTTTACCTCTCATCGGCCCCCCACTGAAGCCGATTTTGTATAGACAAAAGAGGGTACACGAATGAAATTGGCAATCACCGCGCTCGCAAGCGTGAGCGCGCTAGCGTTCGCAACCGCAGCATCTGCAAAAGATTATTATGCGACAGTCTCCGGCGGCATATCGTTGCTCAGCGATTCCGATAATGACGGCGCGTTTGTCGGCGACTTCACCACTGGCGCCGGCACCACAATCGCCTCCGGGACAGTCCTGCCTGACGGCACACCGGTCGGATGGACGACGGATTTCGACAACGGATATGCAATCAACGGCGCGATTGGCAAGGGATACGGTCCTTTCCGCGCTGAGCTTGAAATCGGCTATCAACAAAATGATGTCGGCTCGCACGCAGGCGTCGCCGCTGGCGGCATTGATTTGAGCGCGGAAGACGCCGGCGTCCTTGTGACTGGTTCAGGCAATCTCGGTACCAGCGTTGCTGATCTGGTCGCTGCGGGCGAAGGCGATGTCTCAACGCTCTTTGTAATGGCGAACTTGATTTACGACGTTGAAACGCCGGGTCCGTTGACGCCGTATATTGGCGGCGGCATCGGCGTTGGTTTTGTCGATGTAGAATATGCGCCTTCAGGCGTCGGGATTATCGACGACAGCGCGACCACATTTGCCTATCAGGTCAAAGCCGGCCTTGCATATGAGTTGACGCCATTGACGGACCTTTTCGTCGGCTACCGCTATCGCGCAACCACCGACGCGGAAGTCGAAGCGACGCTGTTCAGCGCGGACTTTGATATCGAGAATAGCGCGTCTGTAATCGAAGCCGGGATTACGGTCGGTTTCTAAGACGACAATCCCGTGCAAGCGCAGCAGGATTTACGCTGCGCTTGCGCGGTGTTCGCGACGAAAGGCGGCGACGCGGTCCAGCTGGCTTTGGATGTCGGCTAACGCCTCCGCGGGCTCAAGGGCCGGCATCTCGGGCTCCGGCATCACCGCCATATCGGTGCGGATCGGCAGGGTGAATTGCGCTGTCGTGCCTTTTCCTTGTACGGAATGAATACGCAGTGCGCCGCCTAAAAGGTCTGCAAGGGAATGGGCAAGCGCTAGCCCCAAGCCCGACCCTTTTGTTCCGCGAACCCCGTTTTTATGGGCGTCCGTAAAGCGATCGCCGATTTTTGCAAGCGCCGCTTCTGACATGCCAATACCAGTGTCTTGAACGACGAAGTCGATGGCCCCGCATTTTTCAGACACGGAAAGGCTGATCGCGCCGTCTTTGGTGAATTTCACCGCATTGGACAGCAAGTTGATGAGGATCTGACGGACCGCACGGGGGTCGGTCGTTACGTCGGGCAAGTCATCGGCGATCTCGACGGTGAAGGCGAGACCAGATTTTTCCGCCTCGGCGCGCAACATGGCCGCGCAGCTTTGGGCGAGCGCTGCTGGGGCGGCGCTGGCGGCGTCCAATTTGTACCGGCCGGCTTCCAGCCGCGCATAATCGAGAATAGCGGTGATGAGCTCCAAAAGGTGACCGCCTGAGTCTTGGATCAAGCGCGCATATTCTTTGTATTTCTCGCTCGCTGCGTCATCCGCGCCCAATTTGCCAAAGGTCTCGGCCTCAATCGCGCCGGCAAAGCCCATCATGGCGTTGAGCGGCGTCTTCATCTCGTGGCCCAGATCCGCCAGCAGGTCCGCGCGCAGACTCGCCGCATCCTCCGCCCGCTCTACCGATTCGCGCGCCTTTCGCAGGCGCTCAAAGTCTTCGCCCCGATCGCGGATGAGCGCCATCGCCCTGCCCGGCCGCAAGGGTTTGAACGCCACATCGGCCAGCGCCGGCGCCCGCTGCACGCGGAGCAGATGAAAATCGGCGCTCAAACCGTTGGCGTTGGTCGGTTTTTCGCCAGAGCAGGCGCGATGCAAGGCTTGGCGCACGAGCGCACGATCATCGCGGCGCACAAAATCGAAGAAGGACCGGCCTACCAAATTGCCCGCCGCGCCTATCGCGATGGTTGCAGAGGCCGAGATCTCGCGAATCCGGCCGTCTTCGCTCACCACCGCAACGATATCGCCCGGACCGCCGCGCCATACGGGCCCGCCCTTGGCGCGCGAGGCCAGTTTTCGACAAAATGAGAGTGGCCTGAATTCCATGTCCAACCGAGGCTCGTGCGTTGCCGGCGGTTAACGAAAGCCCAATCCGGGTTAACACTTTCCTTAAAGTCTCATGAATGTCGTTAATAAATGCTGAACGATGATTGCGGCCCGCAATTCGCATGCGGTACGGTGACCCCGCTGCAATTTGTTTAGAATTTGTCAGACAAGGTCAGCGGGACGTTAAACGGGGACGGGTATCGTGACAAAGCCGTCAGGGTTTGTCAGCTTTGGGAGAAGTCAGTCTATGTTGCGTCACCGCGCCACGGCGAAAGCCTGTGCCCGTCATTCACGTTTCCAGAAAAATGGCGTCCGTAAAAACATCGCGTCCCGATGGGCGCTCGCGTCAGCGGTTTTCGCCGCCGTCGCTGTAACAGGCGTTTCCGCCGATACGCTTGCACAACCGAAAGACGACGCGCTTGAGCGCGCCGCCGCCAATTACATCCGTTTCCGCGAGGACGTCGCCGCGATTGAGGCCATGGCCTTTGATTCGGCCGAAGTCACCCGCGAAGCGCATCGCCGTTTGGGCGCCCATAACGCCGGCGAAATCTCGTCCGGTTGGGTGGCCTATGCAGCGCTCGTCGCCTCAGACACGCCGGAATTCGCCGCGTCTATCAAGAAAGAGATCAAAAAGCGCCGCAGGGGCAAAAACCCCGGCGGTCAGGCTGGGTTGATGATGAACTTGGCCTTGGATCCCAGCTATGCGCGCAAGCTCAATGGCGCGGAAACAGCGATCGCCTCGGTGCTTGCCATGACCGCGCAAGATGCGGCGCGCGTCACCGCCCTTGGCGAGGCATTTAAATCTCAAGCTTACGCCATGCAGAAAACAAGCTGGGGCAAAGCACGCGTTGCCAACGGCCAAAAGCGTCTCGCTGAGGTGGATACCTTCCGCCGATCGCGCGGCGCGGCTGAAGCGCCAGCCTTTGCGCGCCCAGCCAAAGGCGGCGTCGTTGCGCCCTCGCTTGCAAGCGCCAATGAATTTTGGGCCGCGGATTGGGGCGAGCAAACATCGGCCTCTGATATGAGCGAATCGAACGCCCAAGCTGTTATCGACCGGGTGCTCAATTTGGCGGCGCGATATTCAACAGACGCCATGAATTCGAAGCTGGTTGAAGTCTATGCCCGCAATGACAAGTCCAACCGATGCTTGTCGATGGCGAAGCTGACGCTCGACCAGTGCATCGCGGCGACGCGCACGCCCTATGAGGAAGCTTTTTGCCTTGGCGAGCATGCGCTCAATGACGTCGCGTCATGCGTCAGCTGGGTGAACGGCGCCAGCGCCAGCTAAATCTCGACCCGCCCCCTCTGCACCGCGCTTTTTTAGCGCAACACCGTCTATACGACCGCGGCGCCGCTCAGCATTGCACCTGGGCGGCGCTGCGCTTATGTCGGGCCCTATGACGGCATTTGACGACATCCGCGACGACTTCGCCTTTCTCGATGATTGGGACGACCGGTATAAGTACATTATCGATTTGGGCCGCGCTCTTGCGCCCTACCCGGAGGATAAAAGGGACGAGGCCCATAAAGTGCGCGGTTGTGCGAGCCAAGTGTGGCTCAACGTCGAGGCCGATGGAGACGCGCTCGTTTTTGTGGGCGACTCAGATGCGCATATCGTCAAGGGACTTATCGCGCTGCTCCTGGCGCTCTATTCCGGCAAAACGCCGAGCGATATTTTGGCGCTCGACCCAAAAGAAGCGCTGGCCGCATTTGACTTACAAGATCATCTGACGCCGCAACGCTCCAATGGCCTCGCGTCAATGATCCAGCGCATTCGCGCCATCGCCGAGGACCGCGCCGCTTAACGCAATCGCGGCCACAGACTTGCCGATTTGCGCTCGAGCGCCCCAGAGATGCGGAACACGCCAGCCGCTTCGCCTTTTTCAATGCGATCGCGCAAACGGCGCTCCATATAGTCCATTTCTAAATCGAAAATAGGCCCGTCCCGTCTGTCTTCTATATTGATGCACGCATGGCTCACCGTTGAGCGTTCGCGATCAAAAATGTCAGCGACCTCATTAAGCGTCAGTTGGCCAATAACATGCGCCAAGTACATCGCTGTTTGGCGGGCAAGGGATAAGCGAACATCGCCGCGACCGGGCGCGTTGAGCGCCGCATGCGAAATTCCGTAGGCTTCGCATACGATCTCCTTCGCCATACGAGCAATAACCTTGCCCGTATGCGCACAGTTGGCGTCATCCAACTCCGGCACTTCTTGCTCCCAACGCCTAGGGCCGCGCCGTCGTTGCCGCGACCTGTGGTAAGCATAAAAGACAAAGACAAGTTGAGGATAAGTTTACCGATCCGGCAAAGATGCGGTTGACGCTAATCGTTAATATTATTTGGACACAGATTAAGCGACAAAAGACAGGACCAAAACAAAGGCCAGCAAGACTGCGGTCCACAGCGCCATAAAGCCGATGGGCCAAGAGCGCGCAAACTGTCCTTCTGGTCCGTGCACCGCATAAATTCGCGCCATCAACGCTTGCACGCGTTGGGTGCAAATCCCGCTTAACGCGTTCCATGTTGCGCGCGACGCACCATTGGCCCACGTTAACAGATTGCGGCCAGGCACACGATAGAACCAGTCAAAGTCTAAATTGACGGAACGCACTTCAGCGGGATACAGCTTGAATTTCACGAGCAACGCAAAGGCGAGCATCGCAAATAGCAGCAATTGCATTTGGGTCACCACATGCGCCGCTGTGTAGGGTTCATATTTCACCGCATAGGGAAGAATGGAATATAGATATTGGGGGAATACCCCGATGCCGATGCACAGCGCAGAGGCGATTCCCATCGCGATGAGCATTTGCGGCGGCGCCTCTTTTGGGCGTTTGCCGCTGTCATGACCGAAGAACGCAAAATAGGGAATCTTAATGCCCGAATGCTCAAGCACCCCGGCGGAGGCAAACAGAAGCGCAAGCCACACGAAGAACATACCTTCGTAGCCCACGGCCGACATGGTGAGTGACTTTGCGACAAACCCTGAAAAGAGCGGGAAGGCGGAGATCGACATTGCGCCGATGATGCAGAACACGGTCGTTGCGGGCATGGTGCGATAAAGCCCGCCGAGCTCCGTCGCTTTGGTTGTGCCAGTTCGATACAGCACCGCGCCCATGCTCATAAACAACAGCGCTTTATAAAGGATATGCACAAACGCGTGGGCCGCTGCGCCATTGATGGCGAGCTCGGTGCCCACGCCCACAGCGCAGACCATGAAGCCCACCTGGTTGTTGAGGCTATAGGCGAGCACTTTGCGAAGGTCATTTTCGATAAGCGCGAAAAAGACCGGGAAGATGGTCATCGTCGCGCCGATGTAAATCAGGATATCCGTGCCCGCGAAGCCGCGCGCCAAAGCGTACACCGCAAGCTTGGTTGTAAAGGCGGACAGCACGACAGCGCCGGTGACCGTTGTTTTGGGATAGGAGTCCTGCAGCCAATTGTGGAGGAAGGGGAACGCGGCCTTGACGCCAAACGCCAAGAAGACCGCCAAAACGGCGTAGTCCAACGCGCCTTCGGCGTCGGTGAGCGACATTGCCTCAAAACCAAGCCCCCGGCCGCTGGCGGCGAACATGGAAAGCCCCGCCAACAAAAACAAGCCAGAGAGGATTTGCACCACCATGTAGCGCATGCCCGCGGCGTAAGACTGTTTCGTGCCCGGCGCGAAAATCAACACCGCTGAGGTGATCGCCGTAAGCTCCCAAAAGATGAACAGCGTCAACAGATCGCCCGACAACGCGCCGCCAACGGCTGCGCCCGCATAAGAAAGCCCGGCGACATCCTGCGCGCGATCGCCAATCCGCCAGGCATAGATGACGTTCAACGCCGCCGCGATGAGGAAAATCAGGGCAAAGATGAAAGAGAGCTTGTCAACGCGCAACGGCGTTAAGTCGATCGAATTCCCTGCAATCTCAAATAGCGGAAGCGAGACGACGAAACCCATCTCATAACGGGTGAGCGCGACCGCCGCCGCAGCGATGCCGGCCAAATACAGCCCAGCGCGCGCCGTGCCCCCGAGGCCGAGCCCTAGCAGCGCGATAATAATGACGATGACGCCGGGGCTCGTGAGAACGGCGATGAGCTCATTCATCGTAATAGTCCTCCGGACGCATCAGTATTTTTCGCAGGTGCTGACCCACAAGGACGATGAAAGAGAAGACCCCAAAGCCGAACAACCCGTAGAAGACGCCGAACTCTTCAATCGGGAAATAGCCGTGCAAATCGATCACGAAACCAGCAATTGCAAAGCCAGCGCATAGCGCAATGAGGATAATCCAAATCGCCGTGCGCGTTCCCGGCTGATCAAAAAAGCCGTCGGGCTTCGGATGGTCCGACCCAGTGTTGGGCGTTGCCGCAGGGGTGGTTTGGTTTTGATCACTCATCGCTCAACGCCCCCTATTTCGTTATCGGCTCAAGGAATGCCACGAGATCGGACATCATGAAGAACAAGACGAGACAGGCGAGCGTCGTCACGCAAAACGCTCCTAAACACAGGGCCGGCGCCTCAGATATTTTTACCGGCTCGGCGGACGCATCTTTCGGCTTGGCGTAGAACGCGCGCAACGGGATCGGTAACAAATAAACGATATTGAGGATGGACGAGACCATCAGCACCCCAATGATCGCTAATTGCCCGATGTCAGCAGCGCCGGCCATGAGGAAAAATTTCGGCCAAGAGCCCCCCAAAGGCGGCAACCCGATAATCGATAAAGCGCCGATAAGGAAACACACAAAGGTCACCGGCATGACGCGCCCCATACCGTCAAGCTCTGACACCAACGATTTGTGATGGGCCACATAAATGGCCCCCGCGCACATAAAGAGCGTCATCTTGCCGACTGCGTGAGCGGCGATCTGCGTCGCCCCGCCCATCACGCCCATAGACGTTGCGAGCATGGCGCCCAGCGTCACATAAGAAAGCTGCGACACGGTTGAATACGCCAACCGCGCTTTGAGATTATCTTGGTTCATGGCGATCGCGGAGGCGAGCAAAATGGAGCCGCCGGCAATCCACATGATGGGTTCTCCAGCGCCCGTATCGGCGATGAGATCAACGCCGAAGACATAAACCGCGATTTTAAGAACCGAGAACACGCCCGCTTTCACGACCGCCACCGCGTGCAAAAAAGCGGAAACCGGCGTCGGCGCCACCATCGCATTGGGCAGCCAGGGGTGCACGGGCATCAACGCGGCTTTCCCGACCCCAAAGGCGTAAAGCGCCAGCAAGATGCCAGCGATGGGCTCTACGGCTAAGAAGTGCGGCGCCAGTAACCCGCCTTCCACAAAGTCAGCACTCCCCGCAATCGCGTAGGTCCAGACGATCGCCGGCAACAGCAATCCGATAGAGGTCGCCATTAAGATGCCAAGATAAATGCGGCCGCCATTGCGCGCTTTCTCATCGCCGTAATGCGTGACAAGCGGAAAAGTTGAGAGCGTCAGGACTTCATAAAAGATGAAGAGCGTGAACAGGTTCGCCGCATACGCAACGCCCATAGCCGCAGATATTGCGATCGCAAAGCACATGTAAAAGCGCGTCTGATGGCTCTCGCCATGGCCGCGCATATAGCCGATCGAATAAACCGAATTGACGAGCCAAAGACCGGCGGCGATGACGCCAAACATGGCGCCCAACGGTTCGGCGCGGAACTCTAGCGTCAGCCCGTCGATGATTTCGAAAACTTGATAGCCCGGTCGCGCCCCGGAATTGACAACCGCGAACACGGTAATGGCGAGAATCAGCAATACCCACCCCGTGGTGAGCGTCGCCGCCTCGCGCAAATTCGGATGCTTATCCAACAGCCAAATCGCCAGACAGCCGACGAGAGGCAACGCCACGGAAAGCGCAATCGCAAGCCCTGCGGAAATCATGGCGCGCCTCCCGCCGCACTCATCAGCGCCGCAGCCGCGCGCTCAGCCACCCCGCCGGTCAGCGTCGTGCTCAGACCAAAATACACATTGGCCGCCACCAAAACCCACATGGGGATGAGCATTGACCACGGGGTCGTCCCCGAGGGTGCGTTCTCCGGCGGCTCGCGCAGTAACATGAGCTCTGCAATGCGCCCTACATAGCCGAGGGCGATAAGCGAGCTGGCGACAATCAAAAAGCCCACAAAGACTTGGCCGACATCGAACGCGGCTTCGAGCAGATACCATTTCGACACAAAGCCGACCGTGAGCGGCACACCGATGAGGGATAGCCCGCTGATGATAAACGCCCATGTGGTGACGGGCATCGTTTTGGCGAGGCCTGAGAAAGACGCGATCGAGGCCGAGCCCATGCGCAAGACAACGCACCCGATCGCCATAAAGAGCGCGCCTTTCATGAGCGCGTGATTGAATACATGGACCAGCGTCGCCGAGACGCCCTCGACCGTGCCAAAAGAGAGCCCGACCAGCATATAGCCGATTTGCGCGACCGACGAATAGGCGAGCATGCGTTTGACGTCTTCTTGGAATAGCGCCACCAGCGAAGCGATAAACATACCGGCGAGCCCCAGCGGCAAGAGAACCCAGGTGAACGCCGCGCCCAAAAATTCGAAATTAAATCCGAACACGGAATAGAAAAAGCGGATGATCACATAAACGGCGACTTTGGTCGCCGTCGCCGCCAAAAACGCTGTCACCGCCGTTGGCGCGTAGGTATAAGCGTTCGGCAACCACAAATGCATGGGGAACATGGCGAGCTTTAGCCCGATCCCCACCAGAATAAACGCAAAGCCCGCGTCAATCATGCGGTTGTCTTGATCGCTAATTCGATCGGCAAGATCAGCGAGGTTCAGCGTGCCCGTGGTTTGATACAAAAGCCCGATGCCAATGACGAAGAACGTCGCGCCGATGGTGCCCATGACGAGATAATTGAACGCGGCGGTAAGCGCGCGCCGATCACGTCGGGCGCCCATCGCGACGAGCGCATAGGTGGAGAGCGATGAGATTTCCAAAAAGACGAAGATATTGAACGCGTCGCCAGTGATCGTGACGCCCAGCAAGCCGGTAAGACATATCAAAAATGCAGCGTAGAAAAATGACGATTGCTTGGGATCAATCTCCGACTGCATTGATTTGTAGGCGAAGGGAAACACCACCGCCGCCATGCCCGACACCAAGAGCAAGACCAACGCATTGGCCAGATCAATGCGATATTCAATGCCTATTGGCGGCGCCCAATCGCCAAGCGCATATGAAATGACGCCCTGTTGCGACACCATCTGCAACAAAAAGATGCACGCAATAAACGTCGCCCACGCAACCACGGTCGCCATCGCCCAAGGCGCGCGCCCGTTGGGCGCAATCATCACAAAGGGCGCGGCGAGCATAGGAATGACGACCGGCAGAACCGGCACTTGCTCCATAAGGTTCATTGCGCCGCCCCCGCCGCTTCCGCGCCGCCCTCGCCGAACTCAGCAACCGCATCAAGCGCTTCGAGTTCGTCTTCTTCGATGGCCCCATAGGCTTCGCGAATGCGCACAGCAAGCGCCAAGCCCACCGCCGTTGTGGCAACGCCGACAACAATCGCCGTCAGAATTAAGACATGCGGCAATGGGTTGGCGTACATGATTTCCATCGCGCCATGGCTTGCATCGGCGACGCCCTGGAAATCTTCCAGGGTGTTCCCCGCCCCCTCATGCAAGGGCGCTTCAGCAATATCGAGCGCCGGCGCGTCCTCGCTGGGCGGCTTGACCAATGGATCATTGGCAATTTTGCCGGCGTCGACGCGATCTGAAAGATCGTGCAGCGAGTCCGCATCTGCGCCATCCGCTGGACCCGCCTCGGCGATCGCGGCTTTCAAATCATTGGCGCCCAGATTGTCGATTTTCCCGTGAAGGCTATCGCCATGGTCGAGCGCGTCAGACCCAAGGTCATTCGCCTCTCGATCATTCGCTTGGGGCGCCGCATGCAGCCCCTCTTCGTGGGCGCTGTCGTGATCGGATGCGTGGGAGTCGTCATAGGCGGCGCCGTTATGGGCGTCGCCATGGTCCTTGTCGTGCCCTTTGCCGTGCCCATCTCCATGATCATCGCCATGAGCTTTATAAAGTTCATCGCCAATATAGATGGGTGCGGTCGCACCGACCATTTTGCCAATCGTGATGTAGAAAATGAAAACGGAAGTTTGGAACAGATTCAGCCCGACAATTTTCTTCACCAAATTGCCGCGCGATATCACGATATAGAGGCCCGTCATCATCAAGATGATGACGATCCAATAATTGTATCGTTCTAAGGCGAAGGTGAAAAAATCGTCCACTACCAGTCTTCCTGATCAATGTCTGGTTCGCGGCCCGAGAACTGATAAAAAATATTGAGCATGGTCGACGCCACCGTCAGCCCGACGCCCCATTCCACAAGGATGATGCCATAATGCTGACCGGCGTGATGGGTCGAGTCCGGATCGATGGCGTCATAGCCGAGAAAGTTTGCGCCCAAGAGCATGGTCGCCAAACCGGTGCCAGCGAAAAACAGGAGCCCAATCGCCATCGCGATTTGCAACGCCCGTTCTGGGATAACTTTCTTGGTCTCATCAAGGCCATAACAGAAGGCGTGGAGAATAAAGGCGACCGCGAAAATCACGCCCGCCTGGAATCCGCCGCCAGGACCATAATCGCCATGGAACTGCACATATAGCGCAAACAAAATAATTGGTGCAAAGAGGAGTTTGATGATGACGCGGAGGATTAAATGATCAACGCTCATTCGTCTTCCTCCTTGTCAAGAACGCGCCTGCCGCCAACGACCGATCCAGCGCCCAACAGCAAGGTGACGGCGACGCCCGCCGTGAGAATGACCAACGTTTCGCCCAATGTGTCAAAGCCCCGATAGCTGGCGAGCACCGCTGTGACGATATTGGGCACGGCGATGTCGTTGGGGGTTTGCTCAACATATTGCTGGCCCACGGCGTCATTGGCCGGAGCGAACGGATCGCCAAAGGCGGGCATGTCGATGGTGGCGTAAAAGAGCGCGGCGCCAGCAAGAACAACCACGGCGAGCGCGACGGGCGCGCGACGGGGCGAGTGGACTTTTTCTCGGCGGGCGGTGCGCAACATGCCTGCAAGCATCAAGACGGTTGAAACGCCAGCGCCCACGGCCGCTTCCGTGAAGGCCACATCCACCGCGTCAAGCGAAACAAAGAACGCCGCCGATAAAAGCGAATAAATGCCGGAGAGCATGACGACGGCAAACAGATGCCGAGAGCGCAACATGGCAATGGCGACCAACAACAGCATGGTGAGCAGCGATAAATCGACAAGGACAATAGAGGATATGGGCGTATGAAATTCCATCATTCGCCATCCGTGTCATAGGTGAGATCTTCGCCCGTCAGCGGCCTGAAACCCACCATCCACGCAGCGTGCGCCACCGCGTGGGTCGCAACTGGCGATGTCAGCCCCAAAAATGCGCCGATCAGCAGGAGTTTCACGGTGACCAGCCAATGGGGCGATTGGAAAATCAGTCCAATGATAATGAGCTCTGCGCCGGCAGTGTCGGTGACGCCGGCCGCGTGCAATCGCGTGTAAAAATCTGGGAACCGCACAAGGCCCAGCGCGCCCACGACGACACCGCCGCCGCCAACGAGAATGAATATCCACGATAAGACATCGAGTATGAGCGCCCAATTCATGTCGCCCCTCCATCCTCGCCAGAAGGGCCTGGCGCAGGCGCAGAAACGGGTGCGGTCGCGGGCGATCCCAAGGTCGCGGGCGATCCCAAGGTCGCGGCCGTTGGCGCTGCGGTTTCTGCAAGCTCGCCCATGGTCGCTTTTTTGTAGGAGAAGAAATGCAAAATCGCGATGGTCGCTGCAAAGTTGATAAGCGCATAGAGCAGCGCAATGTCTAGAAAGTCGGGCCGCCCCATCAGGAACCCCATTGCGCCGAGCAATAAAACAGTCTTTGTGCCGAAAGAGTTGCCCGCCAATACCCGGTCATAGAGCGACGGGCCCGCAAAGGCGCGGATTAAGGCGAGGACCATGGCGACGAGAATAGCGGCGGTGGCGACGGCGAACATGTTACGCGGCGCCCCCATCTGACGGGTGAACGCCGCCGGTGTCCTTAGGCTCGATCTTCTTCACCCGTTCGCCCATGTCCGTCATGGCTGGGATGTCCGCAAATTCTTCCGCCAAGGCGTGCACAAGAATTTCATCCTCACGCATGTCGATGGAAACGGTGCCCGGCGTCAGCGTGATGGAATTGGCGAAAATCACTTTTCCCATGACTGACCGCGGCGGGTTCGGCACGACAATCATGCGCGGCGATAATTTTGGCTCAACCGCCAGCGCCTGACGGGCCACTGCAATGTTCGACTTGCCGATTTCGCGCGTCAGCCAAAAGATATACCCGATGAGGCCCCCGAATAGCATCCCGATCGGGAAGCCCTCATTATCTAAAATACGCGCGCGCGCGGTGAGCCACGCCGTGAACAGCACTGAAGCGGCGCCCAGTCCGAGCAGCAGCGGCTTGTCGAAATACCCTGATAAGAGCAGCCACAAGGCGGACAGCGCAACAATGAATAAAATAAGCCGTCCCATTGACCCGAAATCTATCGCCCAGTCGATCGCAAAGGAGAGCGCCGCATGGAGACTCGCGGCCAAGAACAGAGCGGCGAATTTCGCAGATTTTACGGATAAATCAATGGGCTACGCACAGATCGCATGGACGGCGCAAACGCGCCGTCTATTCGGCCATGGGTTCGGGGGCAGAATGCCCAAAAGCAGGGGGCGGCGCGCTAAAGATCTTCGTTGGCTTGAAGATAGCACTCCAGCGCATCGGCAATGACAGCGCGCGGGGAAATGCCGAAATCTTCCGCGAGTTCTTTGATGCGCTTGAGATCGCTTTTGGACACCCGAAGCGCGACCGTCGCCGAACCATCGCCCCCGCCGCCCGTTTTTGAGCGCCGCTCTTTGGGTTTCGCTTCTGGAGCGGGCGCATCGGTCGGGCCGGCCTCGCGAACGGTTTCAGGCGCTGCGCCCGTATCGTCCAGGGAGAGGTTCGGCTTTACCGCGTCCCCAACATCGATGTCGCGATTGGTCCTGGCGGGCGCGGGCAGATAGAGAACCGCCGCCGAGACGCCATCGCCGGGCGCATTGGAGTTGGCGGGCGCAGGCGGGCTCTCTGCGGGCTCAAAAACAGCGTCGACAACGGGCGCTGCGGCAAAGGCCGCGCTTGTGGATTGGTGCGGCTCCTCGTCTTGTGCGTTCATGAGGTGATCGTCCGGCTCGGGAGGAATGGCGTAGGCCGCCTGCCCCTGGCTCGCAGCGGCGGAAAACGCAAAGTCAACGCCTTCATGAGCCGCCGCGTCGACAGCCGGACAGGCCTGGCCTTTGCGGGCGAGCAGTCCTACCGCCGCACCGCCGCCTTGCAATGAATACGGATCATTTGGCGCATAACTCACAGTCTTTACCCCGCTCTGCGGCCAAAGACGCGGCCATGCCGACTGGCGACGGCAGCGCCCATCTCGTCGCCGGGTCGCCCGGGCGCTTCGGAGCGCTCTAAGCGGCCAGCGAGGTACCGCCATAACTCAGAGACTTCGAGTGCAGAGCGGCAAAACGGATCAATTTCCATGACCGTCCGCCCGTCAATCATCGAAGCGGCAAAATCTACACGATGATGGATATTCACCGGGGCGACAGTGCCATGCTGCGATAACGCAACAGCGGCTTCCGAGGTGATACGCGCGCGCTGGGTCGCGCCGTTGATAATAAACACGAGCGGTTTACCGCGCGCTTCGGCGATATCAACCGTGGGGCCCACGGCGCGCAAATCATGGGGGCTTGGCCGCGTGGGCGCAATGACAAGATCGGCAAAGCTCACAACTTCGGAGATGGCCCGTGTCACTGCTGGCGGGGTGTCAATAACGACGAGCCGAAACCCTTCCTCGCGGGCGCCGTCAAGATCGTGAAACAGGTTCGAGAAGACAGACTGAATAAAGGCCGGGGCCGGATCTTTTCGAACATTCCACCACTTAGACATAGAGCCCTGTGGGTCGGTGTCGATTAACGCCACCGGACCGGCGCCTTGGCGCTCAGCTTCAACCGCAATATGGGCGGACAAGGTGGTTTTGCCCGAACCGCCCTTTTGCGACGCGAATACTACGACGCGCATCGATGGGAACATGCGCCCTCCACTTATTTGACGGCACGAACTGCGCTAAGGAGGACAGACTATGGGGCGCCGCGTGTTAATTCTGCGAGGAAACGGGCGGCAAAATTTTCGACAAATTAATTTAAGAATGTATCGCTGGAACGAATGGCGATAAAGCCACGCCGGACGCAACTT
>JBCDBM010000022.1:0-23532 GCA_039183665.1 Pseudomonadota bacterium | reverse complement strand
GTGGCGACGGCTATAATCTGCAAGGGGGCATTGGCGAGGTCCTATTCTACCGCCAGGCGCTCAGCGCTGCAGAGATTGCTGATGTCAGCGATTACCTCGAAGGCAAGTGGATCACAGGGCAGTCCGGCGGAACTGGGGGTGGAAGCGGAACCCCGACAACTGATCTCAGCTTTGCAGCAAGAGATGGATCTTCTTCGGGAACGATCGTTGGTCAGTTTGATCAAGCGTCTGACAGCAACCAAATTGAACTAATCGAACTTGGCGACGGTTCCATTTATACAGTGTCTTCCGACGGTACCGCGTCAGACGGCGTTAATACGATGATAATTGGCGGCGCGGACGACGATTCGCTTAATGGTGCGTCCGGTGACGACGCCGTCTTCGGCGCTGATGGCGCAGATCAACTGGACGGCGGCGCAGGAGATGACGCTCTATTCGGCGGTTCAGGTAATGATACGATCACAGGCGGCGCGGACAATGACACGCTATATGGAGGCGCCGGCGCAGATCAGCTCGACGGCGGAACCGGCCAAAACTGGGCTAGTTATCAAGATGCCTCGTCAGCAATTGTGTTTGACGCGGACGATACAATCGCCAGTACTGGTGATGCGCTTGGCGACACATTTAGCAACATCTACGGTGTTCAGGGAACAGACTTTGCGGACGCCATGTATGGCGCAGCCGCCGCCGTGGACGTCCTAGACGGCGGCGCGGGTAATGATTCTCTGTATGGCCGCGGCGGCGACGATATCTTCATCGACGGTGCCGGCGCAGATTTTTATGACGGCGGCGACGGAAACGATATTGTTATCTTCAGTGGATTGCGATCTGAATACACGGTCGATTCCTCGAATACGACAGTTACCCATATCGCTTCCAGCGAAATAGACGACGTCAGCAATGTCGAGATATTGCGGTTTGCGGATCTCGATGTGCCGCTGGGCGTTTCATCAAATAACGCGCCCGCGATAGGCGATGATCAGGCGCTTCCGGATCAATCCACGCGAGTAAACAGTCTATTCAGCTTCAACTTCCCCAGCCATGATGAGGCAGGTTCCGCGTTCACGGACCAAGATGGCGATCCGCTTACCTACAGCGCGTCGCTTAGCGACGGATCAGCTCTACCTTCCTGGTTAGTGTTTGATACTTCTACCCAGACGTTCACTGGGACGCCGACAAGCGATCTCGTAGGTTCGACGATAACGATCCGCGTTGCGGCTAGCGATGGACTGGACTCCGTCTCCAATGAATTCGACTTATCTTTCCTAGTCGCCGGCGTCGCGCTTGATGGCGACGGTAGCGCCAACGATTTGTCTACGATAGGAAATTCTGCCGCCGGCGAGGACACGCTCAGCGGTATGGGCGGGGACGATACGCTTCAAGGCGGCTCGGGTGCCGACACGCTCGATGGCGGGGCTGGCTCGGATACCGCGAGCTACGCGAGTTCCAGTTCCGCTGTAAACATAGATTTGAGAACGCCTTCCGCGACTGGCGGCGACGCTGCTGGCGATACATTAATCAGCATCGAGAGCGTAATCGGATCTTCTAACAATGATATCATTCATGGTAATTCTGTCGCCAATGAGCTGGTTGGCGGCGACGGCGCTGATTCTCTATTCGGGCATGAGAGCACGGACACGCTCGATGGCGGCTCAGGTAACGACTTCTTATCGCCCGGAGATACGCTGAGTTCTGTAGACGGCGGATCTGGATCGGACACGATCGATTTCAGTGACCTTAGCAGCGCGCTCAATTTTGATTTGAGTGCACAAGGGCAAGGCGCGTTTAGCCACTACACGGCCTTGGAAAATATCGTTGGCACCAATTTCGCCGACACGCTTACAGGCGATGCGTCGGCTAATCTCCTCGATGGCGGTGCTGGCAACGATACGTTTGTTGGGGGCGTGGGCGCCGACACGATTATTGGCGGAAGCGGCGACGACGTTGTTAGTTACGCCGGCGCGACCAGCGCTGTCGACATTGCGATTGACGGCGCAGCTGGCGCCGGCGGCGCGATCGGCGACATGGTTTCTGGCGTGGAACATCTGATTGGGTCTGATTTCAACGATACGCTCGTCGGGAATGATCTGAACAATACGATCGAAGGCGGCCTCGGAGATGACAATCTCCAGGGCCTTGGCTTGCGCGATCATCTATATGGCGGCGACGGAAATGATTCGCTTTACGGTGGCGCGGGTGGAGATTTCCTTTATGGCGGCGCCGGCGCAGACTACATTTCCGCGGGCTCTGAAGGCGACCAGCTTCACGGCGAGGGCGGCGATGACACATTAATCGGTGGTGATGGAAATGACGCCTATTTCTTAGGGCGCGACACCGGCCACGACACGATCGACAATTATGACACTGATCTGGGCTTTGACGTTATAACCTATGCGGATGATGTCGCCAACACTGATCTTTGGTTCCAGAAAGTTGGCAATGACTTAGTCGTCAGCGTCTTGGGTGAAGCGAGTAGCGCGACAATCAAAGACTGGTTCGATGGAACGGGTGCGCCTGCTGAGAACTTTGTTGTGGACATGTTTATTGCTGGTGCGCGCATCGCGAACCAGTCGGTGGATGTGCCCACGCTTCTTACCATTATGGATGGCCACGGCGCCGCCCCGCCTGATTTCGCTTCGTTGCAGCCGAATATCCAAAGCGAGATCAACGCGGCGTGGGGCTATGACTCGCCGCCAACATTATCCACGTCGGAGAACTTGTCCAACGTCGTCATCAGGGAAGATGAATCGACAACACTCTCGTTTACTGTGAGCGATGGCGAAACGCCTGATGATCAACTAACGCTACGAGCGCTTACCTCTGGGACGTATCTACCAGGGATCATCAACGATAATGGTGAGACTGGCGCAACGCGAACAATCACCTTCGCGCCATTCAATAATGCCTCAGGCCTTGAGGCTGATATCGACGTCACCCTGACGGATTTGGCGGGTCAAACCGATACGCTGACATTCAGCATATCGATCGATGAAGCGGCAGACGCCCCGTCATTGACGTTGCCCCCAACACCTTCTGGAAATGAAAACCAACCCATCGCGCTAAACATCACAGCAGCGCTTAGCGATACTTCTGGCACTGAGGTTCTAGAGATAGATATCTCCGGCCCAGATACCGGCTGGTCCCTAAACAATGGACAAAACCTCGGGGGCGGTCTCTGGAGTCTAACGCCCGCCGATCTTTCAGGGCTGACCATAACACCGCCGTCTGGTTCCGGCGCCGATATTCCATTGACTGTCATTGCCCGCTCCACCGTGCCTTCAAGCGCAGATACAACGAACGACACGGCAACAACATCTGGATCGCTGACCGTCAATGTCAATGGCGCACCGACGAATGTTTCGTTGAGTAATTTGACGATTGAGGAGAATAGCGTCGGCGACGTTGTAGGCATTCTTTCCGCCACTGATCCAGATGCCGGTAACACGCATACTTTCCAGGTCACGGGCGGTGCGGATGCAGCCAATTTCGAAACACGAAACACTGCTGGAACCTGGGAGTTAAAACTCAAGTCTTCGGTGCCGGCCCTTGACTACGAGAACGCAGCCGACCGCACGCAAAGTGTTCAAGTTACAGCAACCGACCAAAACGGTTTGGCGTCAGCGCCGGTGTCTTTCACGCTCAATGTTACCGATGAGAATGAGAAACCAGAATGGACGGACCCACCGGCTGTATTCTTTAGGTTAGATGAGGACGCCTCAGTCAACGACTTTATCGGTGAGATTTCTGGCGCGACCGATCCGGAAGGCGCCGATGTTGACTATTCATTCCGCCTCTCTGGCGGCGCGACCGGCAACGCAGCGGGTAGCTTCGATTTAGTCAATGGCGGCGCCAACACGGCGAACCTGACGCTCGGCAATATCCTCGATTTCGAAACACCGCCGGCCGAGATTTTAACAGACGGTGGTGGGAAATATCTAAATGTCACGGTCGTTGCGACGGACCTGAATATTTCTGATCCCGATACGAACTTTGCCGATGTTCGAAAGTCAGATCCACGGACGATCAAAGTTTATATAGACGACGTCAACGAGAAACCGGATCTGAACAACGCCTCAGGATCCGTGAACGAAAACTCGTCGGCGGGCGTCACAGTAGCAACGATCTCCGCAACAGATCCTGATACGCCAGGATCCTCCAATGCCTCTTTGAGATACTATTTCCGATCAGGCGCCAACGGCGTATCCGGGACGTCGAACGACGGCAAACTTCAAATCAATGCTGTTACCGGTGTTATTCAGACGAACGCCGCCAATGCGTTCGACTATGAATCAACACCGACACCCACTTACGAGATTGTGGTTCGGGATCGCAATGGTGGATCTGGATATGAGGAGGATGAGGCGACGCTGACTGTGAATGTTGGCAACTTAGATGACCTACTGCCCGAAACAGAACGCGGCGCTAATTTTGGGACATGGGACGACTCTTACTTAAACGTGTTTGGTGAAGTTACTGAGGGCGGCGGTCCCGAGGGCTTTGTGGTCGCCTACGTGCGAGGTATTGATCCGGACGGGCTTCATTCAATATCAGGCGTTGAATTTGATTATTCCATTACGAATGGAAATACGCCTGATCCCAACGGCGTCGCCCCATTCAAAATTGAGCCTTATGCGGGCAATCCAGAGTTCGGTATTATCACTCTCGATCCGAACGCCGACTTAGACGAAGATCATCAGGCAAGTTATGCGCTTGAGGTTACAGCAACTGAGCGGGACTCGGGCCAAACAGCGGTCCCTATGGTTTTCAATATCTCAGTCGTGAATGAAGACGAATTACTATTCGTTTATGATCCCAATAACGTACCAACAACCGAGGATTTATCACCTGTTGCGCAAGCCCAAGGGATGTATGTTTATGAAGACACAATAATATACCAAGGCAATACGCTAGCTGAATATTATTACTTTCGCACGCCAAGCAACCCGCTAGGTGTCGCTAGGTTCGGAGTAGGATACCTTTCATCTCCAAGCGTCTTGGAGTGGCAAGCACCAGATGCTAATTACATCTGGCGCGATAGCGTCTCTGGTGATGATCTTGTTGATCCTTTGCTCGTACCTAACGACGGTACGTCCACTCTACAGCCTGCGCTTTATCACATTGCTGGGCAGGCGTGGCCTATCGTTTTTGATCTAGACGATGACGGGTTTGAGCTGCGGGCGGCCGGTGCGACGAACATCAAATTTGATATTGATAACGATGGATTCCGACAGCGAACGGAATGGGTCGGCGCCAACGACGCGCTATTGGTTTTGGACCGTAATGGCGACGGTGTTATCGACAACGGTTCTGAAATTTCGTTTGTTGATGATTTGCCAGGCGCCATGACCGACCTTGAGGGGCTTGCCGCATTTGATAGCAATGAAGACGGTGTATTAGACGCAAACGACGATCGCTTCGACGAGTTTGAAATTTGGCAGGACGCAAACCAAGACGCCATCAGCCAGTCGAGCGAACTCATGTCGCTGGAAGAGGCGGGCATTGTCTCGCTTGACTTGACGCCTGTACCCACAGGCATCGAAATCGGCGACAACGTGGATGCGCTTATCCTCAACACATCCACCTATCAAAAGGCGGACGGATCAGTTGGCGAAATTGGCGACGCTGTGTTCCGTTTCTCAACCCATGAAGAACCGGAAACGGCTCCTTTCGAGACATCAGAGGCGCCGATCGGCGACACGAAAACTGGAGAAGTCGACTCGATCGCGCTCCTAAAGGAACGTCAATCGCTAAACAAAGAAATCGATGTCAACGCGCTGTTTGCTGATACAAGCGCAAATTCCAGCGTCCAATCGCTGTATGATCGTTTCTTGGGGAAAATCGATGCAGATGACTTTGACCTCGACAACAATAGAGGACTTGGAAGCCGCCGCCGCCGTCAGCCGGCTTTGTCGGACCACGCTAGCATCACAGGAGACGATGGCGCCGGAGAGGCTGCTTACAATCGACTGATCGACGCCATGGCCGCGTTTGACAGCAGGTCGGACGCCTTCGAGGGCGGCAGACACCGCAGGTCTGACACAACCAGCAATTACGTAGATTTTGCTGCGTCGATCGGTTAGCCGAGTGCGTAGCAAAGCCTTATTACCGATGAGGATTATCGCTTGCGCGGAAGTTCTTTAAACGCCAATAGTTCCCCATGCGTATCCTGTTTTTGCACAATAACTTCCCTGCGCAATTTGGTGGGCTAGGCCAATGTTTAGCGCGCGAAGGCTGGGATGTCAGGTTCGTGACGCAGCGCGAGGGCGTTTCGATACCCGGCATAAATGTTGTTACGTATAAGCCGCATCGCGACGTTGAAGCGAAGACACACCCCTACAGCGTGAACTTCGAACGCGCGGTGCTCAATGGCCAGGCTGTTGCGCGCATCGCCGGAGAACTAAAAGCTAAAGGTTTCTCACCTGATGTCGTCGTCGCTCATTCAGGTTGGGGGCCGGGACTATTTGTTAAAGACATCTGGCCACAGACGAAGTTGGTGGGATATTTTGAATGGTTTTATCGTGCAGACGCGCCAGATGTAGAGTTTCTCGACGATGAAAGCCGAAGCATGGATAATCAATTGCGCGCTCGAGCACGCAATGCCGCGATTCTGATGGATCTCGCCCATAGCGATTTAGGCATATGCCCGACGGAGTTCCAAAAAGAGCAGTTCCCCGATATTTTTCACTCGAAACTCCACGTCATTCATGACGGTATTGACACTGAGTATTATTGCCCGCGTCCAGGATCTCGATTGAAATTGCCTGATCTTGACCTCACCCACGTCGATGAATTGATTACCTATGTCGCCCGCGGGATGGAGCCGTATCGTGGTTTTCCGGAGTTCATGCGCGCACTAGAAATTGTATTGAAAGAGCGCCCCAACGCGCATGCCGTGATCGTGGGCGAAGACCGCGTGGCGTATGGGAAAAAGCTCCGGGATGGAGAGTCATACAAACAAAAGGCGCTTGCGGAGTGCGATCTTGATTTGGATCGAGTGCATTTTACAGGGCTTTTGCCGCGCTCCCAATATTTGCAAGTTCTACAAACATCCTCCGTACACGTTTATTTAACAATCCCATTCGTTTTGTCATGGTCTGTCTTGGAAGCGCTGAGCACTGGCTGTAATGTCGTGGCTTCCAATGTCGCGCCAGTCCAGGAGATTAATCAAAAAGTTTCGGGTGCAATGGCGCTCGTGGATCCCAAAGATACCGCGGCCATCGCGAACGGCATTTCGGAAGCGCTGGAGAAAAATGCAGAAACCTCCGGCTTTAACAGCGCGGGACGAAAAATGATCGAACGAGAGTTTTCGGCCGCATCGATCTATGACAAGAAGATGCGAATTCTCGAGGCATTGATTATAAGCGGATAAGCTGAGCTTCTTTCTGCATTAACGCAAAGCGGTATCGGAGTTTAGATCAATAAGAGCATAGCGGGATGCTAGGCTTGGGTTTTCTAGCGCTACCCCTGTCGTATTCTCGAACGCTGACCTGCCGAGATTTGATTGGCGCGTTAGAAATAGGGTGACTACCTGGAGTTGGAAACGTGGACTAGAACTCGCTATCCAATGATTTCGCAACGGAGACGCTGCCCGCGGGGATCCTGCGTCATAACGATTGGTCTAAGGCAAAGGCGCGAAAGCGCGGAGCCGATTTATCTTCTGACTCTGTCCTTCACCAAGCAGTCGAGTGCTTTTCGAGCTCCGCTGCGTCTCCAAGTTTTGGGTAATAGGATCAACGGATTAGGGCCATCGAGACCCTTCTGTTCGATGCAAAACGCCGCTCCGGATCGATATGTCGCCGCCTTCGCGCCGGATATCTCCAACAGACTTTTCTTCCACCTATCGAGCGCGTTTTAGGCGTTAGTGTTTGGGTGAGGGGAAGCCGAGAAGCGCACGTTGATCCGCCCAAGCGATGGGCAAATTTTTGGTGCGCTTTAGTTTCTCAAGCGTCAGCGCAGTCGGCTGTCTGCCTTCGATGATCGCAAGGGCGATATCCGCGCCAGAAACGCGAGCTTTAAGATCTTAGCGGCATTGCGCGGATCGACGTTCTCCCGCGCGGTCAAGTTATTCAACAGCGCGTCATCTTTGATGATCGCGCAGCGCCATTGGGGCGCCATGACCGATCGTGTCTCAACAATACCGTCAGAAGTATGACGAAGCCTCTCGCCACATCGACTAATGACCTTGCTGCTCGAGTTTGCAATCGCGAATGCGCTTTCGACGGTGAAACGGGCTTGCGGAGTTGAAAGGCGATTTAATGCTATAGGGAGAAATAAGTGTACAGAATAAATAATGATATACTTAATTTCATATACTGCCGCTCGCGACGTTTCGTAGACCGGTCTATCCAATTTTTGTGAGCGGCTTTGAGCTTTTGTAGTCTTGTTCGTTGAAGCGTTTATTTTGACTGTGGGCCTTTCGAGACAGGGCACACCTAATCATCGCATTTTTACCTAGGCAACCAAGTAATAGAAGTATATCCTTGGTAGCGAAGCTTATTTGCAAGGGAAGGCCTTCCATGTCGGACTTGAAAATAACGGGTTATGTGGATCGTTGGAGCGCCAGGCCTGGAGAGACCTTAACCTTTTTTATCAGCACCGCCGCGTCGCACTACAGATCGAGTATTGTGCGCTTAATCCATGGAGATCCAAACCCGTCTGGTCCTGGATTCAAAGTTGAGCAAATAGACGGGTTACTTGTCGGTGATCATGAGGGGCGATTACAGACTATCGCGACGGGGTCCTGCGTTGTCCTACCTGGTTTACCGCCCATCGAAGACGCAACGTTTTTTCTTCGGTTTCAGCCAACGCTTCTGCCTCATCGTTCTGAGCAATGCCTCCTTTCTTTACCAGTTTCAACTGGTGGAGCGCTTGGCGTCACCCTCAGCGCTGACGGCCGTTTGAATTTGCGTAGACGAACGTCCGGCGGTCAAGAGTGGGACGTCCTGTCGAGCACGGATTTCTCCTTGACGTCGGGGGAGTGGTATCAGTTAGTTCTCGTTGTCAAACGCGGCGTCGTTGATCTTCAACTTGCGCCTCGAGCTTTTGCATTGACGCCTGCTAAGTTGTCAGCCGCGTTTCCAAACGAACCCGAATCTAAGCCCGATGAGTATACCACTATCTTGTTAGGGGCCTCAGCGCTGGACCCTCATCATCGTTCGTGGCGCTCGAGCGATTGCTTCAACGGGAAGATCGACACTCCAATTTTGTTCGATCGCGCACTTGGAGATGAAGAATTGGCGCTTCTGATGCAACGGGGGCCTGACGCGCCGGTCGCCACGACTGCTATTGGAGCTTGGGATTTCGTTGCCGAAAGCGGCGGCACATGCGTTCCGAACCGCTTAGGCCGTCGCTTTGACGGTTGGACCTTAAACCGCCCAATGCGCCTTATTCCGGGATTCTCGTTTTCCGGCGACGAGATGAATCCCGCTCATGCGCCAGCGGAATTCAATGCCGTTCATCTCCATGAAGATGATCTTGCAGACTGCGGATGGGAGCCTAGTCATCGACTGAAAATTCCTGACGGCCTGCGCAGTGGCGTCTATGCGTTGCGTCTCGAGGCCGAAGGTTTCTTCGATCATATCCCATTTGCTATACGGCCTGCTAAAGGCGAAGCAACCGCGGAAATCGCATTCCTAATGCCTACAGTGAGTTATCAGGCATATGCGAATAAACTTCTCAGTACAGATGTTCTACCACCCGGCGTCGCGCCGCTAGCGATCGACGATCCGCAACCGCATTTTACAGCTTACTGCCAGCAAAATCGGATTCGAAGTCTCTATGATTGTCACGACGATGGAAGCGGGATCGCGATGGCGACAATGCGGCGTCCAATGTTAAACAATGTGCGTCCCGATTCTCGAAATATCTTTGTTGATGGCGCCCATGAGCTTAGCGCCGATTTGTATTTACTAGATTGGCTCGAAGCGAAGGGCTTCGCCTACGACGTAGTAACCGACCACGATCTAGATCGTGAAGGAGCAGATTCGCTTGCTAGTTACAGATGTATTCTTTCCGGTACGCACCACGAGTATTGGACGGGAGCGATGCTAGATGGCCTCTCAGAGTATACTGACAATGGCGGACGGTTTATTTATCTGTCTGGGAACGGATTGTACTGGGTCACGGCGATCAGCGACGATGGCAGCATGATTGAAATCCGTCGGGATCATGGAACGCGTGCTTGGTCGACTGAGCGCGGTGCTGGCCATCTTTCGCTTTCGGGTGAACAAGGGGGCATTTGGGCGTGGCGTGGGCGCGCGCCCCAGCGCTTCGTCGGCGTAGGGTTTGCTGCTCAAGGGTTTGACAAAGGACGTCCTGACCAACGGACAGAATTGAGTAAGGATCCGCGCGTCTCGTTTATTTTCGACGGCATCGAATCGGAATTGATTGGCGACTTTCCTAATTTGGTCTCCGCCTGGGGCGCCGCTGGATTTGAGGTCGACAAAGCGGATCCCGCTCTGGGGACGCCGCCTCATGCGCTAGTCGTGGCGAGCGCAACCGGATTTACAGACAGTTACCAGTTCGTCGTAGAGGAAGCGCCGGCAATGCAATCGCTCTATGGCGGAAGCATCTTTCCTGGTGTGCGGGCTGACATGGTTTTCTATGAGACACCGAATGGCGGCGCGGTATTTTCGACCGGGTCGATATCTTGGTGCTCTTGTCTGTCTTACAACAACTACGACAACAACGTTGCCCAGCTAACCGAAAACGTTTTGCGCCGGTTTATCTCGCCAGATGCTTTCGCGCTTTTCGACAAACACTAGCGCTCGATGTTACTTATCGAGAGTTATTCGCGCTTTCGGATCAGATCCGTTCAATCACAATCGCGGGGGCCATGCCGCCAGCTGCGCACATAGTGATCAATCCGTAACGACTATCTGTGCGTTCTAGTTCGTCAAGCGCAGTTCCGATGAGGATCGAACCGGTTGCGCCGATTGGATGACCAAGCGCTATAGCGCCGCCATTAGTGTTGACTTTTTCACGATCCAGACTCAAATCACGGACGAATTTTTCCGCCACGACGGCGAAGGCCTCGTTGATTTCCCAAACATCGATATCATTGACCGACAATCCCGCCTTTCGAAGCACCAATCTTGCAGCCGGTACGGGCGCGTTTAACATTAAGGTTGGGCAATCACCCATATTCGCGGTCGCTAGAACTCTTGCTCGCGGTTTGAGGTTGTTCTTTTTTACATAGTCTTCCGAGGCGAGGAGTACCGCAGCGGCGCCGTCGACAACGCCGGAGGAATTGCCCGCATGATGTTTGGGCTCGAAGTCCAAATCTTCGTAGCGCGCGTTTATAAGTTTTCGGAAAGTCAATCCTTCTTTAGTCAACGGATAGTCAGCGACAGCCCCGAATGAAGGCTTCAATCCTGACAAAGCTTCGAAGTTGGTGGATGGGCGCGGGTACTCATCAGTATCAAGTGCGATCGTGCCATCATCATTCCGAACAGGTACGATAGATTTTTCGAAACGGTTTTCAGCAATCGCTTTCGCGGCGCGTTTTTGGCTTTCACATGCAAATTCATCGAGCGCTTGGCGCGAAATGCCTTCGAGAGATGCGATCGCATCAGCGCATACGCCTTGATGCGATTGGGGGTGTAGCGCTCTCAATTTAGGATTGTCGGCGTCCATGAATAAAACTTTTTCGGTATCTGCGATTGATGCGGTATAGCTCATCATCTCGGTCCCACCCGCAACAACCAGATCTTCCATGCCCGACATAATTTGTGCTGCGGCCATGCTAACTGTTGTAATGCCTGCACCACAAAATCGATCGAGAGTGACGCCCGAAGCGCGCGTACTGTAACCAGCCAGTAACGCCGCCATTCGACCCAAATCCAGGCCTTGTTTTCCTTGTTGCGTCGCCGTGCCCCATATGACGTCGGAGATATCCTCAGTATTAAGATCATTGCGTTCTGCTATGGCGCTAAGAACGGTGGCTGCCAAGTGCTGCGGATGCAAGTGAGCGAGAGCGCCCTTGCCAACTTTGCCAATCCCACGTGGCGTTCTACAAGTATCGACAATGAGGGCCTCGGCCATTGTGAATTCTCCAAGTTATATTGATTTTGGTGCGACTAAAAAATGATAGAACGAGACGGTTTTTTTATGGTAGTGGTCGCGAATAGGGCGCTCTGAATACGCTCCTTTAGCTCAACAACCAGTCTCGCATTAGGTCAGTCACTTCAGCTTGAGACTCAAGCGCTGAAAGGTGTCCAGATGTTGCGAGGTGTTCTAGCCTTGCTCCTTTGATTAATGACGCTATCTCTACCCCGAGCTCGGGCGGCGTCACGCGATCGTTCTCGGCAGTTAGGACGAGCGTCGGAATCTCAACTTCTGGCAAATAAGAACGAAAATCCGGTCGGTCTATCGTCGCGAGCTGTTGGCGTAGTGTCGTCTTACGACCAACCCGATGCATCATCCGGCGTATCGTATCAATCAGAGCTTCGTCCGCGCGCCGTCCCGGGCTTAGCAGAGCAGGCAGCAGTCGTTCAACAACAAGGTGAAAGTCGCCGGACTTCAGTTCTTCGATCGTAGACAGTCGCAATTCTCGCTGTTTCGAATGATCTCGTTGGGCGCTCACGTTAGAGAGGAACAAAGCCTCAATCCGCTCTGGAGCTATTTGCGCAATATACATAGCAATGTAGCCGCCCATAGAAGACGCCGCCAATGAGAAACTCTCTGGCGTTTCGCTCAGTACTGAGATTGCCATTTCACGCAAGGTCGCGCCTTTCGGGGCAACGTATTGACACGTCGCAATGTCCGATAGCGTCGCAATCTGTCCTTCCCATAGACCCCAATCGCAAAAGATGCCCGACAAGAAAATGATATGCCGACTCACGCGATTGTCTCCGCCTCGTGAGATCTCGCCAGGCATCCAAGTTGCTCTATAGCGCTTTCAATCAGAACAACTAAGCGGTCTATATCGCGAACTTTCTCCGGATCGGCCATAATCCCCCAGTCGAGGTAGCCTTCATTTCGCCTGGAAGTGATGTTTAAGAACCGACCGCTTCCAAGCAACGGGACCGGGTAGTTAGCAAGCTGACGATAACCGCAGAAAAACCGCGATTTTTCGGAACCAGGTACGTTTGACAACGTAATATTTCCCGCAAGGATAACATCTTGATTCTTTGTACGTTTGCCAAATTGCTCTCGCCTGCGCGCAGCGCCAAACGGCTTTTCTGGTTGGTCGAGTAAACGCTGTTCAATTTCTGAGCGTTGCAATTCCAATCGCATAGACTTCTGAATTTCGCGTAACCGATCTATCGCATCTTCAACATTCGTGGCGAGTTTCGGTCGAAGTGCGACAATGCGATTGCCATATTGGCCATGATCGTTGATGCGATAGCTACGCGCTGAATTTACTGATAGCGATTGCTTGGGCAGTGTGTTTTCCTCGTTCAAGTAATCCCGAACAGCGGTTGCAGCGACCCAAAGAAAGAGATCGTTGATCTTTGCGTCTAGAGTTTTCGCATGATTTTTGAAGAAACGCAGAGGGATTGAAAGAGTTCGGTAGGCCCGGTTTGTGCTTGTTGGGCCGGACAATTCGAACTCTGGCGTCGCGGTTGTTTCGTGTCCCGGAAGAGAATTGAACGTTTTTAATGCTTCGAGTGCGTCTAATTTTCGAGACTTCGCTTCCTCACGATCACTTTTCTGACTCTCGAATTTGGCTTCCGCCTCTCTTAGCCATTCATTAGGAGAGGGGATCGGCTCCGCATATCCCGAGCAAATAGGTTCTGTTCCGTCAGTCGGATTATCTGAAAGAGTATCTAATAAGCGCTGGAAACCGACACCGTCCGTAACACAATGGTGGACCTTCAAATATAGCGCCGCGCGTTCAGACGAAATGTTGTCAAAAATATGGATCTCAAAAGGGGGGGCGCTAAGGTTTATTCGCTTCATGCACGCGTTTGCAATAAAGCCGCGCAATGCTCCCTCGTCTAGCGTCTCATCGTGATGATGAACATGAAAGCAGGTCTTGGTTTGTTGCTCTGGTACCGAAAACCAAGCGTCAGAGTCATATCCCTGAGGTGACTCTTTTAAGATTCTCAGAAGCGGGGTGTGTCTGAGCTTAGCTGTTAAGTGGGATCGAATGTTCTCCGAAAAACTTGATCTGTCTTTTTCCGGGAGCTCCAGCAAAATGAGCGCGCCAATGTGCATCGGGGTCGCGTCCGTCTCGACGATCACCATAAAATGATCGTCTGGACGCATTCGTTCCATGTTTCTGATCTCCTGGTTCGTCGATTTTGTGCAGGCCTAAATGAGGCGAGTCTTGTTTCCGGTTCTTTTTCCGTGCGCTTTGATGCCGGCCAGGTCTTCCGCATACGACTTTTTGCGCTCAACATCCATCGCTCGTAGGATTTGAATCCGCTGAGCTTGTGGCGAACCGGCGCCATGAAGGCTTTCCGTCAGGTAGCCAACGGCGTTGCGGCCAAGCGTCATGTTTTCGATCAGGCGCAGCATGCGTTGCCGGGTCTCGACCGGAATATCCGTGCGTCCCTGCAGATATTTTTCGAGCATTGGGCCAGTGACTTCGTGATTAAAGTCGTCTTCGGATGGAAGGGTGACCATGATGCCGCCCGCGAGGTCTTGAGCTAAACGCGCGATCTCGTACGGAAACCGCGTAACATTGTGTTTGCAGACATTCGCGAGCATGCCGTCGTTCATGTAGATACCCGAAGCCAAAGGCTTGGCTTCGTGGCTAGAAGCAATAGCTGACGAGTATATGGTCTCGTTGAGATGGGTCATCTCGACAAGCTTATCCTTGATATGGCTCGCCCTTTCCGCGCCATTGTATTCTGCAATCGCAGCAGCGGCGCCGACCATCACATCGCCCAGCCCGGTTTTGCAGACATATGACGCGCGATGATAAGAAGTGAACCGGGCGACCATTTCCTGCGCGAATTCAAACTCACCATCCATGAAGACGTGCTCCCAGGGGATAAAGACGTCTTCGAACACGACTAGCGTTTCTTGGCCGCCATACTTCGCGTTCCCTTGATCAATATCGCCTTTTTCCATCGCGCGAGAATCACAAGATTGGCGACCATAGATATGGGTAATGCCTTCGGCGTCTGCCGGCACCATGCCAACGACGGCATAGTCTTTGTCTTCTTCCGTGAGGTTCATCGTCGGCATGACGCAGATCCAATGGCTGTTGAGCCCACCAGTCATATGTGCTTTTGCGCCGCGCACGTACAGGCCGTTCTCATCACGGTTTACCACGCGCATGAAGAGATCGGGATCTTTTTGCTCTGAGGGGCGTTTCGAACGATCCCCCTTGGGATCTGTCATACCGGCGCCGACGATCACATTGTTGCGCTGCGCGTGACGCATAAATTCAAGGTACCGGCTATGATAATCTGTACCGTGTTTTTCGTCGATGTCGTACGTGATCGAGTGCAGCACGGATATCGTATCAAGACCCGCGCAGCGCTGGAAGCAAGTGCCAGTGAGCTGCCCCAGGCGACGCTGCATGCGGTTCTTCATCACCAGATCGTCTGGCGATCCTACAATATGCAGAAACCGATTAACCGGCGCATTAATAAGTTGCGAATGGGCAGTGGCGAGTTCGGGTTCTTCGATCGCCAGGTCATAGGTGCGTCTTAGTGAGTTGATCGACGGTCGAACGATTGGATGATCAACCGGCTCATCGATCCGTTCTCCGAAGAGATAAACATCGATATCCCTCCCGCGCAGGCTTTCGACATAATCTTCGCCAGTTCGGATTGGCGTAAACCGGGCCCAGCGGGCCTCGGCTGTGTCGCTATGAATCTGGTCAATCATTGCGCTCACGGGACAATCTCCGATTTAACTCATATCGCCCAAGTTATTAAACATAGTATAATAAGTTATGCTCGGTCAAATAGTCAACTCAGCGAAGGCTGTACTCCTTGGCTTTATTCGCCATCAAAGTCGTTCGATCCACCTGCGGTTGCCCGATTGGATTACCGATCTGAACGTATTTTAGCCCATGTCGGAGAGCGACTGTCCTTGGCATGTCAAGCGCTTCCCAAATTGCGCGCACCGTTCCGGCTGTCGCCACCGAGGGTTTTGCTGCTATAATCTGCGCGAGTTCATGAGCGCGATCCCATAAACCTTCTCGTGACGTAACCTCGGTTACGAGGCCCATTCGTAGGGCCGTTTCCGCCGTAATCCGTTCGTCATTTCCGAGAAGGGTCATCCGAAGCACGTCGCCTAAAGGCATCTTGTACAGCGCGCCGATCGGCTCAAGTGCGGAGGTCATGCCATATGTAACGTGCGGATCGAAAAAGGTGGCGTCTTCCGAACAAATCAAGATGTCAGCTTCGTTCATCCAATAAAACGCTCCGCCAGCCGCCATACCGTGGACCGCGCACACCATTGGCTTCCAGCATCCGTTCGCTTTCGGGCCAAGTTTATCGCCGGGGTCCTGCGCGGTCCAAACGTCAGGATGGATCACGTCTTCGCTAGGCTCAGTGATTTTCTTAACGTCGACGCCCGTTGAAAAAGCCTTGCACGGCGCTGCGCGCAACACAGAACAATGAATGTCTTTCGTATCAGCAATATATCGCCATACGGTTTCAAATTCTTCCATCATCTGCCGGGTAAAGCTGTTCATCGCTTCGGGGCGATTGATCGTGATCGTCGCGATATGATCCGCGACATCCAGCAAAATAGTATCGAATTTCATTTCGTCCTCGTCGCTATCTAATCTCTCGACATCTATATCTAAGTGAAATAACTAGAGTTGCATAGACTCGCTTTGTTTGGGTCGGACTTTCGGCCGTTCGTACACCGGCAAAGGGCGCTGGCGCAAAGTTTGATGACACTCTTTGGCTGAAGCAGGTATGTATATTGATACGCACATGAAAGGCCTTCAAGCGATTATCCGGCGATTGGGCCGAGACCGTCGAGGAGAGGCGCGACAATGAATTTTGAGTTGTCGGAAGAGCAGATTTTCATCGCGGAGCAGGTGCGGGGACTGCTTAGCGATAATTCGTCGTTTGATCGATTGCGAATGCTAATTGACGAGAATGCGGAGTGGGATGAGCGGTTATGGCGGCAGCTCGCCGAGCTTGGATTTCTATCCGCTGCCATTCCTGAAGAATATGGAGGGATGGGCTTAACCGATCTCGATCTCGGCGTGGTCAGCATCGAGATTGGGCGCGCAAATGCTGCTATTCCGTTTTTCAACGCTATCTCGTTCGCGGCTAGCTTTATTCTCGCGGCCGACAATGATGAAGTGAAGCAGAATTGGCTTCCTAAAATCGCTAGTGGCGAGACCGTGGCGACAGTAGCAATTGGCGAAGGCTCGCGAGGTTGGCGTCCCACAAGCCCCGGCGTCCGTTTCCGATCAGGCAAGCTAAACGGTCGAAAATGGCCTGTGTTTGATGGCGGGATCGCCGACATTGCGATCGTTCTCGTCGCCTGCGAAGAAGCATCGGCATTAGCGCTTGTGCAATTAGATCAACCAGGCGTCGAACGTCGAAAGCTTGAAGGATTTGATCAGCTACGCAGTGCATATGAGCTAGACTTTATAGACGCCAAAGCAGAATTACTTGCTTGCAGCGCAACATTTGATCAGATCATCGACAAAGCGGTGATCCAACTCGCATTTGAAAGTGTGGGCGCCGCCGAAGCCTGCATTCATATGGCTAAAGACTATGCGATGGACCGCAGTATTTTCGGCCGGCCTTTAGCAAGTTATCAGGCTATTAAACATCGTTTAGCCGATATCCTAGTGCAAACAGAATTCGCTAGATCAAGCGCTTACTATGCGGCGTGGGCTGTCAGCGGCGCGCCGGAGGAACTGTCGTCTGCTGCTGCGTCATGCCAGTTAACCGCGTTGTCAGCCTTCGAGAGCGCGGCACGCGAGAATCTCCAGGTCCATGGCGGCATTGGGTATACGTTCGAGGCCAACTGTCATTTCTATTACCGACGTGAACGGATGAATGCAGCGCTTTTAGGCCCGCGCTCATATTGGGCTGACAAGATAATTTCTCAGCTGGCAAGTCCGAAAGTCGCGAAGGTTTAGAGAATGGATTTTCAGGACACGCCCGAAGAAGCGAAATTTCGAGCTCAGGTTCGCGCTTGGTTGGCGGCGTTCGCGCCGGCGCATGAGATGCCAGTGCGAGAGAAAATTAGCGACGAAGAGCAAGTATCAAGGGGGCTTGCGTGGCAGCGTGAAGTTCATAAGGCTGGCTTTGCAGGAATTATGCTACCCCGCGAGCTCGGAGGGCGCGGCGGCACCATCCTCGAAGCACTCGTTTATGACGAAGAGGAACAACATTATAATCTGCCTAAGGGCGCATATGTCGGCATTGCGCAAGGCATGGCGCTACCGGTGATCGGGCGACACGGCGAGCAACACCAAATCGAGCGATTTGCAGCGTCAACGCTTAGTGGGGAACTAGTTTGGTGTCAGCTTTTTTCAGAGCCGGCGGCGGGTTCCGATTTGGCTGCGGTGCGCACGCGCGCGGTTCGCGATGGCGATAACTGGATCGTTAATGGCCAAAAGGTTTGGTCGAGTTGGGCGCAGTTCGCAGACTGGGGCATTTTGATTGCTCGAACTGATCCGGATCTTCCGAAGCACAAGGGGCTCACATTTTTTGTGCTTGATATGAAGTCGCCGGGGGTCGAGGTCCGGCCTATTCGCCAATTGTCTGGCGCGTCAGATTTCAATGAAGTGTTCTTGTCCGATGTTGTGGTGCCCGATGTATGCCGTATCGGCGCCAAAGGCGAAGGCTGGGCCTGTTGCATGACCGTGTTGATGGGCGAGCGGTTGAATGAGAGCCATCATGGCAAAGTAAAAGAATTTTTCGACTATATCCGTCGCTCCGCTCCCGATGGTTCGTCACTGCAAGACGGCCAAGTTCGGATGTCTCTGGCCGAGGCGTATGCTGAAGAACATGCCGAGCGTTTTTTTCAGGCGCGCTTACGAACGTTGATTTCTCGAGGTGAAAATCCAGGCGCGCTTCCCTCAATGCTGAAGCTCGCTTACGCGAACAGGCTGCAAAAAACAGCCGGCTTTGCCATGGAGATCGCGGGGTATGGAGCGCTGGCTATTGGTTCAGATGACGCCGGCGCGTCGGCAATTTGGGAGGATTACATCTGGTCTTCGGCGCTGCGAATCGCCGGCGGCGCAGACGAAGTCTTGCGAAACCAGATCGCCGAGCGCGTGCTTGGAATGCCTGGCGAAATGCGCGCGGATAAAGGAGTGCCATTCAAGGATCTTTAAGCGGGCTTGCATACGCAGCTTTTAACAAGTACTACTTGGTTATATAAGAAGGGTGCGCAACCTCGCTGGGATAGTATCGAGAGATCCAATATGTCGTTTCTTTCTTCCACGTTCAGTGATGTGCTGACCCTTGATCCAACGGCGGATCTCATCGAATTCAATGAAACGTGGTATGACCGAGGCGCATTTCGCGACGTGGTGGAAACCGTCGCGGCGCAGCTTCATGCGCTAGGGTTGGGCGAAGACACCCGAATTGGAATCCTTAAGCGAAACCATCCTGACCCATTCGCCGCGATAATCAGCGTTATTTGCATGGATGGGGTTATTGTGTCGATCAACTCGATGCTGCCCGATGACAAACTAAATGCAGACATCAGCACCCTGGAGCTTCCGGTTGTAATTGGTTTGCGAGACGACCTGGAGCGTCCTGGTGTTCTTGCGTCGTTAAAGGCTTCGGGGACGGCGGTAATTGAGCTCGAGCCAACCCTAAAGGGCGCCGCGCTTTTAGACGGATTTTCCCAATACGATCCGTCTTTGGTGCGGATGTCTAGTCCAGGCGTTTTTATCGAGATGCTTACTAGCGGCACCACAGGAAAGCCAAAGCGTATTCCTCTAAAAAGAGATGCGTATGCAGATAGTTTTAAATCTGCGATGTCCTATGAGAAAGGGCGTGCGCCTGAGGATCCGCCGAAGATTCGCTCCGGTTTGCAGATGGTCGTAAGTCCTTTGTCCCATATTGGCGGTCTTTGGGGGGCGTTATCGTCGTTCGCGGCGGGGCGCAGAATTTGCCTGCTTGAAAAATTTTCTGTTGAGAATTGGTGTGGGGCCGTTGTGCGCCATCGCCCCAAGGTCGCCGGCGCCGTTCCAGCCGCATTGCGTATGATATTGGATGCGAATGTTCCCAAAGAAGACCTTCGCAGTCTTGTTGCCGTGCGAACAGGCACGCAGCCACTTGATCCTGCTACCGCGATAGAGTTCTTGGACCGCTACGATATCGCGGTTTTGCAAAATTACGGTGCGACGGAATTCGCCGGTGCAGTTGCGGGTTGGTCAATAGAGGATTTCCGCGAGTATTTCAGAGCGAAGCCCGATAGTGTCGGCCGGTTCCAGCCAGGCGTCGAGGGAAGAATCGTTGATGCGGACACCGGCGACGCGCTGGCGGTAGGTGAGGAAGGTGTGCTTGAGCTCAAGGCGCGTCAGTTTGGCAATAATGGCCAATGGCTCCGGACCACAGATCGTGCGAAAATCGACCAGGACGGTTTTCTCTATATTTTGGGGCGTACGGATAATGCCATTCTGAGGGGAGGGTTTAAAGTTCACCCTGACGAGGTCGTATCAGTTTTGGAGCGGCACCCGAGTATACGAGAGGCGGTTGTTGTCGGCCGCGCAGATCGTCGACTCGGGGCGGTGCCCGTTGCCGCGATTATGCTAAAATCTGGGATGAAAGCGCCGGCAGACTCTGAACTTAGAGCATTCGCACGAGAGCATCTCACTGCTTATCAGGTTCCTGTAGAATTCGTGGTTGTCGACGACGTGCCGCGTACGACCTCTATGAAGCCCGCATTGCCATTAGTTCGCGATATGCTTGAGGAAAAGCTCGCTAAAATCGCCTAGCTGTTCAAGGAGACGTTCAGTGTCTGAAACGAAAGAAAAACTTTTAGAAAGCGAAGATTGGCAAAAGGCGGTCGATTACTCGATCACCGACGAAGATATTCGTCGGAACGATCAATTGGTCGGCTTTATGGAACCATCGAAACATCGCGAGTATATACAAACCGCGACCGAGGATAACATCCGCAATTGGTCCCATGGTTGCGGTGATGACAACCCACTTTATTGCGACCCTGCATATGCGCGCGGTACGCGCTGGGGCGGTGTTATTGCGCCGGGCATGATGGCGGGTCATATAAATGCGCCAATGAAAGGAGATCCAACTCCTGACGAAATCCGTGGATTGCGCAAAGGTCTATTTAGGGGCGTGCATCAATTCGTTTCCGGTTCAAAATGGGACTTTTACCGACCAGTACGGCCCGGTGACACGCTCTTCTCCTACAATGGAGAAGAAAGCTGCGAAGTAAAAGAATCCGAGTTCGCCGGGCGGTCGGTTATAGCCATACGCAAAGATGTGAAAGTCAATCAGCGTGCCGAGGTTGTAGCTATTTATCGAATTCTTCGTATTCGTACAGAGCGCAAGACGGCGGCCAAAAAGGGGAAGTACAAGGAAATCAAACCAGCTGAGTACACAGATGACGATATTTCAGCGATCGATGCGATATACGAAGCCGAGCATGTCCAAGGCGCGAATACGCGATATTTCGAAGATGTGCAGATTGGCGACAGTCTTGGAAAAATGGTCAAGGGTCCTCTGACCGTTACAGACGTGATGTGCTTCCATGCGGGTGGGTACGGCTTTGTTCCTTACGCTCCAACAGTCGGTCGTCTCGCCGCTCGAAACCGCAAGCGGATACCCGCATTCTATATAAAGAATGAACACGGCGTGCCTGATGTCGCTCAACGGTTGCACTGGGATCCAATCTGGGCGCAGGCTATCGGAAACCCAATGGCCTATGATTATGGCGTTATGCGAGAGAATTACCTCTTTCATTACTTAAGCGATTGGGCTGGCGATGAAGGCATCGTCTCTCATGTTCATGATGAGATTCGCAAGTTTAACTATATGGGCGATGTTCAATATATAACTGGTGAGGTCGTCGGTAAGCGCGAGGAAAACGGCCAATGCCTCGTTGATATAATTTGTCGATTTACGAACCAGCGAGACGAAGAAACCGTTAAATCGACGGCTACAATAATTCTTCCGTCAAAAGACAAAGTAGCGATGTATCCGGAAGTACCTACTGAGCTTGCCGAAGAGGCTGCGCGAATGATGGCGCGACATTGGGAATTATCTAAGGGATGAGCGAAGCGCCGCTGGTTCTTACAGAGGATATTGGAGGCGTAAGAAAGATTACGCTGAATCGACCTGATAGGTTGAATGCCCTCAATGAACCTATTATGGCGGCTTTGGCAGATGCTGTGTTGGACGCCAGTGCGGCGAACTCTATCGGATGCGTTGTTTTAACGGGCGCCGGACGAGGGTTTTGCGCAGGGGGAGACGTTAACCGGAAGCGATCCGATTTAATTGTTAACCGTGAGCTTGGTGGTCGAGTGGAACAATCACACGCTCGGTTGCGTGGCGAGTTTGAGAGTGCTCGGTTGCTGCATGAAATGCCAAAACCAACGATTGCGATGATCAACGGTCCTGTTGCTGGTGCGGGGATTGGTCTTGCAGGAGCCTGCGATTTACGCTTTGCCAGTCGTTCAGCGACGTTCTTGTCCGCATTTGATCGTATCGGCGCCTCTGGCGATTTTGGTGCTACCTGGTTTTGGACGAAAATTTTGGGTACCGCAAAAGCGCGGGAACTGTTCTTTCTTGGCGAAAAATTTGATGCCGAGCGCGCGTTGGAATTCGGTCTTTATACCAAAATTTTCGACGACGAGGTGCTCGAAACAGAGAGCTTAAAAATCGCAGAGCGCCTAACGAACGGGCCGCGCATTGGGTGGCGCTACATGAAGCGCAATTTGAATTTCGCGGAAGACGGACAATTTGAAGCTCATCTAGATCAAGAAAGCTTGTTCATGTCTCTTTCCGTGCAAGCTTCGGCGAGCATGAACAAAGCGGAGAAAAAGGCAGCTGAGGACGAGGAATGAACCTCAATTACGGTGAAGCGGCCGAGACGCTACGAACAGAAGTTCGCGCGTTCCTTGAACAAAATTGGGCGCCAAAAGCCGACCACGCAATCGACGCAGGTTCGTATACTAGATCTTTTCGTCGTCGCGCGACTGAAGCCGGTTATCTCTATCGTGCAGTTCCGAAAGAGTTTGGGGGCTCAGAGCAAACACCTGATCCAATACTCGCCCAAGTCATTAGAGAAGAGTTTACCTGCGCCAAAGCGCCAATGGAAGTAGGCGGAAATGGCATGAGTATGCTCGTGCCAACGCTTTTGGAAAGTGGAACTCAAGCGCAAAAAGAATTTTTTATACCTCCGACTGTGACTGGAGAGTTTGTTTGGGGCCAAGGGTACTCAGAACCTGGGGCGGGATCGGATCTGGCCTCAATTCGTACTCGCGGTGAATTGAGAGGCGATAAATGGATCATCAACGGTCAAAAAATTTGGACGTCGCTCGGCGCCAAGGCGACGCACATGTTCGCGCTGGTTCGTACCGAACCCGACAAAAATAAGCATCAAGGGATATCTTACCTTCTAATAGATTTGGATCAGCCCGGTGTTGTACGCAGACTAATCCGTCAGATG